>NZ_JBCPDN010000020.1:0-33877 GCF_040915425.1 Collinsella aerofaciens | reverse complement strand
GCGCCTCTGGCACTTCAACAACATTGTCGCAGCCCCGACCCGCGGTCACGAGCGGGGGCTCCTGTCGTTTCCGTGCCTTCGGATTGGGTCATAGTGTCTGACGTTGCCAGAGCATCGTCGTTACCTTGGCTGTTGGATGTAGTCGTTTAAGAGCGTCCTCAACGACTATGACCTCTTTTCACCAGTTTCTGTCGAGTCGGTGCGGTTTGCTGGTTGCCCGTATAATGGTCTGCGTATGAACCGCAACCAAGGAGTTCCAGTTTATGGACCAGAGCCTCTTTAAATTCGACCTGATCGCCGAGGACCCGACCACGCACGCGCGTGCCGGCGTGCTGCATACCCCGCACGGCGACATCGAGACGCCGATCTTTATGCCCGTGGGCACCAAGGCAAACGTCAAGGGTATTCCCACCGAGACCGTCAAGCAGCTCGGCGCCCAGATCGTGCTTGCCAATACCTATCACCTGTCCATGCGCCCTGGCGAGGACACCATCGCCGAGCTGGGTGGACTGCACAAGTTCATGAACTGGCACGGCCCCATCCTCACCGACTCGGGCGGATTCCAGGTCTTCAGCCATAACGACGCCGTTAAGCTCACCGATGAGGGCGTGCGCTTTATCGTCAATGACTACGACGGCCGCCACGTGTTCTGGACGCCCGAGGACAACATGGAAATCGCCATGAAGCTCGGTTCCGACATCTGCATGCAGCTCGACCAGTGCCCCGGCTATCCTGCCACGCGCGCCTACGTCGAGCGCGCGGTGGAGCTGTCGAGCATGTGGGCCGAGCGCTGCTACAAGGCTCACACCCGCGATGACCAGGCACTCTTTGGCATCGTCCAGGGTGGCATGCATCTGGACCTGCGCCTGCGCTCGCTGCGCCATCTGGAGGAGTGCGGCGACTTCCCGGGCTACGGCATCGGCGGCTACTCGGTGGGCGAGGACCACGAGACTATGTTTGAGACGCTGGCACCGCTGGTTTCCGAGTACATGCCTAAGCACAAGCCGCGCTACCTCATGGGCGTCGGCAACCCTACCACGCTCGTGCGCGGCGTTGGCGTGGGCATCGACATGTTCGACTGCGTGTTGCCGACGCGCACCGGCCGCATGGGCACGGCGTTTTCGAGCGAGGGTCGCCTCAACTTCCGCAACGCGCGCTTTGCGCACGACGACGGTCCCATCGATCCCACCTGCACCTGCCCGGTGTGCACGGGCGGCTACAGCCGCGCGCTCATTCGCCACATGGTCACGCAGAAGGAGATGCTCGGCGGCATCCTGCTTTCGATGCACAACATCTACTACCTGCTCAACCTTATGCAGCGTGCTCGCCAGGCCATTATCGAGGGTCGCTATGGTGCATTCGTGAGCGATTGGATGAATAGCCCTGCCGCGGTGGATTACTAAGGGCGGCGCGGGCGCTTGCAGGCACTCGCGCGATGTCGAGACCGCGTGCCAATCGACCGCGCGCAGCCGTCGCCGGGCATCGCATTCGCCGGCGTCGGTTGCGCGACCGCTAACCGATAGCTTGCAAGCACTTGATACATCGTGGGTACCATACCGAATAGTTGATGTTCGGGCGGGTGTTTGGCGCATGGCGTCGAACCCGCCCGTTTTTCTTTTTCTCGATAGGAGTACCCATGATTAAGAACGAGAATGTCGAGGGCGAGCCTTCCTACGACGAGACGTACCGCCGCGGCCCCGTGGTCATGCGCGGCCCGATGATTCCTAAGGACAATACGTACGCTAACCTGCTAGCGCCCGAGGAGTCGACCGACTGGTTGCATGCCGATCCGTGGCGCGTACTGCGCATCCAGGCCGAGTTTGTCGACGGCTTTGGCGCGCTTGCCGAGCTCGGACCTGCGGTGACCATCTTCGGTAGCGCCCGCACGCCCAAGACCGATACGCTCTACAAGGCGGCGCGCACCGTCGGGCGTAAGATTGCCCAGCGCGGCGTGGCGGTTATCACCGGTGGCGGCCCCGGCATCATGGAAGCGGCCAACAAGGGAGCGGCGAGCGTCAACGGCAAGTCAGTTGGTTTGGGCATTGAGCTGCCGCACGAGCAGGGGCTCAACAAATACGTGAACCTCGGTATGGACTTCCGCTACTTCTTTGTGCGCAAGACCATGTTCGTCAAATACAGCTCGGGCGCTATTGTGTTTCCCGGCGGGTTTGGCACGCTCGACGAGATGTTTGAGGTGCTCACGCTGGTGCAAACGCACAAGGTCAAGCGTATGCCGCTTGTGCTGGTAGGCAGCGAGTACTGGCAGGGCCTATTCGACTGGCTTAACGGTTCGGTGATGGACGCCGGTATGATCAGCCCGCTCGATCCGGAGCTGGTGCACATCACCGACGACCTCAACGAGGCCGTCGACATCGCCCTGAGCGGGCTGATGTAGAGTAGCTAAAATGGGACGGGGCTAAAAAGACTGGTCTGAAACGTTTGATATCAGTCTTTTTAGCCCCGTCCCAAATGAACTGCTTCTAAGTTGCGGTGGAATAGGGATTGATTTGCGGCCGATAAGCCAAAAACAGTCCCTATTCCACCGCGAGTGGTAAAGGTGCCCCTAGTGGATGGACTGGTAGCGGGGGCAGTAGCTGATGGCGATGGCGTCGACGCCTACGTGGGTGGCGATGGTGCAGCCGATGGGGCCGGTGCCGGCGTCTACGTAGTCCTGGCCCGCGAGCGCCTCGTTGACAAGTTCCTGCTCCTCGGCGGCGCCGGTCGTGAGCACGCGCACGCTTGAGCCCGGGTGCTCGTCCAAAAACGCGAGGCAATCTGCCATGGTGTTGGCGACGATGCGCTTGGCGCCGCGGCCCTTTTTGATTGCCTTGATCTCGCCCGATTTCCACTCCGGCGAAACGGCCAGGCGAATGTTGAGCATTTGCGTGAGCTGGCCGGCGAGCTTGGGCGCGCGGCCGTTCTTAACGAGATTCTCGAGCGTGCGGGGAATCAGCAGCAGGTGGGCGTCGGGCAGCGTCGCGCGGATCTGCGCCTCGGTCTCGTCCAGGCTGCGGCCATCTTCGCGCATGGCCCGCGCGTACTCCACCAGCAGGCCCTCGGCGCCCGAGCCAGTGCGCGAATCGATGCAGCGCACGTCGAGCTCGTGGGTCTCGGCGACCAGGCATGCGTTGGAATAGCAGGCGGACCATTCGCTGCACAGCGAGATAAAGATCGCGCTGTCGTGGCCGTCAGCACGCACGCGGTCAAAGAGTGCCTTGAACTCGCCGGCACTCGGCTGCGAGGTGTGCGGCAGCTGCTCGGAGCCGGCCATGCGCGCGACGTACTCCTGGGCGGTAATCTGTACCTGGTCGAGCAGGTCCTCGCCCTCGATAATCACATGCAGCGGAATCACGTAAATGCCGAGTTCTTGAGCGCGGGCGGGGGAGATGTCCGACGTGGAGTCGGTTATGATGGCAAAAGACATAATTGCACCTTTCGTTGGGGCGCTTGCGCGCCGCCTTCTTAGAGCAAAGTGCGACAAGTATAGTTGAGTTGCTCTACATTGCTAGGTTCAATTGTTGAATAGTCAACAGTTTGAAGTGACGGTGTGGAAATCATCAACTGGGGAAGAGGGATGCCGATGGCGGCATTACAGCTATGCGAGCGGCCGATTGTGTTGTTCGATTTTGACGGCACGGTGGCCGATACGGGTCGGGCGGTGATGACCTCGACGCGCAAGGCGTTGGCCGCGCGCGGGTTTTCGGAGGCGCAGATGGGTGACCTGCGCCGCATGATCGGGCCGCCCCTGTGGAAGAGCTTTCACGACTTTTATGGCTTTTCCCGCGAGGAGTCGCTTGTGGTGGCCGACGAGTACCGTGCCTTTTTTGACGAGCTGGGACCGGAGGAGTATCCCGTGTTCGACGGGATCCCCGAGCTGCTGGATGGGTTGGTCGCCCAGGGCAAGCGCTTGGCCGTGGCGACGTCGCGCATGGAGGCGAAGTGTATCGACATGGTGCATGAGCTGGGTCTTTCTCAGTTTGAGGCGGTGGCTGGCATGAATCCGCTGCAGGGGCGCGAGACCAAGGCCGATTCGGTCCGCGATGCCCTGGCAGAGCTCGGTATGACGGCGTGCGATGCCGTGATGATCGGCGATCGCTTCAACGATGTGGAGGGCGCGCACGCAATGGGCGTACCGTGCATCGGTATCTATTCGGGCGCGGCGGCGCCGGGCGAGCACGAGGCGGCGGGTGCCGATGCAGTGGTGCACTCGGTGGCCGAGCTTGCTAAACTTTTCGCTATATAAGCACTTGATGTGAGGGGCGGGCGTACCCGTCGCTCATTGGTAAGGAGGCAGTCCATGAATCAGGTGGAGCAGAGCGTTACCGAGTATGTCGACGAGGTCTGGGAGGATGTCGTCGCCGATATCGAGCAGCTGGTGAGTTATCCGTCCGTAGCCGTTGCTGCCGATGCGGAGCCTAGCGCGCCGTTTGGCCGCCCGGTTCGTGATGCGCTCGATTGCGCGCTCGGCATTGCGCAAAAGCTCGGCTACCAGACGAGCGACGACGAGGGCTATGTGGGCATTGCCGATATCCCGGGTCGCGGCGACAAGCAGCTCGCGACCATCTGCCACGTGGACGTGGTGCCCGCCGGCCCCGGCTGGAACACCGACCCGTTTGCGATGGAGCGTCGCGAGGGATGGCTGCTCGGCCGTGGCGTGATTGATGACAAGGGTCCGGCGGTGTTGTCGCTCTACGCCGGTGCCTACCTGCTCAAGCACGGCATTGTGCCGCGCTATACCTTTCGCGCACTGCTGGGCTGCGATGAGGAAGTGGGCATGTCCGACGTTCACCATTATCTGGAGAACCACGCAGACCCCGACTTTTTGTTTACGCCCGATGCCGAGTTCCCGGTCTGCAATGCCGAGAAGGGCCAGTTTGGGGCGACGTTTGTGAGCCCCAAGATCGACGGCGGGCGCATTGTGTCCTGGAGCGGTGCCGAGGCGAGCAACGCCATTCCGTCGCAGTCCATCTGCGAGCTCGCGATTGCCGCCGATGAGCTGCCGGCGCCCGTTGAGAACGCCGACCGCCTGGAGATCACGGCGCTTGATAACGGGCATGCGCAGATTTTCGCCCACGGTATTGGCGGCCACGCTTCGATGCCAGAGGGAACGATCAACGCCGTCGGCCTGATCGTGGCGTATCTGCGCGAGGCCGAGGACGCGTTTGGTGCACGCGACGAGCGTCTGCTGACGCCTGCCGAGCACGAGTTCGTCAAGTTCCTGGCCTTTGTGCATGCGGATGCCTATGGCCGCGGCCTAGGTATCGATGCGACGAGTCCGGCGTTTGGCCCGCTTACCTGCAACGCTGGAGTCATCCGCGTGGCGGATGGCCATATTGAGCAGGTCATCGACGTGCGCTTCCCCGACAGTACGAGTGCCGATACCATCCGCGAGCAGCTCGACCCGCTCGTGGGCCGTTTTGGCGTGACGTGTCAGCTGGGTCGCGCTAAGGTGCCGTTCTCGGTGTCTGCCGACGATCCGGCCGTGAAGGCGCTTATTGATACCTATAACGAGTTTACGGGCAAGCATGCTGAGCCCTTTGCTATGGGCGGCGGTACGTACGCGCGCAACTTTGCCCGCGCCGTCTCGTTTGGCCCCGAGGAGACCGGCCTGGAGCTGCCCGAGTGGGGCGGCCAGATGCACGGTCCCAACGAGTGCGCCAACGAGGACCAGCTCAAGCAGGCGCTCAAGATCTATATTGTTGCGATCCTCCGTTTGAATGAATTAGAGCTTTAGGGTTACGCGGTTTTACCAAACCGCGTAACAGCTCGACGCTGCAAACGCCCCTAAGCGGCAATCTGACGTTCAATCGTCGGTCGCGTACCGAAGTACGCTTCCCTCCTCTTTCACGTCACCTTGCTCGCTTAGGGGCGTTTTCGCTGACCTATGCTCAACCTGCGGGGTTTCCAAGGTAGCCATTGGGGACGTTCTTAAATGACTAGTCAAACAAGACTGTCTCCAATGACTACCTTCCTCTGGTGTAAAAGGCGCGCCACGCTAAATGCCGGGTTTGTTATTCGTTTGTAAAGGCCGTGCTGCGCTTGCGGTAAGGGTCTATCAAATGCCCGTAAGAAACCGTAGTTGGCGCGGACGCTGCCCGGTCGGGGCCGTATCTTTCCAAACAGCAAAGCGGGCGGGGTGCCCGCGAGTCGCATGTATGAAAGGAAGATCATGCTCGATCAGGCTTATTCTCGTCGTCAGTTCCTCGGCCTCGCTGGTGGTCTTGCCAGCATCGTCGGTCTCGGTCTCGTTGGTTGCGGCGGCTCCGGCGCATCCGACGCCGCCGACAAGGGTAGCGCCGCTGCTGCCGAGTCCGTCTCCGGCGAGGTGACCTACGACGGCGCCTCCTCGTTCCAGGCTCTCGTCGAGGCCGCTGCCGAGAAGTTCATGGATGCCAACCCGGACGTCTCCGTCTCCGGCTCGGGTAACGGTTCGGGCAAGGGCCTGACCGCTGTTGCCGCCGGCACCGTCACCATCGGCAACTCCGACGTCTTCGCCGAGACCAAACTCGAGGCCGACCAGGTCAAGAAGCTCGTCGACCACGAGGTTGCCGTCGTGGGCATGGGCCCCGTCGTCTCCAAGAACGTGACGGTCGACGACCTGTCCCTCGAGCAGCTCAAGGGCATCTTCTCCGGCCAGATCACCAACTGGAAGGAGGTCGGCGGCGACGACGCCAAGATCGTCGTCCTCAACCGCAAGGCCGGCTCCGGTACTCGCGCCACCTTCGAGGCTGCCGTCTTTGGCGACGAGGCTGTCGACTTTAAGGGCGACGCCGAGCTCGACAAGTCCGGCGACGTCCAGACTCAGATGGGCAGCACCGACAACGCCATCTCCTACCTCGACTTCTCGCACTTCGACGACTCCAAGTTCAACGCCATCAAGGTCGAGGGCGTGGAGCCCAAGAGCAAGAATGTCACCGACGGCTCCTTCAAGATCTGGGCGACCGAGCACATGTACTGTGCAAAGGACGCCGACGAGGCTACCAAGGCCTTCCTGGAGTTCATGCTTTCCGACGACGTCCAGGGCAAGCTCGTCGAGGAGCAGGGCTTCATCCCCGTCTCTGCCATGAAGGTCGTCAAGGACGCCAGCGGCAAGGTCTCCGCTAAATAAGTAGTCGCCCCCGGAAAGGTTTGCAATGGCAAAACAGCTGCCAAAGCGCGACCTTGAGAACGTGGGCCTGTGCGTCACAGGCGCGTGCGTAGCGCTCGTGACGCTTGTCGTTGCCGCGCTCATCTTTATGGTCGCCCAAAAGGGCCTCTCGGCTTTTGTCAAAGACGGCGTCTCGGTCGTCGAGTTTTTCACCGGCACCAAGTGGGACCTGGCCAACACGGCTAAAAACGGCCTGCCCTACACCGGCGCCCTGCCCCTGATCGTCACCTCGTTTGCGGTCATGGTGCTCTCCACGCTCATCGCGTTGCCCATCGCCATCGGCTCTGCCATCTTTGCGGTCGAGATCCAACCAAAATTTGGCTCCAAGATCTTTCAGCCGCTTATTGAGCTTTTGACCGGTATTCCCTCGGTCGTCTTTGGCTTGATCGGCTTTCACGTTGTCGTCGGCCTTATGAAGAGCGTTTTCCACGTGAGCACGGGCTTGGGTATCCTGCCCGGTGCCATCGTACTGGCCGTCATGATCCTGCCGACCATGACCACGCTTTCGGTCGACGGCCTGCGCGCCGTGCCCGACAGCTACCGCCAGGGCTCGCTCGCGTTGGGCTACACCCGCTGGCAGACCATCTGGCACGTGGTGCTCAAGTCCGCCATGCCGTCGCTCATGACTGCGGTCATCCTGGGTATGACCCGCGCCTTTGGCGAGACGCTCGCCGTGCGCATGGTTATCGGCGGCATCGAGGCCATGCCGATGTCGCTGCTGTCGCCGGCGTCCACTATCACCACCACGCTCACCACGTCCATGGCGGTCTATGCCGAGGGCTCGGCCCAGGATGATGTTCTGTGGGCACTCGGCCTGCTGCTGATGGGCATGAGCCTCATCTTCATCCTGATCATCCACCTTATCGGCCGCAAGGGGGCGAAGGCTCGTGGCTAGCACGCGTATCCACATCGACGAGGCGAGGCTCGGGCGCGTCCAAAAGCAGGACCGCTTCGTCACGGGCGTGTTGACGGCGATCGTCGCCATCGTCATGCTCATCGTCATCTCCATGGTGGCCTATATCCTGTTCGAGGGCATCTCGACGCTGTTCCAGCCGGGCTTTCTCACAGAGCCGTCGCGCGCCAACGGAACGCAGGGCGGCGTGCTCTACCAGCTGTTCGACTCGTTCTACCTGCTGCTGATCACTCTGATCATCTCGGTGCCCATCAGCCTGGGTGGCGCGGTCTTTTTGGTTGAGTACGCGCCGGACGGACCCATCCGCGACATCGCCTCCACCGCCATCGAGACGCTGTCCTCGCTGCCTTCCATCGTCGTCGGCATGTTCGGCTTTCTGGTGTTCTCGGTGCAGCTGGGCTGGAAGTACTCCATCATCTCCGGCGCCGTCGCGCTCACCATGTTCAACATCCCCATCCTGGTGCGCGTGATCCAGCAGGCGCTCGAGGACGTGCCGCAGGCCCAGCGCGATGCGTGCCTGGCCATGGGCCTCACTCGCTGGGAGGCCACGCTGCACATCCTGATCCCCGAGGCCATGCCCGCTATCGTGACCGGCATCGTGCTTTCGGCCGGCCGTGTGTTTGGCGAGGCCGCAGCACTGCTCTTTACCTCGGGCATGAGCTCGCCGGTTCGCCTGAACTTCTTGAGCTTTAACCTGTCGAGCCCCACCTGCGCCTGGAACGTGTTCCGCCCCGGCGAGTCGCTCGCCGTGCACATCTACAAGATCTATGGCGAAGGCAGCCCCGAGGCCCAGCAGATCGTCTGGGGCACCGCGGCGCTGCTGATGATTTGCGTGCTGCTGTTTAACGTAATCGCCCGCATTGTGGGCAAGCAACTGGCAAGGAAGATGACGGCCGAATGAGCGAGATAAATGCAACGCCCGCAACCGAAGCGGCCGCGTCCGACACCCAGGACTTTCTATCGAGTGTGGGGGAGAGCGAGAAGCGCGTGCGCGTGAGCGGCAAGGCCGTGAGCGACGAGGTCGTGCTCTCCACCAAGGACGTCAACGTGTACTATGGCGACCACCATGCACTGCACAATACGTCGCTCGACTTTCACAAGGGCGAGATCACGGCGCTCATCGGGCCTTCGGGCTGCGGTAAGTCGACCTTCTTGCGTAGCCTCAACCTTATGAATCGCGAGATTCGCGGCTGCCGCGTGGAGGGCGAGATCAACTATCGCGGGCGCAACGTGAACACCAAGACCGAGAACACCTACGAGTTGCGTCGCTCCATTGGCATGGTGTTCCAGCAGCCCAATCCGTTTCGCAAGTCCATTCGCGACAACATCACGTTTGCGCCTAGGCGCCACGGCATCACCGACCGCGACGAACTCGACCGCATGGTCGAGGAGAGCCTGCGCGGCGCGGCGCTGTGGGACGAGGTCAAGGACAAGCTCGACAAGAGCGCCTATGCGCTTTCGGGCGGTCAGCAGCAGCGCATGTGCATCGCGCGCACGCTGGCGCTCAACCCCGACGTGATCTTGTTCGACGAGCCCTGCTCGGCGCTCGACCCCATCTCGACGCTGGCGATCGAGGACCTGATGTCATCGATCGTTGCCGACCGCGCCATCGTCATCGTGACGCACAACATGGAGCAGGCGTCGCGTGTGTCCAACCGCACGGCGTTCTTCTACATGGGCGATATGGTCGAGTACGACGAGACTGACGAGATTTTCCAACGGCCCAAGGATAAGCGGCTGAATGATTACCTCACCGGCATGTTCTCCTAGTCCGGGACATGCTTGAGGCCCGCGGCGGCCACGGTTGCCACGGGACTGATTGGAGAGGCGGGTCATCTCTTTTGGGAGATGGCCCGCCTTTTTGTGTCGTGTGCGGCCCGCCTTTTCGCTGCTATTATGGACAACGTTGAATTTCTACGAAGGGGCAGGGCATATGGCGATTCTTTTGGGATGCGATTCCGTCAGCCTAGAGTTTCCCACCAAGCATATTTTCGATAGCGTGACGCTCGGCGTGGGCGAGGGCGACCGTATTGGTATTGTCGGCAAAAACGGCGACGGCAAGTCGACGCTGCTGAGCGTGCTCGCCGGCACGCTGGAGCCCGATGACGGGCGCGTGACGCACCGTCGCGGCACCACGATCGGTCCGCTCGGCCAAAAGGACAACCTGGTCGATACCGACACCGTGCATCATGCCGTCGTGGGCGACACGCCCGAGTATGAGTGGGCGTCGAGTCCGCGTACGCGCCAGATTCTGGCCGGCCTTATTAGCGATGTGCCCTGGGAGGGCACGGTGGGCGAGCTTTCGGGCGGCCAGCGCCGTCGCGTGGACCTCGCGCGCCTGCTGATCGGCGACTACGACGTGCTCATGCTCGACGAGCCCACCAACCACCTGGACATGCGCACCATCAACTGGCTCGCGCGTCACTTAAAGGCCCGCTGGCAGCGTGGCCAGGGCGCCATGCTCGTGGTCACGCATGACCGTTGGTTCTTGGACGAGGTCTGCACCAGCATGTGGGAGGTCCACGACGGCCAGGTCGACCCCTTCGAGGGCGGTTACTCGGCCTACATCCTGCAGCGCGTGGAACGCGACCGCATGGCCGCGGTTACCGAGGAGCGCCGTCGCAACATGGCACGTAAGGAGCTCGCGTGGCTGAGCCGCGGTGCCCAGGCTCGTTCCACCAAGCCCAAGTTTCGCGTGGATGCCGCCCGCGAGCTGATCGCCGACGTGCCGCCCGTGCGTGACGAGCTGGAGCTCAAACGCCTCGCCGTGAGCCGCTTGGGCAAGCAGGTTATCGATGTGGTCGACGTGGACGCCGGCTATGCGGATGTCGATGGCGCGCCCAAGCAGGTACTCTCCGACGTGACCTGGTTCATTGGTGCGGGCGACCGCTATGGTCTTTTGGGCGAGAATGGCGCTGGCAAGTCGACGCTGCTTGATGTGATCCAGGGCAAAATTGCGCCCACGCGCGGCCGCGTGAAGATTGGCCAGACAGTGCGCTTTGGCGTGCTGTCGCAGCAGCTCGAGGAGCTCGAGCCCTTCATGGGCGACACGATTCGCGAGGTGCTCAGCAACTATAAGAAGTACTACGTCATCGACGGCAAGGAGACTTCGCCCGAGAAGCTCTGTGAGCGTCTGGGCTTTACGACGCAGCAGCTCTGGAGCCGCATCGGCGATCTTTCGGGCGGCCAGCGCCGTCGCCTGTCGCTGCTGCTGACAATCCTGGACGAACCCAACGTGCTCATCCTGGACGAGCCCGGCAACGACCTGGATACCGACATGCTCGCGATTGTCGAGGACCTGCTCGACGGCTGGCCCGGCACGTTGATCCTGGTGACGCACGACCGCTTTTTGATGGAGCGCGTGACCGACCAACAGTGGGCGCTGCTCGACGGCCACCTGACGCATATGCCCGGTGGCGTGGACCAGTACCTGCGCCTGTGCAACGCTACCGCCGAGGGCGAGCCCGTGGGCGCGCCGAGCGCCAAGACCGGCACGTTTGACACCGGTGCCGCGGCAGCTGCGGCCGAAAAGCCTAAGGCAAGCGGTCAGCCCAATGGCCTTTCCAACGCCGAACGTCAGAAGCTCCGCCGCGAGGTGAGCTCGCTCGAGCGCAAGATGGAGACGCAGCGCGCTCGCGTTGAGGAGGCCGAGGCCGCGATGGCCCAGGTCGATCCCACCAACTACACGGCGCTCGGCGAGCAGCAGGCAAAGATCGACGAGGCTCACGCTGCCATGGACGAGCTGGAGATGGCGTGGCTCGAGGCGAGCGAAAAGCTCGAGGGCGAGGAGTAGGCGAGAATGATCAAAGCCGCGTTTTTCGATATCGACGGCACGCTGCTGAGCTTTAAGACCCACCGGATTCCGGCGTCGGCGCAGCAGGTGCTCGACAGCTTTCACGAGCAGGGGATCGCGTGCGTGATCGCCACGGGCCGTCCGACCTACCAGATGCCGGACTGGCTGTTCGACCTGGGCTGGGATGCGTACATTACGCTTTCGGGCCAGCACTGCTTTGATGCCGAGGGGGTTTACCGCAGCTGCCCGATCGATTCGGACGACGTCGCGGTGATTGTGGACCAGGTGGCGCAGGGGCGCTACGACTCGCTGTGCATGCAGGGCGAGAACTCGTTTGTGAACCGCCTGTCCGAGCGCGTGGTGACGGCTGGCAGCAACGCGGGAATCGTCTACCACGAGGAGCCGTTTGAGCACGCCTTTGACGCACCGGTCTACCAGTTCTGCGCCTTTGTGGACCCTGACGACGAGCATATCGTGACCGATGCCGTGTCGCATTCGCTCACCACGCGCTGGTGCGACCTGTTCTGTGACATTATTCCCGCTAACGGCGGCAAGGACCTGGGCGTGGCGGCGACGCTGGAGCGCCTGGGCATCGACGCGAGCGAGGCGATTGCCTTTGGCGACGGCGAGAACGACCTGTCGATGTTCTCGGCCGTGGGCACAAGTGTGGCCATGGGCAACGCACAAGAGACCGTGAAGGCCGCGGCGACCTACGTGACGACCGCCGTAGACGACGATGGGATCTACAACGCCGCCAAGCACTTTGGGCTGCTATAGCTGCGGGCCGGCACCGGCACCTGGGGACACTCCTTGAGGAGCGTCCCCATTTTGTTTTCGTCCCGCACGTTTTGTGAAACACGGCTAACTTTTAGTCAAAGTAGTAAGACATGGGCAACTTTTGCGGTAAAGTAAATCAAGCAAAAGTATCCAAAGGCTAACTAGAAGCCATCGCGAAAGGCGGCCCATGGCCCTGCGTGAATCTGGAGAAGACTATCTCGAATCGATCTACGTTCTGTCGAAGCGCCAAGGCACGGTGCGCTCGATCGACGTCGCCGAATACCTGGGTGTGACCAAGGCGAGCGTCTCTAAAGCCATGGCGACGCTGGAGAACAGCGGCTACGTGGAGATGGGCAAGCGCGACGTTCATCTGACGGAGCGGGGGCTTGAGATTGCCCGTCAAATGTGGGAGCGCCATTGCTTTTTTGTGGGGCTGCTAGAGGACGCTGGCGTATCGCCCGAGGTTGCCTCGCAAGAGGGCTGCCACATGGAGCATTGCCTGAGCGAGGAGAGCTTCGAGAAGCTAAGGTCGATGCTGGGACGGGAAGATGTAGCGGGTCCAACAACAGAAGCCTAACTGACCCACAGTAGCGCGGAGTTCGCGCAAAGCGCGAACCAGCGACCGGGACCAGCGGCCCTTTCGGCCAAGTCTATTTCAGCAAAGGAACCCCGCCAGCAAGCGATGCTCAAGAACTGCCAGCTACGTCACCGCAGGCCGGGGCCGGGCTTGGTTTTGAAAACACTCCGCAGCGCGAGGCCCGCCTTTCCGTTGCTCCGCAGGAGCAGGAAAGACGGGCCTCATGCGCGAGGACGTTTTCAAAACCAAGCCCGGCCCCGGCCGGACAGCCCACGAACGCTACAGGTTCTTGACCCCCATCGCGCGCATGGCGTTCAGGATGGCGATGATCGCCACGCCCACATCGCCAAAGACGGCAAGCCACATATTGGCGATACCCAGTGCTGCCAGCACAAGGATCAGCAGCTTAATGCCCAGCGCAAAGATGATGTTCTGCCAGACGATCGACATGGTCTTGCGCGCCACACGGATGGCGTGGGCGATGTTGGACGGTTTGTCGTCTATGAGCACGACGTCGGCGGCCTCGATCGCGGCGTCGGACCCCATGGCGCCCATGGCAATGCCCACATCGGCACGGGTGAGAACGGGCGCATCGTTGATGCCGTCGCCCACAAAGGCGAGCTTGCCCTTGCCGCTTTCGGCCGCGAGCAGCGCTTCAACACGCTCGACCTTGTCGCCCGGCAGCAGCTGCGCGTGGAGCTCGTCGAGCCCCAGCTGCTTGGCCACCGCAGCAGCCACTTCCTCGCGGTCGCCCGTGAGCATGACGGTGCGCTTGACGCCGGCGGCGTGCAGGTCGCGGATCGTCTGCTCGGCATCGGCCTTAACGGTGTCTGCAATCACGATGTGGCCGGCGTACACGCCGTCAACGAGCACGTGGAGGATTGTGCCGACAACCTCGCAATTGGGAGCGTCGATACCGGCCGCAGCAAGCATCTTGGCATTGCCAACGACGACGTGCTTGCCGTCGATGGTTGCCGTCACGCCATGGCCCGCGTCGTTGGTGGAGTCGCTTACGCGCTTGGGGTCGACCTCGCCATGGTAGGCGGCGCGCACGGACTGCGCGATGGGGTGATCGGAGAACGACTCCGCAAGGGCTGCGACCTCGAGCAACGACTGCTCGGTATAGCCAGACTCGGGGTGCACCGCCACGACCGAAAACGTGCCGTTGGTGAGCGTGCCGGTCTTGTCGAAGACGACGGTGTCCACGTCGGCGAGCGTTTCGAGGTAGTTAGAACCCTTGATGAGAACGCCTAGTTTGGATGCGCCGCCGATGCCGCCAAAGAAGCTGAGCGGCACGCTGATCACGAGCGCGCACGGGCAGCTTACGACCAGGAAGGTCAGGCCGCGCAGGATCCAGTCGGACCAGGCGCCGGTGACCAAGCCGCCGCCAAGCGCGAGCACCGCGGCAGCGCCGGTGACGGCGGGCGTGTAGACGCGGGCGAAGCGCGTGATGAAGTTCTCGGTGCGCGCCTTCTTTTCGCTGGCGTTTTCTACGAGCTCCAGGACGCGCGCGACGGTGGACTCGCCAAATGGCTTGGTGGTGCGCACGTGGATGAGACCCGTCATGTTGATGCAGCCGCTGATGATGTCGTCGCCGGACTTGGCGGGGCGGGGAACTGACTCGCCCGTGAGTGCGGCGGTGTCGAGCTGGGTTTCGCCTTCGACGATGACGCCGTCGATAGGCACGCGCTCACCGGGCTTGACCACGATCACGGTGCCGACGGCGATGTCATCGGGGAAGACCTGCTCGAGTGTGCCGTCGGGCTGCTCGACGTTAGCGTAGTCGGGCGCGATGTCCATCATGGCACTGATCGACTTGCGGCTCTTGCCCACGGCGTATGCCTGGAACAGCTCGCCGACCTGGTAGAACAGCATGACGGCGGCGCCTTCGGCCATGTGCGGGTCGGTATCGGGGAAGAGCACCATGGCAAACGCGCCGATGGTCGCGACGGCCATGAGGAAGCTCTCGTCGAAGGCCTTGCCGCGGCGGATGTTATTGAATGCCTTTTGCAGTACGTCGTAGCCGGCAATCAAAAACGGCACGAGGAACAGCACAAAGCTGGCGTAGATGTCGCCCGGGGTGCCGAATGCGGCAGTGAGGGTGCCGAGCTCATCGAGGGCGTACACCACGGCAAAAATGCCCAGCGCTACCAGGATGCGGTTGCGCTTATGCTCGAGTGATTCTTTTTTCTTGCGCTTCTTCTTTTTCTTTTTGGGGTCGGCGGTGGCCATGACTCGTATCCTCCCATTTGAATGAATGAACACTCGTTCATATAATTTCGCGAGCAAAGGCCGCGGCAAGCGCGGCCTTGCAGGTTGGCGTAAACCTGGGCTAGAGAATGATCTCGCAGTCCGGCTCGGCGTCGGCCGTAAACTCAACAACGCGGTTGAGCACCTCGTCGAACTCAGCATCATCGGCCTCGAGCGTCAGCTTCTGGGTCATAAAGTTGACGGACACGGATTTGACGCCCTCGAGCTTGGCCAGCTCGTCCTGAAGCTCGCGCGCACAGTTGGCGCAATCGATCTCATCGAGCTTGTACTGCTTTTTCATGGTGGGTTCCTTTCCCGTTTTTGCGGCTTGGGTGCAGGCCGCGCTGGTACCGTGGTTGGTTGCTATTCGCAGATATGGCTCATGCCCTGGTTGAGCATGGTGTAGACGTGGTCGTCGGCGAGCGAGTATAGGATATTGCGCCCGTCGCGCCGGAATTTAACCAGGTGCGACTGCTTGAGTGTGCGCAGCTGGTGCGACACCGCGGACTGCGAGGTTTCGGTCGCTTCGGCGATGTCTGCCACGCAGAGCTCGCGGCCCATGAGGGCGTAAAGGATCTTGATGCGCGTGGTGTCGCTGAAGACCTTGAACAGGTCGGCGAGGTCGTAGAGAAGCTCCTCGTCGGGAAGGTCCTCGGGCGAGCAGGTGGTCGGGATCGCGGGTTCGGTGGCCTCGATGTCGAGTTTCGTTTCATCAACGCGGATGCTCATTGCAATATCCTTTCATATGAACATGCGCTCATATAATTTACTTTCGATTATATGAGTGCATGTTCATATGTCAATGACGTTCAGGTAATTCGTTGTACAAAATGATGGGGAATAGTGGACGAGATCCCGGACTGAGCGTTTTTTGATAGTCGATGCCAAGGTGGGTACCCTCGTGCCGTGCAAAAAATGGAGTATTCTGCAACTATAGGGGTCCGCTAATTTATTGCAGGTCATATAATGCAGTTCAAGAGTTATCTTAGGGTGTTAATCCGATGAGTTCTTCCTCAAATGTTGCCTAACGCTCTCACGCAAGAGTGATTTCGCTTCACATTTGGATCCACTCGAGGGTGATAGACACCCGACCCTGCTGAATACTCGCAATTTTGCACGTCGCTAGGGTACCCACCTTGTTAGCCGGCCTAGTCTCCGGCCCCGAAGACCCTGCCCTCGGGCGCGAGGCTGCTTGTTTGGGCAAATGATGGGCTGTCGGATTCGACAGTCTGCATGTCATCGATTGCCGGAACTTCATTAATTGTCGGGTCATCCAGCGTGATGCCTTCGAGCGTTGCTTTTTCGAGGTCGATTCGTTGACGCTCTTCGGAATCCTGGCGAAGCTGCTTCTGAATTCGCTTTTTCTCTTCTATAAACCTTCTGAGCACAAACTGTCTCAGGTCCTCTTGCATGATTTGAAAGTCTTTTGGCAGACGCGAGGGGCGTACGCCCTCTTTCCGCTGGATTGCTTCCATGACCCTAACAAAAGAGCTGGCATGCATAAAGGAATAACGGCTGACGGTGATGATTCCGTACCCCATGGACGCAAGTGCATTCTTGCGCTCCTCATCGATGGCGCGGTCTTCTTCCGCGTCATGATAAAAACCGTTGTATTCAATGTCTGTGCGAGATTTCTTTAGATACGCATCCATAAAGAACTTTTTGCGTCTCGTGAGATTCTTTGCGGCAGTGGTGACCTGCACCTCGTAATCGGTCTCAATTCCCTTAATACCAAGCCCTCCTTCGCTTTTGGGCAGCGTTAACATCATGACAAAGGCTGTTTCCATAGGAGACCGGCATCCGTCGCGCACACATTGGATCGCCTTTCGGGCAAGGGCCAGACCGTCGCATCTGGTAATGGAATTAAAGAACTGCTTTAACCTCTCGGTCGAGGTGAGCGCGAAACGCTCGGTATAGGAGGTGGAAGAGTCGGTTCCAAGGGAATAAGCGCCGCACAGTTCAAAGTAGTACTCCACTAGTTCGCGAAAAGAAAGATAGGTGGCGGCCTGAAGTGCGCAAAGCTCAACGCCAACAATGAAGATGCCATCTTTGAGCTCTATAAAGCGTGAGTTCGAGAATCGTTTTGAAGAAACGTGGCATTGACAGTTCATTGCATAGCGCGCATTCCTGCGATCAAACACCATCACCTCGAGGGAATCATTTGTGTCGAGGGAAACATCATGTTTGGTGAGCCATTCTGCGGCTGCGTCAAGGAACGTTCCGGTGGGACATGATCCGTAAATCGCGGCAGGGCTACAGGACTCGATGCCTTTCGCAGACACCGAATGCGCGGCCTGGTAGACCGCTTTTGCAGTGGTATGTGACAATACGATACTCATGATATATATCGTGTCAGCTAATGCCGTGTTGACGGCGCTGAGTGGAAAAGCCGTTTTAGAGGTCTAACCAAATGCTGTCCAAAAGCTTGACGCAATTATGAGTTGGTATGCCCTAAATAAAAGTTTTCGCAGCTTAGCTATAGCATATAAATACTCAATTGCCGCACATTTGATATCGACGCATCACCATCCGACAACGAATTACGTGTCGGGAATTGGCCGAAATCGTTCGCAATGAGTGTTCAGAATTTGTGATGGCAAATCTATCTGTGGAACGTAGGGCGGCCCCACTGCGGGGTTTCCCGCTGCGAGACCGCTCGTGATCTACGCCGGGGTTTGTCGCAGGCGTTTCTACTTGGCGAATAGGTTCTTGAGGTTGAACTCGGCTTGGACGGTGCGGAGCATGAGGTCGGTGTCGTCCAGGCCCAGATGCTGCTCGTTGGCGTCGGCGGCGAGGGTTCCACGGCGGCGCGCCCAGTTCTCGAGCGCGGCGGGGGCGGATTCGCGGGGGAGCGAGCGGACGTCGGCATCCAGGCTGCGGCAGATCTGGCGCGAGTCGATGACGATGATCTTGCCGGCGCGGCGTGCCTCGGCGTAACCGTCCAGATGAATTTTGAACCAGCTGTCCTCGAACGCGGCGTTATGCGCCATGTACGGGTACTTCTTCATAAGCTTGAGCAGCTGCTTCTGCAGTTCCTTGTTCTCGCGGAACGGCTTTTTGCCGTCGATGTCGTCCCAGGTGATATGGTGGATATTCGACAACGGCACATCCTCGCCGCGGTAGATGTCGGGCAGGCCGCAGTAATGCGCCTCGGCGTCATGCGGCACGGCGTCGCTGGTGAGGTCCATGATTTCCCAGCCCACGTTGATGATGTAGCCGCGCTCGGGCGCGCGACCGGTGGTCTCGATGTCGATGCCCAGCACCGTGCCTTGGATGGGCTTGCGAGCGTAGGCGACGCCGAGCGCGTCGCGGTCGCCGCGGATCTCGCGCATGACGGACGCGGCGGTGCGCTTTTGCATCTTGCCGATGGCGGCGCAGGTGTCGGCATCGGACAGGCCGCGCGAAAGCGTCGCGGGCGTCACGTTGCGCAGGCGTGCCTCGCCAATCTGGTCGCACAGGTCGCGGTTGCGGTCAGCCAGGTCGCGCACGGTGGCAAAGTCGAAGCTGGGGTCGCCCTCGGCGGTAAAGTACTCGGTCTCGAGCACCTTGAGGGCCTCTTCGCCCTTCTGGCGCTCGGACTCCATGGCGCCGTGATCGCCATAGATAAACATGGGAATAAACGGCTGGCGCTCGTATTCGAGTGCTTGTGAAACGTTCATATAACTTCTCCTTGGATGGGCCGCGTCGTGCGGCTCGGGTTCATTGAGATGTGGCGAGATGATAGTTTACCATGGGCAACTATTGGCATCGCGCCTAGGACAACTACAATACCCTAGTTGACCGCTAGGACTTTTACAATGCTGCCGAAAGACACGAAAGGTTCCATCCGTCATGGATTTGCTGATTGATATTCTGCTCGACGCCGGCAAGGACACGCTCTCGCTTGTGCCGTTTTTGTTGGTGACGTATCTGGCCCTCGAGACCTTGGAGCACGTCGCGGGCGACCGCGTTAACGGGGCCATCAAGCGCGCCGGCGCCGCAGGTCCCGTGGTTGGCTCGTTGCTGGGTATGGTGCCGCAGTGCGGCTTTTCGGCCATGGCGGCAACGCTGTACGCCGGTCGTGTCGTGACCTTGGGCACGTTGGTGGCGGTGTTCCTTTCGACCTCCGATGAGATGCTGCCGCTGTTGCTCGCCGAGCAGGTGCCCGTGCAGACCATGGCGATGCTTTTGGCTTCGAAGGCACTGATCGCGCTGGTCACGGGCTTTATCGTGGACGCCGCCATTCGCGGCCTGCGTCGTAACGCTCGCGCGCATGCGGCGATTCGCCGTACCGTGCTGGGAACCGCGGCCAACCCGGCCCACGTGAACTGCGCGCACGACGACCACACTGGCGGTGACATCATCGACGAGGTGGCCGAGGCGGGCGTGAGCGCCGATCACATCCATGAGCTGTGCGAGCGCGACCATTGCGGTTGCGATGAAGACGAGGACGAGCACGAACACGGACATGGCCACGATCACGGTCATGAGGACGAGCATGAACACCATGATGGCCACGGTCACTCCCGCTCTCACGAGGGCGCGCCCCTCCTGTCGATTATTCGCAGCGCCATCTCGCACACCGTGCAGGTATCGGTATTCATTTTTCTGGTGACGCTGATTCTGGTCGCCGTGCTCGAGACCTTCGGCGAGTCCGCGATCGAGCAGTTCCTGCGTGGCAACGAGACGCTCGCCGTCCTGGGTTCGGCGCTTGTCGGCCTGATTCCCAACTGCTCGGCCAGCGTCGTCATCACACAACTGTACCTGGAAGGCGCGCTGCAGCTGGCCCCGATGCTCGCCGGCACGCTCATCTCTGCTGGTGTGGGCTACCTGGTGCTGTTCCGCACCAACCGCAGCGCCCGCGAAAACGTCCTGTTCCTGATCATGATGTACGTCATCGGTGCCGGCTGGGGCCTCATCCTATCCGCCTTCGGCCTCTAAGTGGGCCTAACAAAACGGGCTTCAAAATAGCCATGCTCGGCGCCTGCACAATGCGGCGACGCATGGCATTTTGAAGCCCCTTTTTTGTTGAGCCATGGATTTTGAGCGCTCACACCGCCCAAAGCAAAAAAGCAGATTTCCGGACATGTCCCAAAAATCTACCTTGGTTAGCGCAGCAGCTCGGTGAGGTTGCGCTTAAAGCGAGCGCGGTCTTCGCTGGTAAATGCCGCCGGTCCGCGAGTGCGTCCGCCGGCGCGGCGCACCTTCTTTTCCTCGTGGCGAATAAACAGTTGCATGTCGATGGTCGCCTTGTCGTAGACGCGCCCGCGCACACCGATTGCGGCGGCATCGCGGCCGAGCACCATGCTCGCCAAGCCAATGTCCTGCGTCACGACTACGTCGCCCGCCTGCAGGCGTTCGACAATGGCAAAGTCGGCGCTGTCGGCGCCCACGCTCACATCGAGCGTCGTGACCCAAAAGCCGCGTCGCGCGTGCTCGGCATCGCGCGGGTCGTCGCGGCGAATGTGCCGTTCCAAGTTTTGCGTGCTGTTGCCGGCGATAACAACGGCGACGCCCGCCCGCCGCGCGCAGTCAATCGACTCGCGCGTGACCGGGCAGGCGTCGGCATCAATAAAGAGCGTTCGCGGCATCTAGTGCACCAGTTTGCCAAATTGAATAGCGCGAACAATCAGCGTTACGCCAAACACCAGCAGCGCGGCGCCGCTAAAGATGACGAGCATCTTGGCCGACCACAGCGGATAAATAAACACGAACATGCCGGCGATGATGGAGAGTGCGCCGCTCAGGATGGCGAGGGCACGGTTGGACGAAAGCTCGGACTCCAGAATGGACATGACACCTTCGACAATCCAGCCAAAGCCGGCCACGATAACCACCATCGTGGTGAGCGTCGCGGTCGAGAAGGCCTGGTTGCGCAGGATTATGACGCCGCCCAGAATAATGAGTAGGTTGGAGATGATGCTCGTCACGCGCCAGCCGGTGGGCAGCAGCGGCTCAAAAATGGCAGTGAACAGCCTGATGGCAGCAGTGATTACAAAGTAAAAACCCAGGACGGTCGTCAAAAAGACGAGGGACTTGGCGGGTGCAAAAAGCAGCGCGATACCAGCAATGAGTGCTAAGACGCCCGTGATGGCGTAGATCTAGCGTACGGCCTTGACGGCTTTGCCCGCCATGCTTTTCTCGTCAAATCCAAACTGGCTCGATTTTTGGTCATCGTTCTTAAAGATGCCCATAATGTCTCCTTTCCGTGCGGCGTAAGCCTTGATCGTTACAACCAGTATCGCTTAAAGGCGCTGGCGTATGGGTCGGGGAGGGCGAAACGTAACCCAAAGGTCCCGAATTGTTTCCGTTGTTCCCCACGTCGCGATTTTCTATTCAACAGGTGTAGAACATTGCAGCCCTGTTCGTTATTGCCTACGTTTTAGGTTAGATTTTCCTAAGGACAATTGGCTTGTATTGGGGGTCCCTATGAACGAAGCAGTTCCCGAGGCACCGTCGAGTGTCGAATCGATGGCAAAGCAGGGTTGCGAAAAGCTCGGCTTGGACGCGTTTGATGCGTTGGTTCGCCGCGCCCGCACGTGCCGTCGCTTTGACGAGTCTATGCGAGTGCCGCGCGAGTTTTTGCTCGAGCTGGCGGAACTTGCGCACCTGGCTCCCTGTGGTGCCAATGCTCAGCGTCTGCGTTTTCATGTGGTAAGCGGTGCAGAGGACTGCGCGCGTGTATTTGACGAGCTCGCATGGGCCGGCGCACTTAAGGACTGGCCGGGTCCTGCCGAGGGTGAGCGCCCGACCGGCTACATCGCGATTCTTGCTGAGCGCGCCGTTCCGGGCAAGCCCGCCGCTCCCATTACCGATGTCGACACGGGCATTGCCGCGCAGACGATGATGCTCGCCGCCCGCAGCGCCACGCCCGAGGTGGCAGCCTGCATGTTCAAGGCCTTTACGCCCCACGCGATCGATGCCATGGGGCTCGATAACGACAAATATGAGCTCAAGCTGATCATGGCGTTTGGCGTTCCGGCCGAGACACAGGTGATCGATGCGATCGATTCCAACCCCGACGGCTCCATCAATTATTGGCGCGACGAGGCGCGGGTGCACCACGTACCCAAGCGTCCGCTTGCCGACGTGCTGCTGTAGTTGTGCGTCGTTGCGGCGCAATCCGGCGGCAAAATCACCACAAAGACTCCTGTCCCCTTTGTGGTGGTACGAGGGGAGGGCATGTGGCCGATCTGTATTTGGTGCGGCATGGGCAGACTGAGCTCAATGTGCAGAGCATTTTGCAGGGCTGGCACGATTCGCCGCTTACGGCGCGCGGGCGTCAGCAGGCGCTGGCGACGCGCGCGGCGTTTGAGGCGTGCGGCGTGGCCTTTGACCATGTGTATTCCTCCCCGTTGGGCCGGGCGCGGCATACGGCCGAGCTTATCGTTGGCGAGGGCCGTTCCATTGAGCTGTTCGATGACCTGCGTGAGTGGCATTTTGGCTCGCTGGAGGGCACATCAAATCGCGATATGCCGCCGCAGCCCTGGGGTGATTATCCGGTTGCCTTTGGTGGCGAGTCGGAAAGTGAGCTTCGCACACGTATGGTCGCGGCGCTGTCCCGCATCATGGCCAGGCCGCAGCACGACTGCGTGCTGGCGGTTTCCCACGGCTCAGCCTGCCAGGAGTTTCTTGAGTATGTGACTGGCGAGGGAGAACTACCCGACAACGGTGCCGTGCTTCATTTTGGCTATTGCGACGGGGCGTTTTCGCTCTTGGGTTGGTAACGAACGAAAGGACCCCTATGAATAAAGATCTGTATCTGGTCCGTCATGGACAGACGATATTCAACCTTAAGCGTATTATTCAGGGCTGGAGTGACTCGCCGCTTACGCAGTTGGGATGCGACCAGGCGGCGCGTGCCGGCATGTTTTTGCGTGCGCGCGGCATTGAGCCCGATCATGCCTACACCTCCACACTTCATCGCACCGAGCAGACTATCGCCAACCTGTGGCCGGGCTTGGCGTACGAGCGTCTGGACGGACTGCGCGAGTGGTTCTTTGGCGACTTTGAGGCCGAGCGCGTGATGCTTATGCCCGAGCGCCCGTGGCGCGATTTCTATCGTCAGTTTGGCGGCGAGGGCCAGATGCAGGTGCGCGAGCGCATGGTGGCGACGCTGACCGAGCTTATGCAGCGTCCGGACCATGCGTGCGTGCTCGCGGTAAGTCATGGCTCGGCTATCAAGGAGTTTATGGATCACGTGAAGGGCGCGGCGGCAGACGAGCGCGACCGTGTGCCGGGCAACTGCTCGGTGCTGCACTTTGCGTTTGACGACGAATCCGACACGTTTGAGCTGATTGAGATTTTTACGCAGGAGGATTACGCACGCGAGCTGGGCCTTGAACCGCTTGTGGCTACTGCAGGTCCGCAGCGCGGATAACGCGAGCGTGGCGGCTCGGGTCGCCGGCATAACTTCTCGACGCAAAAGGGGCGGAGATACATGTACCTGCTGCATCTCCGCCCCCTGTTTGTTGAGCTGCCGATTTTTGTGCTGCGTGGTCTGGTCTTGCTAGAACCGCGCGACTTGGTGCGTGAGCAGACCCGTCGGAACCTGCGGCGCGGCGCCGGCGATCTGCGCGGCGGGGAACAGTGCGGCTACAGCAAAGTTGAACGGCTCTTTGCCCGTGTAGGTGCCGGCAGCATGGGCATCGTCGGCCAGGAGCTGTGATGCCTCGACTAGTGCGGCAGCGTAGGCAGGGTCGTCGGCCAGTGCCGGCTCCGGCGCCTGGTCGAGCATGGCACGGATGGCGCCGACGGCGTCCTCGCGCTTGACCTCCCACACGCGGTGCGTAATGCCCGCGGGGTCGGTGACGGCGTAGAGTGAGGCGCCCTCTTTGGCAGCGCCCAGGATGATGTCCATGACGGGCGACGCCTCGTAGGCGAGCGACACGGGGCGCGGCTGAACTTTGAGTTCGGCGATCGCGTGCGCAGCGGCGGCCACGTCGGCGCTGGCATCGCCCTTGCCGCCCGCAAGTACACTCGTCGGGCAGATCGCCACGACACCCGTCACACGTCCCGGCTCGCCCGAGCATTCGTACACGTAATACGCCGCACCCGGGTCCTTGAGCATCAGACCATCGGCAATGGCTCCGCGCAGAGCATCGTTGCCGCTCAGGATGCTGCCCATTGCAGGCAGCGCCTCGAGCACGCGGTCCTGAGCCGGGCGGATGCAGGGAAACGGAAGTGCTTTCATGGGCGGTCCTAACGCACGAGTCGGTTTGTTCGCGGCTTATTATGCCCCAACTTGGCCGCTCGCGTCCCAGAGCACGTTATCGGCGAGCGCGATTAGCACCTGCTGACAACGAACGATATCGGCGTGGGGCACATATTCGTTGGGCTTGTGCGCGAGCGCGAGCGACCCGGGACCGTAGCTCATGCAATTGCGGTTACCTGTCTTGCCGGCAATGACGGCGGTGTCGGTGTAGCCGGTAAAGAAGCCGACGGTCGTGTCCACGTCCGTCACGTCATCGGCGGCACGCATGAGCGCTGCTAGAAGGGGAGAGTTCGGGTCGCGCTCGATGGCGGGGCGGTCGCCCGTCACGGTGTAGCTGCCATGGCAACCGGGAACGGCGGCTTCGGCGACGGCGATGGCCTGCTCTACCATGCGCGTCGCGGCGGCCGTATCGGTCGGCGGGGTCAGACGCATGTCGACCCAGACTTTGGCGCGGTCGGGCACGACATAGGGGCGATATCCGCCCTCGATTTGGCCAAACGTGATGGTCGAAGGCCCCAGCTCATCGTGCGCGGGCAGCGCCATAAACGCGCGACGGAGCGAACACACGACCTCGGCTATGGCGGCGACGGCATCCGCGCCCTTCCAGGGCTGGCTCGCATGCGCCGTCACGCCAGTCATTTCAATTTCGAACCACGTACGCCCCTTGTGCGCTACCTGGATCTGTCCGTCGGTGGGCTCGGTGTCCAGCACCCATTCACGCGAGCCGACCCAGCCGGCATCGATAGCTGCCTCTGAACCACGCATAAAGTCTTCCTCGTCGACCGAGCAGATGAGTGAAAAGCCGCGGTGGGGCAGCTCGCCTTCTGCCGCCACGCGCTCGAGCGTATGGACCAGTGCGGCAATGGCGCAGGCCAGGCCACCCTTCATATCGCAGGCACCACGGCCGTAGAGTTTATCGTTGCGCACGATCGCTCCGAGCGGCGGAATGTCCGCGTCCCAGCCATCGCCCAAGGTGACGGTATCCAAATGGCAGATGTAGACGAGCCGTGGCTCGTCGCTTTGGCCCGGCACGGTGACCATTAGATTGCGGCGTCCGGGGAGTACTTCGTGCTCTGCAATCTGCACGGCATCGAGTACCGGATAGCTCAGCTGCGCCAACCGTTCCTCAACCAACGCTTTGATATAGCGCTCAATCTCGTCCTCATACGCACCCGGGTCTGAACTGTCGATCCGCACGAGCCCTTGCGTAAGCCGCCAAGCAAAATCTGTATCAACCATAGGCACCTCACAGATAGTTAGGTCAACATACAGATTGTATGCCAAGAAGCGGCTCAGTGCATTTAATGGAGCGCTCACAAAAATGGGGGCGCCTCTCGTGCGAAAGGCGCCCCCGCGGGCATTCAATGTCAGCGACGGGCAGGCCACATGGGGAACTGCCCGTCAGGTCAGTCGGCGCTACTTGATCACGCGCACGCGATACATCGACGGAATCTGCTTGAGCGCCTCGATGGTGCTGCTGTCTAGGTGTTCGTCGGTGTCGAACATGGTGTAGGCGTTCTCGCCGGCGGACTCGTTGGTCATACGCTGCACGTTGGCGTTGTCCTTGGCCAGGATGGCCGTGATCTGGCCGATCATGTTGGGCACGTTGGCATGCAGGCAGGCAATGCGGCTTGCAGCGCGCGCCTTGCCCATGCTGCAGGCGGGGTAGTTGACGCTGTGTGCGATGTTGCCGTTCTCCAGGTAATCCTTGAGCTCGCTGATGGCCATGTCGGCGCAGTTGGCCTCGGCCTCGCCGGTGCCGGCGCCCGAGTGCGTGGTGATAAACGTATTGGGCATCTTGACCGTCTTGGGCGTGGCGAAGTCGCAGCTAAACCAGCTGAGCTTGCCCTCGCGCAGGGCGGCGTCGACGGCGTCCTCGTCAATGATGGTTTCGCGCGCGTAGTTGATGAGCACGGCGTCCGGTGCCAGCAGGTTAATCTGTTCGGTGCTGATCATGCCGATGGTGTCGGCCTTGCTGGGCACGTGCACGGTGAGGTAGTCGCAGCCGCGGCAGAGATCCTCGAGCGTGCCCACGCGCTGCACCTCGCGGCTCAGCACCCACGCGTGCTCGACGGAAATGAACGGGTCGTAGCCGTAAACGTCCATGCCCAGATCGACGCAGGCGTTGGCGACCTTGGAGCCCACGTTGCCCAGGCCGATGACACCGATGCGCTTGCCCTTGAGCTCGCGGCCCACAAAGGCCTTCTTGGCCTTTTCGGCATCGACCTGAATCTCGGGGTCGTCGGCGTTGTCACGCACCCAGTTCATTGATTGCACCACGCCGCGGCTCGAGAGCACCAGCATGCCTAGGACGAGCTCCTTAACGGCGTTGCTGTTGGCGCCGGGGGAGTTAAAGACGACGACGCCCTTCTTGGCGTACTCCTCGACGGGGATGTTGTTGACGCCGGCGCCGCAGCGGGCGATGGCGCGGATGCCCTCGGGCAGCTCGTAGCCGTGCAGGTCGGTCGAGCGCATCAGAATGGCGTCGGCCTCTTCGGCGGTGCTCACAAACTCGTAGCCCTCACCAAACTCGACCTTGCCGTCCTTGGTAATGTCATCGATGGTTTTAATCTTGCGCATGGAAAACTCCTTAGCAGGTTTTGATCTATACAGGGTGGTCTGAGATGGCTGATCGGCCCGCGCGTTGCGGGCTAGTTAGATCGCGGGCTCAAACTAAGCTGCGCTTCGAAGTCCTTCATGTACGAGGCCAGTGCCTGCACATCTTCCATGGTTACGGCGTTGTAGACGCTAGCGCGCATGCCGCCCACCAGGCGATGGCCCTTGACGTTTTGAATCTGGTGCTCTGCCGCGCCTGCGACAAAGGCCGCGTCGAGTTCGGCGTCGCCGGTGCGGAAGGTGACGTTGGCGATGGAGCGGCTGTCGGCCTGTGTGGTGCCATGGAACAGCACGCTGTGCTCGAGCAGGTCGTAGAGCAGGTTGGCCTTGGCCCAGTTGCGCTCGGCCATGGCGGCAAGTCCGCCGGTCTGCTCAACCCAACGGAACACCTTGCCGCACACGTAGATGCCAAAGGTGTTGGGCGTGTTGAGCATGGAACCCTTGGCGGCCTGGGCCTTAAGGTCAAGGTACTGCGGCGTCTGCGCAAAGGCTGGGCCATCTGCGATGAGGTCGTCGCGCACGATGACCACAGTCACGCCCGCGGCGCCGGCGTTTTTCTGCGCGCCGGCGTAAATGAGCCCGTAGCGCTCAACGTCGAGCGGCTGTGACAGAAAGCAGCTCGAGACATCGGCGACCAGCGGTACGTCGCCGCAATCGGGCAGCTCGTGGAACATGGTGCCAAAGATAGTGTTGTTCTGGCAGATGTAGACGTAGTCGAGCCCGTCGCCCGCGGCCTCGGCGGCAATGCGCGCGTTGATGTCGGCCATGTTGGGAATGTGGTCGAAATTGGTGTCTTCGGAGCTCGCGAGCAGCACGGTCTCGCCGTACTTGGCGGCCTCCTTGTACGCCTTGTTGGCAAAGTTGCCGGTCACGACGTAGCCGGCGCGGCCGCGACGCATGAGGTTCATGGGGATGCCCGCAAACTGCAGCGTGGCGCCGCCCTGCAAAAACAGGACACGGTAGTTGTCCGGGATGCTCAGCAGACGGCGCAGGGTTGCCTCAGTGTCGTCGATGATCTGCTGGTACATGCTAGATCGATGGCTCATCTCGAGCACGGACATGCCGCAACCGCGGTAGTCCATCATCTCGTCGGCGATCTCGGCGAGCACGCTTGTGGGCAGTGCGGCCGGGCCAGCTGAGAAGTTGTGCACACGTGCCATCTTCTATTTCCCCCTCGTAGTCGTTTGAACGTTCGGGATACTTTAGCACAGTGCAGCGTCAGGCGCGACCGCATCACAGCAAAACCCGAGTGCGCCGCTATGATTTACAGGATGGTTACATGGGGGAGAGGTGACCTTACTCCTCAGGCAAATCCAAATCTGCGAGCGAAGACATGAGGTTCTCTAGGCGCTTGATCTCTTCGCCGCAAATTAGCTACCTCCTGCCCGCTACGACGCCAGTGTGGCAATGACGGCTTCGTCGCCGGCGTATATTAGGGTGTTGCCATCGGGAATGATCGTTTGGCCGTCGCGCTTGAGCATCACCACAATAAACGGATGCTTGCCTTGCGGCACATCGCGAAGACGCTGACCGGCCAGGCGACCGTGGGGCGTCACGGTGACCTCGCGCAGCGTAACCTCGGCACGCTCTTCAAACGTCGGGGCAGCCATCACCAATAGGTCGCCTTCCTCAATCACGGTATCGCCATTGGGCAGCACCGGGTGCGCGCCATCGCGCAGCACCAGGACGACGAGCATGTCCGTGGCGCTGCCAATATCGGCGAGCGAGCGTCCGGAAAACGGATGGCCCGCGCCCACCTTGAACTTGACAAACGACATGCCGTCCTCGTCGCGGTAATCGTTAAACGTACGGCGCACGTCGCCTTCCGCGTCGATCATATTGAGCTTTTTCGCCACCGCCGGTAGCAGCGAGCCCTGCACCACAATGCTCGACACGGCAATCACAAATACCAGGTCAAACAGGTCGTGACCGCCAGGAACACCGGCCACCACGGTAAAGAGGCTAAACACGACCGAAGCCGCGCCGCGCAGACCCGCCCAGCTTACGAGCGCAACCTGGCGAGGGTTCGTCTTAAAGGGCGCTAGGAGCACGCCGACGGCGATGAGGCGGCTCACAAAGAGCATAAACGCCATGAGCGCCAGGCCCGGCAGCAGCATCTGCGGCAGGCGTGCGGGCGTTACGAGCAGGCCGAGCAAGAAGAAGATCGTCATCTCGGCCATCTCGGTGAGGGTATCGAAGAAGTGCGCCATCTCGACCTTGCCGGTGATGTCGCTCGCACCCAGCACAATGCCGGCCAGGTACACGGCCAAAAATCCGTTGCCGCCCAGGTAGCTCGGCAGCGCGTAGGCGACGATGGCCACGGCGAACAAAAAGATGGTCTGCGCGCCCTCGGCCGTTGCGTGCGCGCGTTCAATCAGGCGGCCCGCCGCCCAGCCGATGGCGAGGCCCAGGCCCACGCCCAAGATAATCTGCTTGGCCAGCAGTGCGGGAATGTTGATGTCGCCGCCGGCCGCGAGTGTGGCGAGCACGGCGGTGAGCATATAGGCGACGGGATCGTTGGAGCCCGATTCGACCTCGAGCAGCGAGTCGGTGCCGCCCCTCAGCGACAGGCTGTGCTCGCGCAGAACGCTAAAGACGCTGGCCGCGTCGGTGGACGCCACGACCGATCCCAACAGCAGGCCGCCGATCCAGTCGAAGCCCAGTACAAAGTGGGCGAACACGCCGGTGATGCCTGCGGTGATGACGACGCCGAGCGTGCTCAGCAGCACCGCCGGCGCGGCGACGGGCTTGGCGCGGTCGATATTGGTGTTAAAGCCGCCGTAGAACATGATGAATAGCAGCGCCGTGCTGCAGACGGTTTCGGTGAGCGCGTAGTCGCTAAAGTCGATGTGTGCCGGGCCGTTGACGCCCAGCAGCATGCCGAGTGCGATAAAGATGAGCAGGGTGGGGAAGGGGAGTTTTTTGCCGACGGGTTTGATGGTCAGGCACAAAATGATGACGAGGCCGATAAAGAGAAGGATCTGGTTCATGGATGGTGTCCGCTCCTGGGTGGTTGGCGTGGCACGGTCAGTTGTCTGCGGTTATTTGTACCCAAAGATGGTGGGTTTATGGGGTTGGATTGCGGGCGTGCGCGATATCGTCATAGACGGCTGCCGTCTTTGCCTCTGCTCGGAAACCCTTTCCAGCTTTATTGCAACGGAGTACAATGAGTAACATTTAAGTTCAACTTGAAGTTTTAGTTGCGGCGTCGGGCTTCGGCCGCAATGCAAGGAGAGGCGTACCATGGCGATCTATGTGACATCTGATGCTCACGGGCACGTGCGTGCGCTTGACGAGGCCCTGTCTAAGATCTCGTTGACGTCCGACGACACGCTGTACGTGCTGGGCGACATGATCGATCGCGGGCCCGATCCGGTCGGCGTTATTAAGCTCGTGCGCTCGCTGCCCAACGCCCACGTGCTCAAGGGTAATCACGAGCAGATCATGCTCGATGCCATCATTGGTCAGGATCCGCTCGATGCCGAGACCTGGGATATCAACGGTGGCTGGACGACGCGCGAGCAGCTCAACGACATGGAATTTGAGGCATACGAGGAGCTCGTGCGATGGATGGCCGCGCTGCCGCTCTACGCGGTGGTCGAGACCGAGGAGCGCCCGTATCTGCTGGTACATGCTGGAATCGAGATGAAGGCGGCGCGCGCGTTTTTGCTTGAGCATGGCGTCGATTGTGCCGATGGCGTCGGTGCGGTGAGTGCCGATCGCGAGCTGCTGCAGCAGATGCTCGCGGTGCAGTCGTCCGATGACCTGCTGTGGATTCGTCACGGCTATTGGGATGTGCCGACCGGGCTGCTTTCTACCGAGGGTAAGGGCCCGGTCGTTGTGAGCGGTCACACGCCAACGGTGTCGCTCGGGCGTTATTGCGAGGTCGGTGGTCTTGCGGGGCTCGACGAGGAGTCGGGCCGCGGGCAGATTGTGCGCCTGGGCGGCGAGGATGCCGCCGGTGTGCCCGATCGCATCGACATCGACTGCGCTGCCGCCACCGGCTCCGAGTTCGGTCGCGTGGGCATCCTGCGCCTGGACGACGGGGCGGAGTTCTACGCGAACATCAACCCGGGCGAATAATCGGTGCAAGGGGTAGCTAATTTGGGACGGGGCTTATTTGACTACTTTTGCCCTTCTGCCCGCTAATTGATTTCTCTGGGACGGGGATTAAATAATCATTTGGCTGCCCGCCGGCTAAGTGAGTAGACTTTTTTGGAAATGCCGAGCACCCAACATATTTGCCTCAATAAAACCGCAGGTCACAGACTTGTGCTCTGTTGGTGTGGTCGGGGATTCGGTAAAAGTCTACTCACTTAGTTTTGCGTGATGAATATTGTCCGCAACGAGACCCCAGCCGGGGTGATTCCATCGCAAATTCCGGTGACCGGGCAGCTAATTAGGCGCCGTATGGGTTGCGGGCTCGTTCTATGCGTTGGCGGATGTGGGCGTACTCGACAATCAGCAGCACCAGCAGTAGGGCCATGATAGCCAGGTAGCTTACGACGGCACCCATCAGGCCCAGCAGGTTGATCAGGATCACCGGGAGTACCACGCTCACGGCAAAACAAATCAGGTAGACCTTGGTGACGTCGCCGGCATGGCGCAGCACCGTGATGATGGCGTAGATAAAGTCGATGGCCGCGGTGACGCCGCCGGCGAGGACCATTAGCAGCGCCAGCGTACGGTAGCGCTCAAAGCTGAGACCGTACATAAAGCTCATGAGGGGAATACCGGGACCTGCCATAAATGCGGCGCACACGCCGGTGATGACCACGATCAGCGCCATAACGGCAACAATAATCAGGTCAAAGCGACGACGCTTGCGAGGATTAGCCCAAATGCTCGACAAGCGCAGGAGCTGCGGTTTATAGACAAATCCAATGCTCAACAGAATAGCCTGAGCTGGAAAAAACAGGGCATTAAAGTACAGCTGGTATTTGTAGGCCAGTGTTCCTTCCATCACAAACTTGGGCATGCTCTCGATAAGATTGAACAGGAATAGCGCGCCAAAGAGTGGGGCGCACTGGACAAACAGGTGGCCGACCTCGCGCAGGCTTACGCGGCGCGATTTTTCGGTCTCGAGCAGGGCGAGCGGCGCGGTGACCAGCACGAGCGAGGCAATCGCGGCGATGCTCATGGCCATGGCCGCGATGGGCATGCTACGCGTGAGGAACAGCGCCACGCTGAAGACCGCGATGACGGCGACGGAGCGTAGCGTTTGACTCATTCCAGCCAAGTAGAGCTTGTCGGCCTGCTGCAGGCGGCCTTCGTACACGTCGGCGACGCCATCGATGACCTTATACAGGTAGACGCCCAGGCCGATCGTCGCCATCTGCGCATCATAGCCGCGGGCGCTGCTGTACATGAGGCCGCAGCCTAGGGCGAGCGCTCCACAAAGCCAGCGGTTGAGCTGGTAGGAGGCAAAGGACGTCTTTTCGTCGATGTCTGAGACCTGGAAATTGCGCACGCCGTAGTTGCACGCGATCATGATGAGCGTGCCGGTGACAAAGGCGATGGAGAATTTGCCTGCTTCTTCGGCGCCCACGAGCTGCGTAGACACGATGGTGAGCAACGGAAACGCCAGGCCCCATACGGCGGTGCCGAGGGTGTTCCAAAGATAGTCGCGGCTGGTGGCGTGCTCCTCGTATTCCGCTTCCTGCATGGAGAAGCCGCCGCCGTAGACGGCGCCGAGCAGACGGTTCCACCAAGCGTTGACCATGCGGCGGACGGGGCCGGGCTCCCGATCGCGTTCGCGCCGGCGACGTGTGGCTTGGCTGCTATCGGGTCCGCCGGCGTTGCGCTGGCTCAGCTCCTGGATGCGCGCGAGCTCTTCGGCCGTGTGGGAGGCGGGGAACAGGCCGTTCTCGATGCGGCCGCCCTGGGCCTTCGCGGCGCCGTCTTTCGATGCTGCGGGGTTGGAGATGCCGTTACGGCGGGCGATGGCGCGGCGAATGCTATCGAGGGGCGTGATGCTCAAAGCGGGGTCCTTTCTATTGCTGCGCTCTAGTATAGACACCGCGGTGTCCGCTCGTGTTTTTGAACAGGTTGTTCGATAATTTCGGCGGCGCCATTCGGTAGTCGGCACTTAGGGACGTTCCTTATGTGCAGGCACTTTGGGAACGTCCCTAAGTGCCGGCATCTGGGGACACTCCTTGGCTGTTGCCTGTTCAAGAGTGTCCCCAACGACTAGTCGTTTAAGAACGTCCATTACAGTCGAAATTGTCAGCCTGGGACTGTCTCGGGCTACGATTGAGGCGCGCCCAGAACGGGCCGCCGACCGGGCGCCCGCGCACGGCCGAACGTCCCTGCCCCCGAGAGGGCCCGTTGGGTGCTGCCGGCGCGGGACGCGCCGCCCCCGACGGCTGATAGGAAAGTGCCGGGCAGGTGCCGCGGCTGGTAATGTGAGTGCCGAGGGGGAGGCCATCCGGTCGAACGACTACCGGAAGGATACCACCGTGAAAGCGCCATCCACCAGGCCCGCGGCCGTGCTCGGCCTGGACGTCGGCAAGTCATCGCACTGGGCCTGCCTGGTCGACCGCGACGGGGAGGTGCTGGCCAGCGCCCCCGTCCGCAACAGGGAGGCCGAGCTCGACGCGCTGTTCGCCTCC
>NZ_JBCPDN010000019.1:23975-34693 GCF_040915425.1 Collinsella aerofaciens | reverse complement strand
GGGCTAGCACGTTTTCCACGCCGGCAGTGCGATACTCGTCAATCTTGGCGGCGATGTCGGCGTGGGTGCGGCCCACGCAGGTGAGATGCGCTACCGAGGGCGTATCGAATTCGCTCGAAATCATATGCGCGATGGGGGCGGTGGTGGCACCGTTACCCGAGCCGCCGGCCGAGCAGGTGACCGAGACAAAGCTCGGCGAAAGCTTACACAGATTGCCTGCCACCTCGCGAGCCGTGTCGAGGGTAAGCTCGCCCTTGGGCGGGAACATCTCAAACGAAACGGGTGCGGTGCCCTGGGATGCTGCCTGCTTAAAAACCTCGTCGACGCGCATATCGTGCTCCTTTAGATACTTAATAGTGTGATGTGTAGTAAGGATTCTACAGCACCACTGTGTTACGGTGGAGTTTCACTCGCTATTTGGGGATACCAATCGAAAATGCTTTGCTATCGGCATTTCTTATAACAGAGCGGTCAATCTAGGATGGGGCTATAAAGACTGGTATCTTATACGAAATACCAGTTAATAGAGCCCCATCCCAAATTGACTACCCTTAAACTATGGGGAGAGGTCTGCAATTTATACAGTTGATTGGCCATTAAGGGCGGCAGCGCCGCTGTGATGCGGTAACCTCATTGATTGGTTTCGCGACAGCAACATAACGGTAATGTCGCGGAAACACGGCGAGTCTAAGCTATGACTCGTTCGTTAGTAATCAACACCGCTTCTCACGCGGTGCCGATACGAAGGGAGTTCCGTATGGCCGATCTTACTGACCGCTTCGGGACCATGGTGTTCTCTGAGGAAGTCATGAAGGACTACCTCCCCAAGGACATTTGGAAGCGCCTTGCTGCAACCCTCGAGGACGGTGAGCCGCTCGACCTGGATGTGGCCAACGCCGTTGCCCACGCCATGAAGGTCTGGGCCATCTCCAAGGGCGCGACGCACTACGCGCACTGGTTCCAGCCGCTTTCGGGCATTACTTCCGAGAAGCACGACAGCTTCCTCGAGCCCAACCACGACGGCACCGCCATTACCAAGTTTACGGGCAAGAACCTCATCCAGGGCGAGCCTGACGCCTCCAGCTTCCCCAACGGCGGCCTGCGCGCCACCTTCGAGGCCCGTGGCTACACCGCTTGGGATCCTACCAGCCCCGCCTTCATTAAGGACGATGTCCTGTGCATCCCCACGGCTTTCTGCTCCTACACGGGCGAGGCCCTGGACAAGAAGACCCCGCTGCTGCGCTCCATGACCGCGCTCTCGCGTGAGTCCAAGCGCGTTTTGGCGCTGTTTGGTAAGACCCCCAAGAAGGTCGTTCCTTCCGTGGGCGATGAGCAGGAGTACTTCCTGATCAAGAAAGACGCTTACCGCAAGCGCAGGGACCTGGTCATCACCGGCCGCACCCTCTTTGGCGCTGCCCCCTGCAAGGGCCAGGAGCTCGAGGAGCACTACTTTGGCGCTATCCGCCCCACCGTCTCGGCCTATATGAAGGACCTGGACGATGAGCTGTGGGCGCTTGGCATTCCCGCCAAGACCAAGCACAACGAGGTCGCTCCCTGCCAGCATGAGCTCGCCCCTGTCTATGGCGAGGTCAACGAGGCCATCGACCAGAACCTGGTCATGATGGAGAAGATGAAGCTCATCGCCTCCCGTCACGACTTGGTCTGCCTGCTGCACGAGAAGCCCTTCGAGGGCATCAACGGTTCGGGCAAGCACAACAACTGGTCGCTTGGCACCGAGTCCGAGAATCTGCTCGATCCGGGCGACACTCCGCTCGACAACCTGCAGTTCATCGTCTTCCTCACCGCGGTGATCGAGGCCGTCGATAACTATCAGGAGCTCCTGCGTGCCTCCGTTGCCTCGGCCGGCAACGACCATCGTCTGGGCGCCAACGAGGCTCCTCCGGCGATTATGTCCATCTTCCTGGGCGACCAGCTTACCGAGGTCGTCGAGAAGATCATCGATGGCAAGGCTTCCGTCCATGCCACGCGCGGCGTGCTCGACCTGGGCGCCGATACCCTGCCCAAGCTGATGCAGGACAACACCGACCGCAACCGCACCTCCCCGTTCGCCTTCACCGGCAACAAGTTCGAGTTCCGTGCCTGCGGCTCCGAGCAGAACGTCTCCGACTCCAACCTGGTGCTCGATGCCGCCGTGGCCAAGTCGCTCAAGTCCTTCGCCGACGCACTCGAGGGTACGCCCGAGGATAAGTTCCAGGACGCCGCGCTCGAGTACTGCAAGAAGGTGCTGACCGATCACCAGCGCATCCTGTTCTCCGGCGACGGTTACTCCGACGAGTGGCCCATCGAGGCCGAGAAGCGCGGCCTTGCCAACAACAAGACCACGGCCGACGCCCTGCCCGCCTTTGTTTCCGATAAGGCCATTGCGCTCTTTGAGGAGACGGGTGTCCTGACCAAGGCCGAGGCCCAGTGCCGTTACGACTGCAAGCTCGAGAAGTACAACAAGCTCATGAACATCGAGGCTACCACGATGGTTCGCGAGGCGCGTCGTACCTATCGCCCGGTCATTACCGCCTACGCCACCAAGGTCGCTAAGGGCCTCGAGACTATTCGTGCCGCCGGTGCTGAGGCCGCCATGCAGTGCGAGCAGAACACGCTCAACAAGCTCTGCAACGGCATCACCACCATCAACGACTCCATCAAGGCGCTTGACGCCGTGCATCAGAAGGCTGAGGCCCTCGATGGCCAGGAGCAGGCCAACGTGTACGCGCACGAGGTCGTTCCCGCTATGGATGCGCTGCGTGCCGCCGTGGACGCCATGGAGGAGATCGTGGCAGCCGACTACTGGCCGGTCCCGACCTACGACGACATCCTGTTCTACGTGTAGGGCGTAACTGACATATCGTCACGGTATTGAGCCGGGGTCCGCATCATGTGGGCCCCGGCTTTTGATTGCGAAGGACGCTTTGAAGCCCGTTTTGCCGCCGATTTGCCTAGGTATAAAGGGCTATGGGCAAAAAACGTCAAATATGAGTACTGTCACAAGTCCTGTAACATTATTTATCTGCAAAATATGTAGTGTTACGCAACATATGTCCAAGTACTTAGCCGATAAACGTCTGCAATTTTTCCGCCGTAGGACGCCTGACGGCTAAATCGCCTTCTGAAGGCATGAAATTTCTGTTACTAAAATGGTAACAGTACTCATATTTGCTATTTTTTGCCCACAGGCCTTGCGATGATGTCGGGATTCGTACCCTGTCGGGTTCGAACCGCGGCGTTTCGGTAGCAAAAAGCCCGCTACCGCGAGGGTAACGGGCTTCTCGTTTCAAATGGTGCCCCCAGCGGGATGTCCGCGTGCGGCTGACGCCGCCCGCTTTCGCCGCGTCGCTTCGCTCCTTGCGTGCTGCGCTGGAAAACGCTTCGCGTTTCCTCAGCTCCGCACCCTGTCGGGTTCGAATCCCGGCGCATGGGTAGCAAAAAGCCCGCTACCGCGAGGGTAACGGGCTCTTCAATTCAAATGGTGCCCCCAGCGGGATTCGAACCCGCGATATCCACCTTGAAAGGGTGGCGTCCTTGGCCGCTAGACGATGGGGACAGCGGGAAAGAGTATAGCAGACTTTTTTAGCCGTTCACATATCGTTGGCAAACTGAAAAACCACCACAAAGGTGCCTGTCCCCTTTGTGGTGGTGAGGTGCTAGGGGAGGAGCTTCATGGCGGCGTCGTGGGCGGCGTGTTCGTAGGTGTCGTCGAGGGGCGTGAGCGGCAGCAGGGCTGTGGCCTGCGCATCGCCGCGGCGCTCGAGGGCGTGCGCGATCAGCCAGTCGGCGAGCTCGGGGTTCTTGGGCAGTGCCGGTCCGTGTAGGTACGTGCCGATGACGCCCTTGTAGATCAGGCCCTCAAAGCCATCGTCGCCGTTGTTGCCGGTGCCCGTGACGACGGACGTTCCGAGTGGCGTGGCCTCTGCATCGAGCAGGGTGCGACCTCCATGGTTCTCGAATCCCACAAAGGGCTCGGGTGCCAGATTGGTTTTGACGGCTACGTTGCCGATCAGGCGGTCGGAGCCGCGTACGGTTTCGGCGGCAATGACTCCCAGACCCTCAATACGATTCTCACCCATATAGTACGAACGGCCGAGCAGCTGATAGCTGCCGCAGATGGCGAGCAACGAACCGCCATCCTCAACATAGGATGCGACCTTGTCTTTTTGAGCGAGCAACTCGTGTGCCACGGCCAGTTGGTCGCGGTCGGAGCCGCCGCCCATCATGACGATATCGGCATCGGTGAGATCGAGCGCCTCGCCCATGCGGACCTCGTCCACGCGCACGGGAATGCCGCGCCAGGCGCAGCGGCGCTCGAGGGCGATGACATTGCCGCCGTCGCCGTAGAGGTTAAGGGCATCGGGATACAGGTAGACGATGCGCAGCGGGCGCGAAAGCTCGACTGGCGCGATGCCGACAGGAAGAGCGCTGCCGTCGGCACGGGCTACGGCGCGCCCGGCAACAGCGTCGGCGGTGGAACCTTTCAGCCCGTCGAGCTCCTTGACCAGCGGCGGGAAGGCCGTGTAGTTGGCGACGGCGTAGAAGGTGTCATCGGCGGCCTCGTCTGCCACGGCGCCAATTGCCTGCGCGACGTCCGAGATAATCGCGGCATCGATGCCGGCGTACTTGAGGCGCACCTGCATGTCGTGCGCGCGCGTGCCTCCGGCAAAGGCGACAAGACCCGGCGTGTCGGCGATGCGCTCAAAGTCGACGTCGTAGATCCACGATACATCGTGTCCGTCGGCGTCGTTGTCGTTGAGGAAGAAAGCGCAGAGTCTGCCGCCTGCCGTCTTGATGGACTGGATTTGTCGATCAAAGCCTACGGGATTCTTAGCCAGGTTGGCCTCGACGGTGCGGCCGGCGATATCCCAGCGGCCCATGCGTCCGCCGGCGGGGACGTAGGCATCGAGCGTGGGCTGCAGGTGCGCCGTATCCACGCCTAACTCATGTGCGGCAAAGAATGCAGCGGCAACGTTGTAGACCATGTACAGGCCGTTGTAACGCGTGACGATGTGTGCGGCTGGCGCGCTGGAATCAGATCCAAACACCAGGTCAAAACCATAGCCGTCGCAGCCGAGCTCCACGCCCGTCACGCGACGGACAAGCGCAGGGCGGGCCCAGCCGCACGAGGGGCAATGGTAGGCGCCGAGCTGGCCGTATTGCACGTAGTCATACTCCAGCGGCGCGTTGCACTGTGAGCAAAAACGTGAGTCGCTAATACGGTCGGACTCGGTGTTGGTGGCGCCGTCGATGCCAAAGGCAATGCTCGCGTTGGGAACGCGCGCGGCAATCGAGGCGCACAACGGGTCGTCGGCGTTGTAGATGAGCGTTGTCGTCGGAGAGAGCTCCAGCGCATGGGCGATGACGTCTTGGGTATGGTCGATCTCGCCGTAGCGGTCTAGCTGGTCGCGGAACAGGTTGAGCAGCACAAAGTACGTCGGCTTGAGCTTGGGCAGAACGCGTACGGTGTAGAGCTCGTCACACTCAAAAACGCCCACGCGCTTGCCGCTGCTGGTGTGCCTAAGGCCGCCGCGGGCCTCGAGCAGAGCACCCACCACACCAGGTTCCATATTGTTGCCGGCACGGTTGCACACCACGGTAGCACCGCTGGCAGCAACGGCATCGGCGATGAGGTTGGAGGTGGTGGTCTTGCCATTAGTGCCGGTGATCACCACGCTGCGGTCGACCAGGCTCGCGAGGTCGCTTAGCAGCTCGGGGTCGATTTTCATGGCGATGCGGCCGGGAAGCACGCCACCCTGGCGTTTGAGGACAGAGCGCAGTCCCCAGCGAGCGATATCGCTCGAGGTGCAGGCAAGAGATGAGCGGAAGTTCATGAAGCCGTTCCTAACATAGATGACATGGTCGGGGCGATCGCGTCGCTAAAAGCCGTAGCGGCGCGCAAATTCCTGGGCAAGCTGCGATACGTCTTCGCAGGCATTGGCCCAGGGGGCAAAGTCGGGGGTATCCGAGATAATGCCGTCCGCTTCCCAAACGGCCTGGTGCGAAAGATCCCAGGGATCGCGTGGCTCGGGCCGGCAGGGAAGGTACGGCGTCTGGTACATGGGGTTCAGCAAGAAGAACGCGCCGCCCTCGCAGCGGTTAGCAAACTCGCGCAGCGCGCGTGTCGCCGGGCGCATCTTGTTCGTTTTGAACAGCAGAATCGTGCGGGCGAGCAGATACCAAGGAGAGTTCTCGAGTGCGTCTGCCCCGATCTCTTCCTCGAGCTGGTGGGCTAGGGCAAAAAAGCCGTCCTGATCTTCCAGACGAGCGAGGGCGAGCAACACGGTGCCTGCGGCTCGGGTGGGATAGCCTTCTGCCTTAAGGACGCGGCGGGCGTAGTTGGCGGCAGCGCGGTAGCGGGCGCTCGCCATGCACAGCTGCGAGATGGCCTCGAGCGTATGAAGCCACCCGATAAGAGCCGGCTCGCTCACGGTGAGATCGGCCGCCGTCACGCTGTCTGTCAGCACTTTGTTGGCCCAGTAGTGCGGGGCTTCCATGTCGAACCCGGGCACGCTTTGCTGCAGGTAATCGGCCGTGGTCGCCTCGAGCTTCATCAGGTCGCCCAGGCAGGCGTCAACGGGCATGTCGGCCAGGATGATGGCGAGCAGCTGGGCATCGAGGACATGCGCATCGACGCGGACGATCTTGAGCAGTTCATCACGCATATCGTCGAACAGGCGGTTGCGCGTCTGCTCAAACTCCTCGTCGCTGCCCATGTCCTCGATGCGATGGAGCTCGTCGAGCAGGTGGCGATGAACACCGGCATAGGACAGCAGCGCTTGGGCATGCTCGGACTGCGCATACTTATGAGGGTTGACGCTCACGTCGTTATGGACAAGCTCGCGTGCTGCATCGGTGAGTTCGGGGTGCGACGCAACGTAGGCGCGCTCCAGGTAGGCGGGGATGTAGACGCTCGGATCCATTAGAGGTCTCCTCCCTTAAACGGCAAGCCCTGCTCGGCCGCCCGCAGGATGCGCTCGTCGATCTGGGAACGCACGATATCGTTGGTGGCGACCCAGGCGGCAAAGCTGGCGTTGTCGGGGGCGCCCAGGCCCTCCTGCAGTACCGGCGTTGCCTCGGATAGCGCAAGGACAAGCTCGTCGGTGGAGCCCACACCCACGTTGACGCGGGCATAGACGCCATCGGGAAACTCGGTTTGGAAGTAGAGCGCCTCGGCTGCGTGCGGGCACGAGCGTGCAAGGATGCGCAAGTAGCGCTCGGCACCCTCGTAGTCCAGCTCGCGCCAGGCAGCGCTCATCAGCGCGATGAGCGTCCACGGGTCCAAGTCGCGCTCCGCGTCCTTGGGACGACGGCGCAGCGGCGTGTTGGCAAGATAGGGCACGGAGTGGGCAGAGCGAAAGCGTTTGAGCTCCTCGGCAGGGTATTCGAGCTTTGCCATGGCAAGCATCGCAGTATGGCGGACGCCGGCGGGGTCGTTGGGTGCAAAGTCCAGGCTGCGGTTTGCGGCTTCGAGCGACATGCGATAGCGGCCGCTAATGAGGGCGCGCGACGCAAGGGCGGCAAGCCAGCGCAGGTAGGGGCGGCGGGTCAGGTCGCCTGCGGCCTCACGCTCGTAGGGGTCCTGCGCCGAGGCAATCTTGAGCGCCAGGTCGTGCTCGACTTCATCGCGCTTGGATACCAGGTACTGTACGTACTCCTCGTTGGAGTTGGCGGTGAGGGCGGTCAGCATGCGCTGAGCGTCCCAGTTGGTCGGATCGAGCTCGGCCGCCTCGCGAAGCATGTTCTCGGCAGCGGCCTCTTCTTGTTCTGCCTGAGTATCGTCAGGGATAAAGGGAATGCGGTAGTCGACAGCTTCGACCACCTTGGCAATGAGATGCCCGGCGCGGTCGCGGTCGTGCACGATGAGCGGCGCGGGGTTGCGGGTGAATTGTTCCATCAGACGCTCTACGGCGGCACCATCGGTGAGCGGGATATTGTCGCGGCGCAAGGCCTCAAGAACGAGGCGATGGCAATCCTCTTGAATGGGATCGAATGCCATGGGGCCTCCTTTGCTGCGGTTAGGGTTCAAATGTCTCTATATAAAGTTCTAGTTTACCCGCATGTGGCACACCGGGGGTGCCGCACTTGGACATGCACCTTTGCACCACGAAGACGGATGTCGCACAAATGTCGGCACCTTGGACGACTGAGTGGTATCACGGTGCCGCAAACGGTCGATTTTTGGCGGCGAACGGGGCGCATTTTGGAGGGGCACAGTCCTGCCCGGGATATGTGGTCAACCTTGATAAAACGTTTGCCCAGCTTGGGAGTATGGATACCGCACAAGGGTCTTCAGGGATAGAAAAAACGTTTCATCATTGTTGGCTTTAGGTGAATAACTGACCAACCAGAACGGTAAAATAGTGTTTGTCTGAGCGTTGAGACGTTTAGACATCGCGCATTGTCATCGCCGACAACGCGCAAAACGGTCCTAACGGAGCCAATCGGGTGCTCCGTTATATACGCAAGTCTAAGAGGGGCTTGTTTAGGAGGCACAGTATGGGACGTTTTACCAATCCTCGCGATCTGTACTTTGGTGAGGGCGCTCGCCACGAGGTGAAGAACCTCAAGGGCAAGAAGGCCATCATCGTTTCTGGCGGCAGCTCTATGCGCCGCGGCGGGTTCCTGCAGGACGTCGAGGCCGACCTCAAAGAGGGCGGCTTCGAGGTCAAGCTGTTCGAGGGCGTCGAGTCCGATCCGTCCATCGAGACGGTCATGAAGGGCGCCGAGGCCATGCGCGAGTTCGAGCCCGACTGGATTATCGCCATCGGCGGCGGCTCGCCCATCGATGCCGCTAAGGCCATGTGGGTCTTCTACGAGTATCCCGAGGAGTCCTTCGATAACATCATCCAGCCGTTCAGCTTCCCTGAGCTGCGTCAGAAGGCTCACTTCTGCGCCATCTCCTCTACCTCCGGTACCGCTACCGAGGTCACTGCCTTCTCCGTCATTACCGACTACGCCAAGGGCATCAAGTACCCGCTGGCCGACTTCAACATCACCCCTGATGTCGCCATCGTCGACCCCGAGCTCACCTACACCATGCCCGCCAAGCTGTGCGCTCATACCGGCATGGACGCTCTGACCCACTGCATGGAGGCTTACGTTTCCACCTGCGCTTCCATGTTCACCGACGCCAACGCTCTGCACGGCATCCGCGAGATCGTCGAGTGGCTGCCCAAGTCCTATGCTGGCGACCATGAGGCCCGTCAGCACATGCACGAGGCTCAGTGCATCGCCGGTATCGCCTTCTCCTCGGGCCTGCTCGGCATCGTTCACTCCATGGCTCACAAGACCGGTGCTGCCTTCGAGAACGGCCACATCATCCACGGTGCTGCTAACGCTATGTACCTGGGCAAGGTCATCCAGTGGAACTCCAAGGATCCCCGTGCTGCCGAGCGTTACGCTTACGTGGCCAAGGAGATTCTGCACCTTCCCGGCGAGACCAACGAGGAGCTCATCGCCGCGCTCGTCCAGAAGATTCGCGACCTCAACGATCAGCTCAACATTCCGCAGTCCATCAAGGATTACGCGAATGGTGGCGTGAAGGTCGACGCCGAGAACCCGCAGATGGTTTCCGAGGAGGAGTTCCTCGCCAAGCTGCCCGAGATCGCCGCGAACGCCGAGCAGGACGCCTGCACGCCCGAGAACCCGCGTGAGACCAAGGCTGCCGACTTTGAGAAGATCCTCAAGGCCTGCTACTACGACACCGACATCGATTTCTAATCGACTCTTGTTATCGTAACGAGGGGCTCCGCACGTATCTGTACGGAGCCCCTTTCTTTTTTATTTTAGAGAATGGGATAGTTATGGCTTCAATTTTCAATAGCCCCAGCAAGTACATCCAGAGTCCGGACGAGCTGGCCAAGCTCGGTTCCTATGTCGAGCCGCTCGGTGCTAAGGCCCTCGTCATCGTGACGCCTTCGGGCAAGAAGCGCGTCGGTGCCAAGATTGAGGGCGGTTTTGCCGAGGCCAAGGCCGAGCTGCTGTTTGAGGACTTTAACGGCGAGTGCTCCAAGGGCGAGGTCGATCGCCTGGTTGCGCTCGCTCGCGACAACGGTTGCGACATCATCGTCGGCGTCGGTGGCGGCAAGATCCTCGACACCGCGAAGGCCGTCGCCTATTACCTGGAGTCCCCGGTTATCATTTGTCCCACCATTGCTTCGACCGATGCCCCGTGTTCGGCGCTTTCGGTGCTCTATACCGATGACGGCCAGTTCGACAAGTACCTCTTCCTGAAGGCAAACCCCAATATCGTCCTTATGGATACGACGGTTATCGCGGCGAGCCCGGTGCGCCTGACGGTTTCCGGTATGGGCGATGCGCTCGCAACCTACTTTGAGGCCCAGGCGACGCATGATGCCGACGGCGGCACCTGCGCTGGCGGCAAGGGCGGCATGGCCGGCCTGGCGCTCGCCAAGCTCTGCTACGAGACGCTTATGGCCGATGGCGTCAAGGCCAAGGTTGCACTGGAGAAGGGCGCGCTGACGCCTGCCGTCGAGCACATCATCGAGGCCAACACGCTGCTCTCCGGTATTGGCTTTGAGAGCTCGGGCCTTGCTGCTGCTCATGCCATCCACAATGGCCTGACGATGCTGCCCGAGTGCCACGGCATGTATCACGGCGAGAAGGTCGCCTTTGGCACCATCGTCCAACTGGTACTCGAGGATGCCCCGACCGAGAAGCTCGAGGAAGTCTTGGGCTTCTGCATTGAGCTGGGC
>NZ_JBCPDN010000019.1:0-23824 GCF_040915425.1 Collinsella aerofaciens | reverse complement strand
CGCAAACGCCATCCTGGGTGCCGACGCACTGGGTCATTATTACCTTATGGATGAGTAAACTAAACTAAGGTAAGGAAGGGGCAAAGCCGACAGATGGCTTTGCCCCTTTTTGCTATGGTGCAAAGGGGTAAGGTTACTTTGCACCAATCGTTGTTTGATGAAGGGCGGATTCTCGTATGGCGCTTCCTATGGTTTACGGCGGTCCCGGCCGGTATGTTCAGGGGCCGGGCGAACTGTCGCGTCAAGGCAGGTATTTGTCATGGTTGGGCTGCGCTGCCTATGTCTTGTTTGACCAGGGCACCGAGGATCGGCTGTGCAGGCAGATCGTCGATGGATTTCTGGATGAAGATCTAAGCGAGCCGTTCTTTAAGATTTACAACGGTCCGTGTACGGAAGATGCCGTTGTCGAAATGGCCAAGGAAGCCCGGGCCGAGTATTGCGACATGGTGGTGGGCATTGGCGGCGGCAAGATGCTCGATATCGCCAAGGCCGTTGCGTTTTATGCCGAGTTGCCGTTGTGCGTATGTCCCACGGCGGCGTCGATGGACGGTCCGTGCAGCGCGATTTCCGATGGCGATCTGCAGGGTGTTGCAAATGCGGTCTTTAGAAATGAGCGTAATATGGCCAACGAGCAGGCCAAGGTGACCAAACAAAAGCTCGTGCAGCTCATGTGCGAGGCATAGCTTGGCGCTTGATTGACCTTGTGCAATCGAGGCGGCGATAGGCCATAGGCTATTTGCCGCAAAGATGCTCCGCGTGTAATTTGCCCGAGGCACGGGCCGATAGCGTATCATTATCTCTTGCTTGTTTGCACTGCTCAGGGAGGGGCCGCGCATGGCGCAGGAACACGATCTGTTTGATGACATTATCGAGATCAGCAAGGGTTTCGACTTTCTTAAAAACCCGCTTGGCGGTGTGACCGACGCGCTCGATCCGTCGGCGCCGCAGTGGAATCCTGCCGACTACAAGGAGCGTCCGCGCGGCAACACCATTCCGTGCCTGACCTGCAAAAACGAAAAGAGCGGCTGCACCGCGTGCATGGACGTGTGCCCGGTCAACGCTATCGAGGTCGAGGAAGACGCCATCGAGATCCTCGACTCCTGTCGCAAGTGCGGCCTGTGCGCCGCTGCCTGTCCGACCGAGGCGATCATCTCGCCGCGTCTGGCGCCCAAAAACCTGTATGACGACATCGTCTCTGCTGCTACGAGCCACGAGACCGCCTACGTCACCTGCACGCGCGCCCTCAAGCGCATGCCGCGTGAGAACGAAGTCGTCGTTGCCTGCGTGGGCGATATTACTGCCGAGACCTGGTTCTCGGTACTGGCCGACTATCCTAACGTGAGCGTGTACCTGCCGTTGGGCGTGTGCGATAAATGCCGCAACACCGGCGGTGAGGACATTCTGGGCGAGGCAATTGCGAAGGCCGAGGAGTGGTCTGGCACGGGTATGGGCTTGGAGGTCGACCCCAAGAGCCTCAAGTGCCATAAGCTTCGCGAGTACGAACGCAAGGAGTACATGGAAAAGATTGCCCGTACCACGGGCCTGACGGTGACCAAGCTCAATCCGGCCACGGCGGCGCTGGCCTCGGTGACGCAAAAGCTCAAGGCCCATCGCCATCAGATTACCCAGCTGGAGCGCACGCTCAACACCATGTGCGGTACCACGACGACCAAGCGTCGCCGTACGCTTACGCACGGGCGCCAGCTGGTACTCTCGACGCTGCAAAACCATCCCGAGCTTGCCCAGAACATGCAGGTGAGCACGCCGGAGTGCGATTTTGACAAGTGCACGTCGTGTGGCGAGTGCGTCAACGTGTGCCCCACGTTTGCCTGCGATTTGGTGGGAAGCGGTCGCTTTGCACTGGAGTCCACGTATTGCCTAGGTTGCGGGGCCTGCGTCAAGGTGTGTCCCGAGCATGCGCTTAAGTTGGTTGAGCATGATGCATCCAACCTGGTCGTCGTCGATCCCGAGGCCGAGGAAAAGGCCGCTCAGAAGGCCAAGGCCCACGAGGAGGCCGAGAAGGTCAAGGCCGAGGCAAAGGCCAAGCTCGATAAGATGCTCGACCAAGTGGAGAAGCTCGCGGACTAGCTAAAAGAGCGTAAATGATGGCCGGTGGGACAGGTGCTGCCCCACCGGCCAAAAAAGTTGCGGTGGAATAGTTCCTGTTTTGCCCTTAAGCTGGCCATTCTAGGAACTATTCCACCGCAACTAATAGATGGTTAGCTCATACTGCTCTGATGGGTCTCGCTGCCGTTATTGCGGCGGGTGACCGTTTCGTGGAGTAAAAAGAAGCTGGGAACCTGCTTTGTCTCGGTGTATTCCATAAGGATGCCGTCGGCGTTGTAGGTCTGTCCGCGTACAACGGCGAGTGCGTTAAAGTCGTCGAGATCGAGCACGCGTGCATCCTCGGGCGTGGGATGTTCAATCGTTACATCGCGTTTGCCCGTGGCAATCTTAATGCCAAGGCCTTCTTCGAGGTAACGATAGATCGAGTCGTTGACAATCTCGGGTGTCAGCCCCGGTACCTGTGAGCTTAGGTAATAGGAGTCGTCGGAGCACACGGCCCGTCCGTCTGCATAACGGATGCGTTTGGCACGCGTGAGCTCACAGCCTTCGGGAAACCCGGTAATCTTGGAGAGCGCCTTGTTACAGACGAGGAGCTCAAAGACAGTGGTAACCGTTTTGAGCTCAAAGCCTCGGCTGGCTGCGATTTCCTTAAAGGTTTCGAGTCCGCCGCCGCCACGAGTCGTCTCGTCACTGATGTTGCGAATGACGCGCATGCCTTTGCCTTGCTGGGGGAGCACGTAGCCATCTGCCGCAAGCATCGAGATGGCGCGACGGACCGTCATGCGCGAACAGCCAAACAGCTGCGTGAGCTCAGTCTCCGAAGGCAGATAGCTTAGATATGCGTATGTGCCGTCGTCAATCGACTGCTTCACGTTGTCATAAATGGTTTGGAAGATGGCTCGCGCCATGACGGTCTCCTAGAGCTGAGTGCGCGAGCGGTGGATGAGGACTGCTCGCGCAGGTGTCGATCGATTTACTTGCTGGGGTCGATTATATATTTACCCATGGCACGCAGAGCTGGGTCTGACAGGATGGCGCCGAGTTCGTCGAGGGAAGCCACCTTGGCGACCATCGAGGATACGTCGAGCCTGCCAGAGTCGATGAGCTCGAGCGCGCGACGCTGCGTATAAGGGTTGATGTAGGACGAGGTAAGCACAAGCTCCTTTTGGAAGACCTCGAAGGGCTTGACGGTGATTGTCTCATCGGGCTTGGTGAGACCGAACATCATGACCGTAGCCTTGTGGCCGGCGATCTGGATGGCCTGCTCGATGGTGACGGGCTTGCCAACACACTCGATAACGACATCGACGTTGCCGACGCCCTCCTGTTTCAGGCGGGCCGGGACGTCCTCGTGGATGGAATCAATTGCCAGGTCGGCGCCGAGTTTGAGCGCAACCTCGCGCTTGCCTTCGACGGGTTCGAGCAAGACAACCTTGGTGGCGCCGGCGTTTTTGGCGAGCTGCATCATGAGCAGGCCGATCATGCCGCCGCCGATGACGACAACCGTGCTGCCGGGCTTGATGTTGCACATATCGATGCCGTGCAGACAGCACGCCACGGGCTCGGTCATGGCACCCTGCTCGAAGCTAGTGTTTTCGCCCAACTTGTAGACTTGCTGCATATCGACGGAGCAGTACTCGGCAAAGCCGCCGTTAACGGTGGTGCCGTAACCGGTCATATGCTCGCAGTAGTGGTTGATTCCGTCTCGGCAGGGTTCGCAGCAGCCGCAGGGATGGTTTGGGTCGATGCACACGCGATCGCCCGGTTTAAAGCCAGCGACGTCGCTGCCCACGGCCTCGACAACGCCCGCAAACTCATGACCAAGGATCGTGGGCGGGGTAACGTCGGCTGCACCCTTGTCGCCTTCATAAATATGAACGTCGGTACCGCAGACGCCGCAAGCCTTGACGTTGATCAGAACGTCGCGCTTGCCCACGGCCGGCTTTGCCGATTCCTCGACCCTGAGGTCATGCTTTCCATAGAAGACCGCGCTTTTCATGGTGACTCCTTAACGTGGCGGTGAATGTTGTAATGAAGTATAGGCATGTCTATAGATATAGACAAGCACATCTATACAAGTTGAAAAGAAATATAAATTGCTGCCATCAGCTATGTCGGATTTAGCAGGGGAAATACTGGACATATACCGTTTACGGCCAATAATCAACCGTTGTCCGACTGTAGTATTTATACTAACTTGTATAGATGAGTGATGTGATAAAACGTAAGTGCAAGAAGTCAGGGAAGCGGGCCCACCCGTCCTATTGCACGAGGTACACGCAAACGGCGCGTCTGCGGTCTCGAGTGAAGCCAAAACCGCAGCGCTCCGAATGAAGAGAGGGGGATTCCCCGTCATGATGCAAAAGATACAACGTTTCGGCGGTGCAATGTATACGCCTGCAATTCTTTTCGCATTTTCCGGAATCGTCGTCGGCCTGGGTACGTTGTTTACCACCGAGGCGATCTTTGGCGAGATGGCCACTGCGGGCCATCTTTGGTTTGATTGCTGGAATGTGCTGCTCCAGGGTGGTTGGACGCTCTTTAACCAGATGCCGTTGCTGTTTTGCGTAGCGTTGCCAATCTCGCTCGCGAACAAGCAGAACGCTCGCTGCTGCATGGAGGCTTTGGCCATCTACCTTACCTTCAACTACTTTGTAAGCACAATCTTGGGGCAGTGGGGCCCTGTCTTTGGTGTCGACTATTCTGTCGAGGCGGGCAGCGGTACTGGTCTTGCCACTATCGCAAGCATCAAAACGCTTGACATGGGCATCATGGGCGCGCTCATTATCTCTGGTATCGCCACGATGCTGCATAACAAGTTCTTCGACACCGAACTTCCTGAGTGGCTGGGCGTGTTCTCGGGTTCCGTGTTCATCTATATGATCGGTTTCTTCGTTATGGTTCCGGTCGCTCTTATCGCCTGCCTGGTGTGGCCGCATGTTCAGGCTGCTATCTCTGCCTTCCAGGGATTCATCCTTTCCGCCGGTACGTTTGGCGTGGGTGTCTTTGCTTTCTTCGAGCGCGTGCTGATCCCTACAGGCCTGCACCACTTTATCTATACGCCGTTCTATTACGACAACGCGGCGGTCAACGGCGGCATCTTTGCTGCTTGGGCCAACATCCTGCCCCAACTGGCTGCCGATCCGAGCATTGCTCTTAAGGATGCCGCACCCTGGGCTGCCTATACCTGCCCTGGTTGGACTAAGGTCTTCGGCTCGCTTGGCGTCGCCATTGCGTTTTATATGACCGCCAAACCCGAGCGCAAGCAGCGCGTCAAGGCTCTGCTGATCCCGGTCACCCTTACCGCTATGCTTTGCGGTATTACCGAGCCGCTTGACTTCACCTTCCTGTTCATCGCGCCCGGCCTGTTCGTCGTCCACTGCGTGCTCGGAGCGCTTGGCTGCATGGCTCAAAACCTCCTTGGCGTCGTGGGTATCTTCGACGGCGGCATCATCTCGATGCTCTCGTGGGACTGGCTGCCCCTTTGGGCCGCACACGGTCTGCAGTACGCCATCTCCATCCTTGTCGGTCTGTGCTTTACCGCTCTTTGGGTTGTGGTCTTCCGTTTCCTGATCGTCAAGTTCGACTTTAAGACCCCCGGTCGCGAGGATGACGATGTTGAGGTCGAGCTCAAGTCCAAGGCCGACTACAAGCAAAAGCAGGGCGGTGCTGCTGGCAAATCGGTCGCCCAGAGTAAAGATGACGAGCGCTTGGTGCTTGCCGAGAACATCCTCGATCTGCTCGGTGGCACGGATAACATCATCGATGTAACGAACTGCGCTACCCGTCTGCGCGTTAACGTCAAGGACAAGAGCGTCGTTGCACCCGAGGCTTCCTTCAAGGCGATCGGTACGCATGACTTGGTGGTCCAAGGTCAGTCAATCCAGGTCATCATCGGCCTTACCGTCCCGCAGGTTCGCGAGAAGTTCGAGAGTCTTCTGAAGTTCGAGAGTCTTCTGTAAACCATCGCCCATCGAAACAATCGGCCTTGCAGAGCCGGTATGCACCGCAAGGCCGATTCTAGAGATAAAAAACTCCACTTCTAGGTAACAATTCCAAACCGTGCAGGCCGCGTACGGGGATGGATTGAGCAAGCGGCCAGAATGAGGAGGACATCATGTCCAAGAAAAACTATGCCGTGACCATTGCCGGCGGTGGCTCTACCTTCACCCCGGGCATCGCTCTGATGCTGCTTGAGGAGCGCGACCGCTTTCCGGTCAACAAGGTGACCTTCTACGATAACAACGCCGAGCGCCAGGAGACCGTGGCCAAGGCCTGCGAGATCTACTTCCACGAGAACGCCCCCGAGGTTGAGTTTAGCTACACCACCGACCCCGAGACCGCATTCACCGGGACCGATTTCGTCCTTGCTCACATCCGCGTCGGCCTGTACGCCATGCGTGAGCTCGACGAGAAGATTCCTCTCAAGTACGGCTGCGTTGGCCAAGAGACCTGCGGTGCCGGCGGTATCGCCTACGGCATGCGCTCCATCGGTGGTGTCATCGAGATTCTCGACTACATGGAGAAGTACAGCCCCAACGCCTGGATGCTCAACTACTCCAACCCCGCGGCCATCGTCGCCGAGGCCTGCCGCGTGCTGCGCCCCAACAGCCGCATCATCAACATCTGCGACATGCCGATCGACCTTATGGATAAGATGAGCCGTATGTGCGGCATCAAGGATCGTCGCGAGCTGCAGTATAGCTACTACGGCCTCAACCACTTTGGTTGGTGGAGCAAGATCTACGACAAGGACGGCAACGACCTCATGCCGCAGATTAAGGAGCACATGGCTAAGAACGGCTACCTGGACGGCATCGAGCACGAGGCCGGTAAGGAGCAGCATGTCGAGGAGAGCTGGATTCACACCTTCGGCAAGGCCAAGGATGTCTATGCTGTCGATCCCGAGACGATTCCCAATACCTACCTCAAGTATTACCTGTACCCGGACTATGTCGTCGAGACGTCTGACCCCAACTACACTCGCGCCAATGAGGTTATGGACGGTCGCGAGAAGAAGGTCTTTGGCGCTTGCCGCGACATCATCGCCAAGGGTACTGCCAAGGACGGCGGCTTTGAGCCAGATGTACATGCCAACTACATCGTCGACCTTGCCTGCGCACTGGCCGAGAACACGCTCGAGCGCTTCCTGCTGATCGTCCCCAACGATGGCGCTGTGCCCAACTTCGACCCGACGGCTATGGTCGAGGTGCCTTGCATCGTCGGTTCCAACGGCTTTGAGAAGATCTGCCAGGGTCCGATCCCGCAGTTCCAGAAGGGCCTGATGGAGCAGCAGGTTTCCGTCGAGAAGCTCGTTGTCCAGGCTTGGGTCGAGGGCAGCTACCAGAAGCTCTGGCAGGCGCTCACGCTCTCCAAGACCATTCCTTCGGCAAGTGTTGCCAAGCAGATCCTGGACGAGCTCATCGAGGCCAACAAGGATTTCTGGCCCGAGCTTAAGTAAGGACTGCTGTCTCGAACTCTCACGCATCTCTGCTTCATTTGCGCCGCCGCGGTGTCCGGATTCGCCCGGATGCTGCGGCGGCGCTATACTTATACGGTTTGAAGTACCTGTACCAAAAGGAGCTGTCGTGTCCCTTTCCATCGGTATCGTGGGCCTGCCCAACGTGGGCAAGTCGACGCTGTTCACCGCGCTTACCAAAAAGACCGGCCTTGCCGCCAACTACCCGTTTGCCACGATCGACCCCAACGTGGGCATCGTCGACGTGCCCGATAGCCGTCTGCAAAAGCTCGCCGACATCGTCAACCCCGGCCGCATTGTGCCGGCTACGGTCGAGTTTGTCGACATCGCGGGCCTGGTGAAGGGTGCCAACGAGGGCGAGGGCCTGGGCAACCAGTTCTTGGCAAACATCCGCGAGACCGATGCCATCTGCGAGGTCGTGCGTTACTTTAAGGACCCCAATGTCATGCGTGAGGTGGGCCGCACGGGCGAGTTCGTCGATCCTGCCGGCGATGCCGACACCATCATGACCGAGCTCATCCTGGCCGATATGGGAACGCTCGAGAAACAGCTGCCCAAGCTCGAGAAGGAGGCCAAGCGCGACAAGGAGCTCATGCCCAAGTTCGAGGTCGCTAAGCGCCTGCTTGCCTGGCTCAACGAGGGCAAGCGCGCCGCATCCATGGAGATGACCGACGAGGAGCGTGCTGCCGCCAAGGGTCTGTTCCTGCTCACCATGAAGCCCATCCTGTATGTGGCAAACGTGGACGAGGATATGCTCAACGACGATCTGGCGCCCATCGATGGCGTCAAGCCGCTGCCTATCTGCGCCAAGATCGAGGCTGAGCTTTCCGAGCTCGATCCCGAGGACGCCGCCGACTACCTGGAGAGCCTGGGCCTGGAGCAGCCCGGCCTGGACGTGCTCGCTCAGGCTGCCTACAAGCTGCTCGGCCTGCAGTCGTTCTTTACGGCCGGCGAGATGGAGGTCAAGGCCTGGACGGTTCGTCAGGGCGCGACCGCCCCGCAGGCCGCCGGTGTCATCCACACCGACTTTGAGCGCGGCTTTATTAAGGCCGAGGTCATTGGCTATGACGACTACATCGAGCTCGGCGGCGAGCAGGGCGCCAAGGCCGCCGGCAAGCTGCGTATTGAGGGCAAGGACTATATCATGGCCGATGGCGACGTCGTGCACTTCCGCTTTAACGTGTAAGGACGACGCGCATGTTTAAATATGGAAAAAAAGCCGGCTACATGGGTATTGCGCTGCTCGTGCTTGCAGTGCTTCCGCTGGTGGTAGCGGCGTTTGTGATCCCCAACATTGGCCCCGAGGTGGCAACGAAGTTTAATGCCGCCGGCGAGGCGACGCGCTGGGGCAAGAGCTATGAGTTGCTGGCACTGCCGGTGCTCAACCTGCTGCTGAGCGTGGCGACGTACTTTACGGCAGGACGCCAGGCTAAAAACAATGATGACTCCGCCGCCATGGCGCGCATCGTGTGCGAGCGCTACCTGCGCAACGGCTGTATCACGGGCGTGTTCCTCAACGTGGTCAACGTTTACTTTATGTACTCGGCGATTACCGGAACGGGCTTTGGCCTTGGTTTCTAGCCTTTCTTTTTAGGCAACGAGCCTGCACATATATTCAATGGCTGCTGCGAGGCCGCCGCTCGATCGTGGTTTAAAGACCATATCGGCGGCGGTCTCGTTTTCGTATCCGGCACCGCGAAGGGCGAGTGCGATGCCGGCTTCCAGGAGAAGGGGCAGACCGCGTTGGCTGGTTGCGATTACGGCAGCCTGATTGAGCGAGCAGCTGTGCGCTTGGCATTGGATGGCAAGTTCACCTTGCGCCGAGCAAGGGACCAGAACAGCGGCGACGCGACTTGATAGCAATGCAAATGCTGTGCGCTCATCGGGCGAAAGGCATTCTGCTTCAACGACGACGAGCTTGGGCGGTGCGCTGTTTGTGCGAAGCGTGGCTCGGTACATGCGGACCGAAGAACCCGACATAGAAAACTCCTGTGTATTCGGCAAAACGTAAACTATAGTTTACGTTTATGTTCGGCTCCATTTCAAACTCGGCTGCATGGACGAACGTGCGAAACAGATTCTTGGCAGGCGGGTCGAAGAGACACGCAGGGACCTTGGTATCTCCAAGGTTGATTTTTGTGTGGCGACAGGAATCAGCCGACCCTACCTCGACCGAATCGAAGATGGGACGGCAAATTTCACGCTCAAGGTTCTATTTAAGATCGCACCCGCACTCGGCATGACGGTGTCAGAACTTCTCGAGGGTATCGAATAGGGCGTTCCCCCGCTGTATTTGACGCTCTTTGGGCGGGTCCCCCTGGTTGCGATGTGCAAAATCGCGAGTATTCAGCACCAGTTCGGCCGTAGATGGTAGCTCGAGCGGCTGGCTTTGCCTTTTTGACAGTAGATAATCCACACGCTAAATAAAAATGAGGAATAAATATTTACTAAACGGACCCTTCGTCCTAAAAGTTCGTCTAATAATCGGCCGATTCTATGCGTCCGGAGGAGAAATTGCAGAATACTCCGATTTTTGCACGGCCCGAGGGGGACCACCTGTCGTTTAAGGCTGCGATAAGTGGAGCTGCCTTAGGGATTACGCCATCGGGATGCGGTCGTGGTTGACTTGGCTGTAGAACAGGCGCTGGATTTCGGTGGCATCACGTGACTGGCCGAGTGCCCACATGGTCTTGGCCACGAGCGTCTCGGTGGTCATGTCGTCGCCGCGCAGAATGCCCGGATGATCGGCGTAAGCACGGCCGACCTCATAAACGCCCAGATCTAGGCCCTCTTCGGGGACCTGCGTGGTCATAACGACGGTTCGACCCGAATCGACCCAGCGGAAAATTGCCTCTTGGAACGAATCGCCGGACTCGCCAAACTCGGGAATACCGCCAATGCCAAAGGTCTCAAGGATTACAGCATCGTAGCTATCGGCAAGGGCGTCGAGGATGCCCGGGTTTACGCCGGGCGTAAGCTTGAGTACAAATACGCGCGGGTCGATGCTGTCGTAGAAACGCACCGGGTTTTCGCCCTGAAGAGTGCCGTGGAGCCCGTTGCGCACGATGCGGTCGTTGCGGATGTAGGCAATGGGCGGATAGTTGACGCTAATGAACGCGTTAAAGCTCATGGTGCGCTGCTTGCGGGCTCGCGTGCCGGCAATGGCGACGCCGCCAAACACGATCGATACGTCGTGCGAGTGCTCGTCGAGCGCATAGAGCAGGCTCTGGTACAGGTTGAGTTTGGCATCAGTAAAAGGGTTGCCCATGGGCTTTTGCGAGCCGGTGAGCACGATGGGCTTGGGGCTGTCCTGAATCAGGTAGGAAAGCGCCGCCGCGGTGTAGCTCATGGTGTCGGTGCCGTGTAGAATCACGAAGCCGTCGTGGTCGGCATAACCCTCGACGATGACGTCGCGGATGCGCATCCAGTCGCCGGGACGCATGTTGGTGCTGTCGATGTTCATGGGCTGCACGACGTCGAGCTCGCAGAGCCCCGAGATCTCGGGGACGCTCTGGGCGAGCTCCTCACCGGTCAGGGCGGGGGAGAGGCCGTTGCCGTCCTCAGTCGATGCGATGGTGCCGCCCGTGGCGATGAGAAGGATGCGCTTCATGCTGGTATTCCTATCGTATTTGCCGCCGCAGAGGCGGAGCCGTTCGGCAGTATTGTGGCACAGGGCGTCCAATGTTCAAACGTATTACATCATCTGTAACGTCTGGTAACACTTCAATTGCCGTCAAATAGGGGCCCAGGTCGTGCGTTTGCCGTGCGCTGATGGCTGCGAGGGGCGAGAAACCCCATATAACGTGTACACTATGAAGGCTATTTTCGTTCATTCACGCGGGTGGGCACCGGCTCCCCGCCAACAAGAGGGGGAACCATGGATCAAAAGGCTTCCGCAAAGGTCCTCGTACTCGACTTTGGTGCGCAGTACGGTCAGCTCATTGCCCGTCGCGTCCGCGACCTCAACGTGTATTCCGAGATTGTCCCCTGCGACATCTCGGCCGACGAGATTCGCGAGATGAACGCCTCTGCGCTCATCCTTTCCGGCGGTCCGGCTTCCGTGTATGCCGAGGACGCTCCGTCTATCGATCCCGCCATCTTTGACCTGGGCCTTCCCGTCCTGGGCTTCTGCTACGGCCATCAGATCACGGCCGTGACGCTCGGCGGCAAGGTCGGCCACTCCGAGGTGGGCGAGTACGGCCGCGCCACCATCACGCGCACGGCCGGCGCCAAGCTCTTTAACTCCACGCCCATGGAGCAGACCGTGTGGATGAGCCACCGCGACGCCGTTTCCGAGGTGCCCGAGGGCTTTACCGTTACCGCCAGCACTGACGTGTGCCCGGTTGCTGCCATGGAGTGCGTCGAGCGCAAGATTTTCACCACGCAGTTCCACCCCGAGGTCAAGCACTCCGAGTACGGTCAGCAGCTGCTGAGCAACTTCCTGTTTGAGATCTGCGGCCTGGAGCCCAACTGGAGTATGGACAACCTGGTCGAGACCATGACGGCCGAGTTCCGCGAGAAGGTCGGCGACGACCGCGTGATTCTGGCCCTGTCCGGTGGCGTCGACTCCTCCGTCGTGGCTGCGCTGGGCGCTCGCGCCGTGGGCAAGCAGATGACCTGCGTGTTCATCAACCACGGTCTGCTGCGCAAGGGCGAGCCCGAGCAGGTGGAGGAGGTCTTCACCAAGCAGTTCGATGTCGACTTTATCCACGTCCACGCCGAGGACCGCTATGCCGAGCTTCTGGCCGGCGTGACCGAGCCCGAGGAGAAGCGCCGCATCATCGGTACGCAGTTCTGGAAAGAGTTCTTCGCCGTGGCGCAGCAGCTTGAGACCGATGGCAAGCCGGTCAAGTACCTGGCTCAGGGTACCATCTACCCCGACATCATCGAGTCCGGCGCTCGCAAGACGGGCGGCAAGACGGCCACCATCAAGAGCCACCACAACCTGATCCCGTTCCCCGAGGGCGTGCACTTCGACCTTATCGAGCCGCTCGACCACTTCTTTAAGGACGAGGTCCGCGCACTTGGTCTGGCGCTTGGCCTGCCGGGTCACATCGTGTTCCGTCAGCCTTTCCCGGGCCCGGGTCTGGCCATCCGCATCATCGGCGCGGTCGACAAGGAAAAGCTCGAGATCCTCAAGAACGCCGACGCCATCGTGCGCGAGGAGCTCGACGCCTACAACCAGCGCCTGTTTGAGCAGACCGGCGAGCGCAACTCCGAGCACAGCTGCTGGCAGTACTTTGCGGTCCTGCCCGACATTAAGTCCGTCGGCGTTATGGGCGACGAGCGCACCTATCAGCGCCCGATCATCCTGCGTGCCGTCGAGTCCAGCGATGCCATGACCGCCGACTGGGCCAAACTGCCCTACGACGTGCTGGCCCGCATCTCCGGCCGCATCGTTGCCGAGGTTCCCGGCGCCAACCGCGTGTGCTACGACATCACGTCCAAGCCGCCCGCGACGATCGAGTGGGAGTAGGACGACAGGGTTCTGACCTGCGATTTTGAGTGCCGCACTATGCCGCTGAGTTTCGTTTCGTACGAGAGTCATGACAAAGCCACCAGCGACGGAGATGAGTAAAAGCGATTAAAGAGCCTCCGTTCCCTGCGTTGGGACGGAGGCTCTTTCTTTGCCGTTTTACTCCCTTGTCTCCGTTCGGGGATTATTTCTTGCTCATTTAGGGCTATTCGCGCTGAAAGATTTTGACTAGCTTGGTGTCCTTTATTTCGTAGACAATGTCTGCGACGTTCTCGACCAGCCTCTTATCGTGGGAGACGAACACTATCGTTCCGGCATAGGCGCTCATCATCTGCTCGAGGGCTTCGGTGCTCTTGATGTCCAGGTAATTTCCAGGCTCGTCCATGAGCAAGATGTTGTATCTGCCCAGCAGCATCTTCGCGAGTAGCAGCTTGATGACTTCGCCTCCCGAGAGAACGCCAACGTCCTTTGTCAGGTCGCGCGGTCCGATTCCCATAGAGGCGAGGATGCCTCGAATTTCGGTCATGCTGTACTCGCAACCATCCTGCATGAACGAGATCGCAGACTGACGGGCGTCGAACTTGTAGCCTGTTTGCTCGAAGTAACCGATCTCTGCCTTGGGAGAGATGTTGATACCGTCGGCGCGTCGAGCGATTGCCTTCAGCAGGCTGGTCTTTCCTGTACCGTTGCCACCGGTGATGGCCACTTTGGCACCGAGCGGTATCTCGAATTTCGCGTGGTCATAGAGCATGCAGTTGCCGAAGCTCAAGCTGAAATCGTCTGCCGAGATGGGAAATTTACTATGCAGTTCCAGGGCCTTGCTCTGGCGGAACCGCACGGCGCGAATGCTATCTGGGGCCTCAATCCCTTCGAGCGCTTCGAGGCGCTTCTCCATGTCCTTGGCCGCCTGGTACATCCTCTTCTGTTTGGTGCCGGTTGCTTTCTGATGCCCCAATCGACCTGCATACTCGTTGCTTTTTTTCGCAGCCTTCCGCTTGGCGTCGACCTGCCGTGCTTTTTTCCGTTGTTTTTCGATGGCGGCTTCGAGGCGATCGCGCTCGCGCATCGCCTCTTCGTATCGAGTCGCCTGAGCTTTGCGCTCTTCTTCTTTCTGTCGCAGATAGTCGGAGTAGTCACCCCAGAATTCGGAAATACCGCCGTCTTTGAGCTCCCAGATCTTGTCTACCACCTGGTCGAGAAAATGACGGTCATGGCTCACGATGAGCAGAGCCCCATCAAATGCCTTGAGTTGTCCGACGAGAAGGCGGATGCCGTCTTGGTCGAGGTGGCTCGTAGGCTCGTCGGCGAAGATCGCGCTTGCATGCTGGGAGAGTGCAGAGGCAATCTTGGCGCGTGTTTCCTCCCCGCCGCTCATCGTCTCCTGCGCCACTCCGGCGACGTTGAGACGGGAGAGCATCTCACCACTGTCCTGAGCCGCATCAAGGTCGAGTTCATCGAGTTGGCCGATGAGGGCAATGCTGCCGAAGCGCCTGACGTCGGCGTCCGCAATGGTAAGATTGCCGCTCAGAATTTTAAGCAGGCTGGTTTTGCCTGCGCCATTGTCTCCCACCAAGCCGATGCGATCGTAGGAGTAGATTTCCAACTCTTCGATATCCAGGATATCGCGGCCGGCATATTCCAAAAAGATGTCTTTAGCTTTGACTATGAGTTCCATAGGTTGAACCGCCTTTTGTGTATTAGCCTTTTACTGGAAGCGCAGCCATGCCAAAAAAGATTGCTCACGTCGATTTTTCGCCTTTGCCCAATTGCCGGCGCGAGCGTTTTGACCTTGCGCAAGCCGGCAAATCCGAAAATGATAGTTGGCGACGAATAAGGAGCGCGATGTGGGATGTCGGCGCAATACCTCGTCGTCGCAAGGGCTTGAAGGCTGACGCGTGAACCGATGGCTGCCGCCTCTTTTTTTCGAATACTTGGGCTATTGAATCCGCCCGGTATCTCTTTTCCCCACGTTTCGGACGCTCGGAGCAAGCAGCATAGCCATCGCAAGCAGTACCATGGTCGCTCCAGAGCCGACGAACCATAACGGAGCTCCAAGCAGATCCGCAAAAACGGAGGGGGCCGCGAGGCCCATGGGCATGGCCCACGCCATGATGGTTCCGTAGAGGCCGAAAACGCGGCCTAGGTACTCAGGAGGTATCTGCTCCTGCATAAGGGCAGTCTGGGTTCCCGCGTACAACGGGGAGCATGCGCCCATAAGAAAGCTCGCCGGTAGGAAAACGGCGAACAGCGACGGGCCGATCAATCCGGATGCGATTGCGACGACGCCGAAGCCGGCGATCGCGGCGACCATGGTGAGCGACCTATTGCGGAACCCTCCCGTGGCCGCCAAAATGCCGGACCCAGCCAGCATGCCTGCGGAGAAAAGGACCTCCACCAAAGCAGCATCCCCCGTGCTACCGCCAAAATGTCCCAAGGTCATTATTGGGAACAATGCCGCGAGTGGGGAGAACGCGAAAGCGAAGACGAACCCGCACCAAAGAAGGGCGAACAGCCCCCTGTATCCCCTGATCAGCTTGTAGCCGTCCGAAATCTCAGAGAAAAGTTCTCGAACTTTATTGGAAAAGGACGAGCTGCGGTCGGCTTCGTCGAGTCCTCCTGCGTCTATCTGAGCGGCGAGGACAGCTAGAGAAGCGAAAAGCGCCCCCAGCACGTCGAGGGCAATCATGGCGGTAATGCCCGCCACAGGATAAATCACTGCCGCGAGCGCGGCGCCAAGAATGTATCCGGCGGACTGAATCGCCTGCATCACTCCCGATAGGCGAACGAGATGCTCTGGCGGGGCGAGATGGGGCGTGAGGGATTGGGAGGCCGGCGTGTAGAACGAAGTGCCAGCTGCGCGGAGAAACAAGGCGATGAGTATTGACCACGCAGGTAAGCTGCCGGCCAACGAGGCAATCGCCAAGGCGGCGCCCACCGCGGCAACGAAGAGGTCGGCGCCGATGAGAACACGTTTCAAAGGCAGCCTGTCGACAACGGCGCCCGCAAGGACTCCGAACAAAGCAATCGGCAGAAAGCCTGCTAACGATGCCAGGGAGAGGAGGGAAGATGATTCTGTCGTGAGGGCGATATGCCAAATGAGACCCATTTGGAGAATCAAGCTCGTCAATGTCGACACGAGCTCCCCGCCCCATACGAAACAAATCTTAAATTGCCATGAATGGCACAGCGAAACAGACCTGCGCCGAGAGGTTTCAAATATCATGGTTATGTCCAATCGTGAAATGGCGTGCAGAAAAACAGCGCGACGCCACAACAGCGCCGCTTTCTAGGCGCTCATCCACGTGCGGAAAAGACCAACCACGACACCCCTCCTTTGTTAATTCGGTCTGGCAAACCATGTAATATTAGCGAGGCTTGAGTTTGCCTGTCAAGAATCGACCATCGGAAAGGGCAATCCTCTCTGGCCATTCGATTCCTTTTGTATCTTTGGTTGCATAGGTGACCCGCCAGGGCTATTACGCGTGGAAGAGGCGCCTGCCGAGCTGGCCGATGAGGCGCTGAAGATGGCCCTGGTCAGGCGAAACGATCCCAAGGGATGCGTACATCATTCGGATAGTAAGAATGTTGCCAGCAGGTTTTGCGGCAACCGCAAAGGAGCCGTATCCTGCAGCTGGAATCACGTTGCAGCATCCTGACCCGCATTCCGATTGGCGGACGGCCCGCTTCGGCATCCTGACCAGCACAGCGATCGAGCCTTGTCATTCCTTGGATATGCCGGTTGCTCGGGGCGGTCCCGACGGAGGCCCTCGCCTCCCCGGTCCGTGACCCAAGAAGGGCAAGCATGCTGATCTGCATGGCTGGTTCCTCCTTTATGTAGACGACCATGCAAAGAAGGGACAACCGAGGAGGCAGGTTACTGATGCGGGCTCCCGCACGCCCATGACTACCCGACGGGCTGTTTTTCATCTCCGATGCCCGCATTGCAGCATGAACGAATGTGCCTCGACATCTCTGCTGGCATGGTACGACTGGGATCGCACCTCGACGCATCCTTGCGCATACTGCCTTCCAAGTTTCGAAACCGGGAAGGAAAGTGTATGTGAGCGACGATATCGGCGCCGATTCGACGCTCGAGAGGGAGATTGCGCCGATTCTATCCATCGGGGATGCATTCCCGAAGATTCTCATCACTCGCACGAGGCATGAGCCCCATACCCGGGAGGGCGTGCTCGTGCTGAATTTCGCGAGGTGGCTGCTTGGCGGGTAGGGTTCTGAACGTCGCATTGGGATATCGCGCGACAGGGCACGCAGGGCTGTTTGTGCCCGCACGGGAAACGCCGTCGCCATGCGGGCGGCCTGTCGTGTCCGATTAGCCTTTTGCTAAACAGGCTTACGCCAACTCATGGGCAAGCCACCTGAGACTATTCACTTTGCTTATCGTTGACAAAGACCTGTGGCCTGCGGTTTTGTGAACGGCTCGTAAGCCACCCGCGTCGACTCACTTACTGTTGAAGCTGGTGGTTTGCAGGCTCAAAGGCGGTTGAGTTTCAAAACGGGCGTTTTTCGGCGATATCGAGCCTCCAAAGGCGGCTCTCCGTGCCCCTTGGGACAAAAATAAAAACTCAATACTCTGAGTTTGAAAATGGTTTTTGAAGTTGTCCCAGCTTTTGTCCCCGAAGCCGATGAAACGCGACGTCGCGTCATTCAGCGGCACTCACTTCGAGATGCCGCCGAAAACTGGGTGCAACTGGAGTGACGAGACGGCAAAACTATAACCACCGAGTGGGAATAAGTTTTTGACCAAAAAATGCTGTTTGAACTGGGATTATTTTAGCTATTAACAGTCAACGACGGTACCTGATGGTGAACACAACCACCGGCGACTTCGAGGAATAACGAAGGGCGCGAGCCCCCGGAAACGAGGTTTTCCGGGGGCTCTTTTCTGCCTGTTTACCTGCGCAAACCGATTCGGATTATCCCGAAAAGGTGGAGCCCGCTTCTGAGGGCTACTAAGGGACGCTCAACCGCGTTGACCCAGAGGCAGTTTTGCAAGCCACCCGATATTATCCTCGCGAGATCGGCGGGCGTCGCGGGGCCGGTTTGTAATCACTTTGTAATCACCCCCTGTTTTCTGGGGACCGAAAACGCAAAACGCCAGGTCAGAAATAGGGAGTAAAGAACCATCCGAAAACGCCGGGGGAAGGCGTCCCGAAGGCGGTTTCGGAATGCCGAGCCGGGCGGAATCCGGGCGGAAAACGGCCCCGGATTATTCCGAAAGTGGCTTCCTGGCCGCCATTGGTCTCACCGTCCATGTTCCTGCCTGCCTTTCGTCTCGTAAGGCGGGCAAACATAAGGATGCCCGCACCAAACTGGTACGGACATCGTCGCAGCGTGTCACAAGGTGACGACTATGTTGAGGCCGCAGTCTTTAGCCAGGCAGAGGGAACTGGAAGCCGCTCATGTTAATGAATTCGATAATCTGCGCGAGCGCTGCAACAAATTGCACACCACCGTTAACTCCATGCAGAACGCTAAGCGTGCCTTTGAGCACACCACGTTTCGGCTCGCCGCTCTCCATCTGCACCCGAATGATCTCTACGCTATCGCGCACGTCTTCGACGCTTTCCGTATCCTCTATTTCATCCTCGGCAGCGGTGAGTATAGCGTTGAGCAAATCGCTCAGCTGGGCTTCGTTTATGCCATTGTTTTGAGTGGCATTGATGGTCGAACCACCAGCCGCCTGATTCATCTGCAAGTTCTGAACAGTGCCGATATTGTTGGTGACGGAGTCGCTGTTGTCGAGTCCCATTTCTATTCCAATCATGGTCAAGTGCTCAGTTATGTTCGCGATAAGGCGCCACACGACCTTGTCCAAGAAACCCTTGTACATGTCGGGATACTTGTTTCCACTCGCAAAGGTGTAGTAGAAGTAGCTTCTACCATGAATGTCCTGCGCAATCACCGCCTTGAGGATGAGGTAGACCTCTGCGCTCTCTTCCTCGGGTATTGTGCTGAAATTGATGAAGGTTACCCCAGGTTGCGCCGCTACCTCCCGAACGTCTTCATCAGCACCGAAACCCTCAGGCGTATGGTTGTTGACACAGTTATCGAGGTATTCCTTGATAACTGGCTCGCCTTCAATGCGGTCAAGGAACCGCTTGAAGGGAGCAGGCGACTCTTCCCAGTTCGAGCGCAAGAGGATGTTAGCTTCATGGTTGAAGCGATATAGGGTCTTTTTGAAATCGGTCTTATCGATCATTAAATTGCTCACCCCGCATAACGGACACACGTACATCGACATTGAAAGAAGGCGTGACACTTTCGACTGCATTCCGCAGTGCCTGCAGGTCGTAATGGCAAGCGCATCTATAGAAGGCTGCAAGACAGGCTCGTCATCAGGTCTAGGTGGTCTGCCCGCCTTGAACGACACTGCTTTGCCCTTGGTCTGCCGTTCGAGCTTCTTCATCTCCTTGTGAATCGCCTCGAAAGCCTTGTTCTTCGCGATGGTCATCGCAAGATCGACGACGTCCTCGGTCAGATAACTGTCGGACACGATGCCACAGGCTGGACAGCAGACTTCCAAAACGTCATCCGACTCGTAATCATTCGGTCTCAGCTTGAAGAACTCGCCGCATTGAGGGCATTGCAATAAGACAAACCCATCCTCATCGCAAGGTATCTTTATGGTGAAGCTAAAGTCGTCACTCATTGGCACCCCCACCGTCAATCTCTCTCAGCCTCAAAAGCCATCTCTTCACGCTCCCGTCCTCGAAGAACCTGAGCCCAGATATCTGGCCTCCTACATCCCTTCAATCAGCCGTTCGACTAGCAGGTGGGCGTCGGTCATGCCGGGCGCCGGGAAGGCGTCTTGGCAGCCTGCCCGCTTCATTCTTGCCGCCTCGACGGCTGACTTGACCTCGTCGAGGGAGAAACGGGTGGCACTCACGCGCTTGTCATAGCGGGGCCAGTAGCGTTTGAGGGTGGCATCGACCTTCTGTGGCGTGGTGCAGCCGTTGCCGCGCTCGAAGTGCATCACCAGGAACAGCTCGAACTTGGGGTTGCTGATGGCCAGGTGATGCCGTGGGTCGCTCGCCGCCCAGGAGAGCAGCTCGGCGAACTCGACGTCTCCCCAGGTGTCTACGTCCACCACAATCCACGCCTCGTCTCCCTTGCGGAAGTCCTCGGTGCGCATCGCCTTCTGGAAGCGCTTGAGCACCGCTGCGGGGTTGCGCCTGTCGGGGTGGACGTCCTTGGGAAACTTCACCGCCATCGATGCGCCTTTGAAGGCGTCCATGCGCAGGTAGTCCTTCTCCGTTTGCCCCTCGGCGCTCACCCAGCATACGGCGCGGTACTCGCGGCCGCCCGTCTTTCGCTTGAGCGATTCCTTATTTGATCTCCTAGCCACGGGCCGCCTCCTCCCGCAGCATCGGGATGCCGCCGAAGCGGCCGTCCAGGTAGCTGCGGATAAGGTCCTTGTCGTAGCGGATGCCGTCGAACTCGGTGAGCCCGACCAGCTCGGACTTGCCGTCCACGCCGCGCTGGGCTATGTACATCTCGTCGCGGCGCATCAGGGATTGGTCCATGAGCAGCAGGTCGTGGGTGGTGAACAGCAGCTGCTTGCGAGTGTCGGGCCCGCAGGTGGCCAGGAAGTCCTCCACCAGGCGCGTGGTCAGCATGGTGTGCAGGCACCGGTCCAGCTCGTCCACGACGTACACCTTGGATCCCACGGCGTCATCGGACCCCTGCAGGTCGAACAGCATGGGCAGCAGCCCCATCAGGCGCTGGGTGCCGGAGGACTCCATCCCCAGGCCGAAGCTGCGCTTCTCGCCGTCCGCGCCCTGGTGAAGGGTGCGCATGCGCTCCACCACCGGATGCCCATCGTCCACGTGCACCGTTATCATCTCGAAGCCGTAGTCACCGGGAGCTTTCTCCATGACCAAGGTCATTATCTCGTCGGCCTCGAGCCCGGCCACTCTCTTGCGAAGCTTTGCGCTTTTCGGCAGCGCGTCGAGATCGAGGCGCTCTCCGGTCAGCCCGCAAATACCGGTGTCCAGGCGGGAGAGCGTGTCCTCGGCATATTCGAAGAAGCCCTCGCGGGTTCCCGCGGCGTTGGCGAAGGTCCAGGCATGGGACTCCACGCCTACGAGCTGCAGCGTGTCGGCAAACCAATCGTAGGCCTCCTGCAACGTTTCGACGTTCTGGGAGACGGCGCTGCCGAGGAAGGTCTGGTTGCGGCGGGTCGACTTGCCCACGAACTCTAGGAAGTCGGAGGGACCGAGGCATGACTCGTTGAAGATGTACTTGCCGTCCTCCGAAAGCTCGTCGCGCTCGAAGATGTCGATACTCTCCTTCTCGAGCACGCGCTCGAGCGACTCGTAGGAAACACCATCCAGGGTCGCCTCAACGACGTAGCGGTAGACGGTCCTGCCCGCCAGGAACGTGACGTCGAAGACGGTCGGCTCCGATGCCGATTCCCTCTCTAGCATGAAGGGCTCTATGGGAAGGAGCTCGTCCACGCCGATTTCGCCCGTGACCATGTGCTTGAGCGCGGCCATCCCCTTGAACAGGCCCGTCTTGCCGGACGCGTTGCCTCCGTAGACAGCGGCAACCGGCAGGGCCTTCTTGCTGCGGAACCCAGGGATCTTGGCCAGCGTCCGAGCATGCTGGCGCTCGAGCGAGGCGACCATGTTCAGCGACGCCTCGTCGCGGTATGACATCCAATTGCCCACGGTGAAGTTCAGTAGCATTTCCTTTTCCTTTCGAATCGTTGAATGAGATTATATCTCTTTCGTTGCATTAATCAAGGAAGGGTTCCGAGACAGAGCAGGCATGCGCGGTTTACGGAAGAAGGAGAAGGAAGGCAGAATAATGCAGGGAAGTCGTAGATTCGCAACTTCCCTGCATTAGAAATACCGGTCTAGCCCTCAGACAGGGCGATTCGGATGCAACGGATTTGCCAAATGGCTTTTTCCTTGCGAAAGAAAGTGCCTCTCCGGCACGAAGGGCCAAGGGCCTCAACCCACATCGAGCTGTGCGTATACGACCGTCCTGGAACTCCGAGTGTGGTAGCCCCATGTCAACCGAGGGCAAAGGCATGATGTACAGGATGAGAGACGGCAGCATCGTCTCCCATAGACTTGTTTCTTCTTCGAAGGGCAAATCCCCGGTTGTCGAATTGAAAGCGAGGAACGCTCCTGGAATTAAGTCCCTGAAGATACACTTCGTCAGAAAGGGAAAGTGATGGCAATGGAACACGCTAATAAAAGATTCAACCACGCAGAAGAGCTGCTCCTGAAGCAGATGAAGGGCTCCAAGCTGCTCACTATCGATGCAGTTCTGGCGGCTCCTCCCGACAACAGCTGGAATACCGTCCGCCTGCACTTCGAGGGCTTTGACATCGACGTCAACAACTTCCTGAACAACATCGTCGTTGACGAGTTCGGCACGCTCGAGGAGTTTGGCTTGCTGTCAGTTGTTGAATCTTCGGAGGAAATGCTCAGCATCCCCGAAGTGGGGGCTGATACGACCACGTTCGAAGTCAACGAGACTATCGTCGCTGTTACCGTTGTCAACAACGTTGCAAATATCTATGGCGAAGGCCCCCTGGTCGCAAAGCTTGAGTATCCACAGGCCATCGCCCTCCATACGGATTCGGGCATCATCATGCTCGACAAGGAGGTCTGGTTCTCCGAAATGATAGTTCTCAAGAATGGCGAGAGAATCGAGAACCTCTTGTACGATGAGTCTGTCAACTGGGAAGACGATCCCGACGAGGACCCTTCAACCCATTTTGAGTTCCGTACGGAAATTCAAAGCCTGTAGTTCTCGAGGTCAGCTCCCTGTTGGGACAAACTGTCTCAGCAGAGAGTAATTTCAACTTTTAGCCGATTAGCAACAAGCCACCTGCATTTATTCCAAACGAATACTTCAGACGGCTTATTGCGTTGAGCTGCGATTTTACTCTCAAAGCGTAAACCACTTGCGATTATCCACTTGCAACTTACGCTGGTGGCAAGCCGCTTTTCAGGTCGAGCTGGACTGATTTCGGGATCGAATCAGCCGTTTTCGCTCCGCAGCCGGCAACTGGGACAAAAATGAAACTCAACACCACTGAGTTGAATTTGAGTTTCATGGAAGAGAGCAGTGCTGTCCCAGTTTGGTGCCGTGGCGTACCGCAGAGTGCCGTTGCGTCCGTTTTTTGTGGGCGAGACACCACCAGATAGACGAGAAGTGATTCTCGTCGTACTGAGTGGGAGTAGGCTGACAGGGTTCTGACCTGCACTTTTGAGTGCCGCACTGTGCTCCTGAGTTTCGTTTCGTACGAGAGTTACGGCAAAGCCACCAGCGACATTGGTGAGTAAACTCGATTATCGAGCCTCCGTTCCCATGTTGGAACGGAGGCTTTTTCTTTGTCGTTTTACTCCCCTTCACCTGCGATTTCGCTATTTACTCCCCGTATTTCAAGATGGAAGCGTTTGATTGCGAGCCACGCCGGTGTGCGGGGCCTGAGTCGTCAGGCCCCGCACAGGGGGACAGCGATGGTGGCCACCGCGCCGCCCGAGGGGCTGTTGGCGAGCGAGACGGAGCCCCCGTGGGCGCTCGCGGCCTCGGAGACGGCGTGGAGGCCGAGCCCGTAGTGGCGGCCTCCGTCGCGCGAGGAGCGGGAGGAGTCGTCTGTGAAGAGGCGCTCGCAGCCGCGTTCGAGGGCGGCGGAAGAGAAGCCCGGTCCGTCGTCGGACACCTCGATGACGAGGTGGCCGCCCTCGACGTCGCAGGAGACCGCCACGCGCGAGCGCGCGTGCTCGGCGGCGTTGGCCACGAGGTTCGCGGCGGCTCGCGCC
>NZ_JBCPDN010000018.1:16614-34943 GCF_040915425.1 Collinsella aerofaciens | reverse complement strand
GAATTTAAACGGCTGAAAAAGGGGCATCGACCTGCGCCGATGCCCCCAACGTGGACACACATTTTGTCCTATAAGCCAAAATGGCTCTGGCACCAAATGGAGCCAGAGCCGTTCGTCTATCTTATGGAGCGGGCGACGGGAATCGAACCCGCGTCATCAGCTTGGAAGGCTGGGGTTCTACCATTGAACTACGCCCGCAAGATATGGTCGGGACGACAGGATTTGAACCTGCGACATCCTGCTCCCAAAGCAGGCGCGCTACCAAACTGCGCCACGTCCCGAAGGTGTTGAGCAGCTAAGGTCTAAACCTTGCGTGTCCCAAAGCGAAGGAAATTATAGGGGAGACTCCCCGCCTGTGCAAGCATTGATGCCTTAGCTCCTCGAATGTGCGACAAAACGACTATGGAGCAGACCGATCACAAATGCCACCACAGCAACCGGTGCCCACGCAGCACCGATATCTGCCAGCGGCAACGCATCGAACGGCAGCCACGCGCCCGCAAAGAACGCATCGCGGACCGAGGTGATCACGCTCTGCACCGCGACCACACCGCCGACCCAGACCCACACCTGCGGATGAGCGTCGCAAAAGCCGTGCACCAGGCCCATCAGTACCAGCACGATGGCAACGGGATACAAGGCGTTGAGCATGGGCACCGAGAACATAAGAATCACGTCGAGGCCCACGTTGGAGAGCACACACGAAAACGCCGCGAACACAAAGGCGAGAATCGCAAAGGGACGGCGTATGGCCTCCTCGGAGGCCTCTGCTCCCCCTTCGACCACATACGTCTCGCAGAAGTAGCGCGAGCAGCAGCTGATGAGGCCGATGCACACGTTCATGCAGGCGAGGAAGAAGATGGCGAAGACCACGACCGTGCCGGCAAGGCCAAAGTGCATGGAGGCAGAACGGGCAAGGATGGCGGCGCCGTTGGTGGCGTCGGGCATCACGGTGCCGAGCTGCATTCCGGCAAGGCCCAAGCCACAGTAGATGATGGCCATGAGCACGCCGGCGATCACGCCGGAACGCGAAATCTCAAAGGCCACGCGCTTGTCATCGGTAACACCCAGCTCGTGGATGGTCTCGGCGATGATAATGCCGAAGGCGAGCGACGCGAGCAGGTCCATGGTCTGATAGCCAGTCAGAAAGCCCTGCACGGCAGCGCCCGCATCATAGGGAGCCTGCGGCGCGGCAGCCGGTCCCAGCGGCGAGATCACGGCAGCACCCACAACCAGCACGATGAGCGCAATGAGCGCGGGGCCCGTAATGCGGCCGAGCACGCGCGTGATGACACCCGGGCGCAGCGTGAGCGCAAACGCGACAACGAAGAACCCGATGGCAAACACCAGACGTGCCGTGCCAAGCGAAACACCCTCGGGTAGCAGCGGCACCAGCATTTCGAACGCCGTAGAGCTTGTGCGCGGAATAGCCAGGCACGGGCCGATGGCCAGATACACCGCCGCGACAAAGAACTCACCGAACTTGGGGTGCACGCGGCCGGCAAGCTCGCGCGCCGTTCCGGCGAGCGCCACGGCGATAAAGCCCATAACAGGCAGGCCGATGGCAGCAATCAAAAAGCCAGTCATGGCAAGCGGCGTGACCGTGCCGGCCTGCAGCGCCAGCAGCGGCGGAATAATGAGGTTGCCGGCGCCAAAGAGCATCGAGAACAGGGCGATGCCAACGGTAACGACATGATCGGAGCGTAGACCACGCGGGGCGGATGAGGCCATATGCACACCTTTCGGGTCGAAACGAAAACGGGACGGGCAAAAACACCCATCCCGCAAGTATAAACGGTCTAGTAGCTTTAGCAGGCTAAATCGCGCAAAGCGTCAATCGCGGTGTCGACTTCCTCGTCCGTGTTGAAATACCCAAACGAGAAGCGGACGACGCCCTGGCGCTCGGTCCCCAGCGCGCGGTGCATGAGCGGAGCGCAATGGGCGCCGGGGCGCGTCGCAATCCCCCACCCTTGCATGAGCGCGTCCGAAATCTCAGCCGAATCGATATCGCCTACGTTGAGCGACACGATCGCCGAGTGCGACGGCTGGTCAAAGGCGCCGTAGAGCTTGATCTCCGGGATTTCGCGCACGCCAGCGAGAAAGAGATCGGCCAGGGCGCGTTCGTAAGTCGCAATCGCTTCAACTCCACCCTGAGCCTCAATAAAATCAAGGCCGGCAGAAAGGCCGGCGATACCGTGGCCGTTGAGCGTGCCCGCCTCAAGGCGCGTGGGCCACTCAAGCGGCTGCAGTGGGTCGAAGCTGTGCACGCCCGTGCCGCCTATGGCCCACGGAGCCACGTCAATGCCCTCTGCCACGGCCAGGCCGCCGGTCCCCTGCGGACCCATGAGCCCCTTGTGGCCGGTAAAGCACACCACGTCGAGCCCCATGGCCTGCATATCGATATGCGCCGTGCCGGCAGACTGCGAGGCATCGACGATCACGAGCGCGCCGGCCGCATGGGCCATGACAGCCACGCGCGCAATGTCGACCGCGTTGCCGGTCACATTGGAGGCGTGCGTCACCACCACGGCACGCGTGCCCGGCGTGACCAGCTGCTCGAGCTCGTCGTAGTCGAGCACGCCGTTCGCGTCGCAGCCCGCATGCTCAACGGTCACACCCTGCTCTGCCGCCAGGCGGTTGAGCGGCCGTAGCACCGAGTTGTGCTCAAGCACCGTCGTGACCACGCGGTCGCCGGGGCACACCACCCCGTTGATGGCGGTGTTGAGCGCCGCCGTAGAGTTGGGCGTAAAGCACACATGGTCCGCCCGCGGGCAACCCAAAAGGCACGCGAGCTTGGCACGGCAAGCGTGAATCGTACGAGCGGCATCGAGGGCACCCGACGTGGCGCCGCGCCCGGCATTGCCAAGCGAGCACATCGCCTGCGTCACGGCATCGATGACCGTCTGCGGCTTGTGCATGGTCGTCGCCGCGTTATCCAGGTAGATCATCGCACGACCTCCCACATATCAATCACGGTATAGCCCTCGGTGGGAACGCCCGCCGCGGCAAGCTCGCCGCGCAGCAGTTCCTCATCGGCAGGCAACGCCTTCCATGCCAAACCGCAGCCGGCAGCGGCCTCCCCGGGCACGGGAATCGTGCGCCCGGGAAGGCCGCGCTCGATGCACAGGGACTCGCAACCCATGGCGGCCGCCGTGGTGGGAAACGTGATAACAAGCGCCGGGCGCTTCTCCCTCATGGCAACTCCAACCAATACGCTACGGGCGCACCACGCGCACGGCCTGCTCCATCTTCTCCACGATCACGTACATGTTGGTGACCTCGCCCACCGCGAGCTGGTCTTTAATGCCATAGTGGTCGAGGCAGGTACCGCAGGTGAGAATCTCGACACCCTGCTCCGCCAGGCCCTTCAGGTCATCGAGCACCGGCGAGCCCTCGACGGTGAGCTTGGCACCGCCGTTGTAGAACAGCATGGTCGCGGGCAACTCCTCCTGCTGCGTCACGGCAAAGATAAACGCCTTCATGAGCTTGTGGCCCAGCTCGTCGTCGCCACGGCCCATGCAATCGGTGTAGACGGAAATGACGAGTTTGCCCTTGCCGGCGCTGGCATCACAGAAGGCAGCGCCATCCTGCTCGGGATCGGCCACGGCAACGGCGCCAGAGGTCGCCACGGTCACGTGCCACTCGGCGTCAGAAACCTTCTCGACCGAGGCCGTGCAGCCCTTCTCCTGCGCCATCTTGGAAATGTTCTTGACGGCGGTCTCGTTATCGACCGAGGTCACCACGGCACCCTCGCCATCAAGCTGTTTGAGTGCCTTAAGCGTCTTGACGACGGGCAGCGGGCAGGCATCGCCCATGGCATTGACTTCAATCTTGGTAGACATAGTTTTTCCTTTCGAATGTGACCGCCCCAGAATGCGGGCGGCCGATTTTACGATATCAACGAGCGCACAACGCGAACGGCAGGACCGCCTGGCACCGGCTCGCACACGCGACCGACGACGGCGGCGATACGTCCCTCGGCATGCAGACGGCGCACAAGCTCATTCACATCGGCAGCAGGTGCCGCGATGAGCAGGCCACCAGACGTCTGTGGATCGTACAGCGCATCCAACATGCCCGGCTCCAGGTCTTCGTCGGCAGCCACGCGCGGGCCAAAGAAGTCCTGGTTGCGGTAGGAGCCCGCGGGGATAATGCCCAGACGCGCCATGTCGAGCACCTGGTCAAAGAGTGGCACCGCCCCCGACGCAAGCTCAACCTGCACGCCCGAGCCCTCGGCCATCTCGCACGCATGCCCGATCAGACCAAAGCCCGTAATGTCAGTACAGCCGTGAAGCTCGAGTCCCTCGGCCAGACGAATCGGGGCCTCGTTGAGGGTACGCATCGAGTCAAACACGGCTGCGGCCTCGTCCTGCTCGATGAGCTCGCCCTTAATGGCCGTGGTGATGATGCCCGAGCCAACCGCCTTGGTCAGCAGCAACGCATCGCCCACGCGCGCGCCGCTGTTGGCGAGCATACGGTCGAGCGCGACAAAGCCGCTCACGGACAGGCCGTACTTGGGCTCGTCGTCGTTGATGGTGTGACCGCCCGCGATGGTGCAGCCGGCCTCAACGCACTTGTCGGCGCCGCCCGCCAGAATCTGACCGGCAACCTCGACGCCCAGGCAGCTCGGAATGCACAGCAGGTTCATGGCATGGCTCGGCCGCCCGCCCATGGCGTAGATGTCCGACAGTGAGTTTGCCGCGGCAATCTGGCCAAACAGGAACGGGTCGTCGACCATCGGCGGGAAGAAGTCGATGGACTGCACGAGCCCTAGGTTCTCCCCTACGCGGAAGACGCTCGCATCGTCGGAGGTATCGAACCCCACGAGCAAGTTGTCGTTATGCACATTGGGTAAGTCGCCCAGGACCTGGGCGAGGGCTCCGGGAGCCAGCTTAGCGGCTCAACCGCTCGCGGCCGTCATGGACGTGAGCCTCATGGTGTCCTTAGCCATACGAACCCCCTTCCAACAAATCAACGACTTTTAGTATACGCCCCAGGCACGCTTCCCAAGAGACCGCCGACGGCTCGAACGTCGAAGGCGGCGCCGCAAGCGCCTGCGCGATAGCATCTGCCAGTGCGCGCTCAAACAACGGAAGGTCGGCCGCCACAGGCGTGTCGACATCCGTCATACGCGGCGACGCCACCCACGTCACGGGAGCACCGGGAAGCATCGCCTCCATCCAGGGACGAACGCCGGGCAAATCGGTCGCCACAACTTTGCAGCCGCACGCGAGGGCCTCGATCGTCACGAGCGGCAGACCCTCGTAAAACGAAGGCAGCACAAAGACGTCGGAACTGCGGTAGGCACGCACGAGCCCATCGCTATCTAGGCGCCCCGCCAGCGTCACCGGCACATCCGAGGCCGCGGTCAAGCGCTCGATACGCGCATACTCGGCATCGTCCCCGCGGCCGCCAACAAGTACCAAGCCAGATGGGCGGGCATCATCGTCAATCGGCAATGACACGGCACGAACCAGCGACTCGACGCCCTTTTTAAAGCAAATCTTGCCCACGTACACAAGCGATCCCGGCTGCCTTGCCACGTTTGCGTCGCGGCAGAAGACGCGATGGTCGTAGCCCGTCCCAATCACGTGGATGCGATCGGCATCGACGCCGCACACCAGGCCAATCTGTTCAGCCTGCTCAGCATGGAGCGCAAAGACGGCATCGAGCCGACGAACCGCACGTACGATGCGATCGCGCTCGAGCGCATGCGAACGCAGCTGGCGCAGGTCGGTCGAATGGCACACGGCAACAACCGGCACACCCCGGACGCACTCGCGCGCCAATGCGGTCACCAGATACAGGTGATGGCAGATCACCAGATCGGGCCGAAACTCAGCCACCGCCCGATCGATTGCAGCAGCAAATGCCCGCTCAAATGCCTTGAGCATCGAAGGCGTCAGGTCACGATAGCGCGTAGAGGGATAGGGCATGACATCGGACATACCGCAGATGGGAAACGGCAGCTCGGGCGACTCGAACGGTACGGCAAACACGGCAGCACGCCGGTCCAGCTCGCCCTGGGTATCACCCGGCGCCGCACCGCAAAGCACGGCGGCGCGATGCCCCGTCTCGATCTGCTCGCGCACGAGCGCGGCAAGGTAGGTGCCACTGCCGGTGCTATCTGGTTTTTGTGCCGAGATATTGAGGATGCGCATGTCGCGGTACACCCCTAGGCCAAGGCGGCGGCGCGGACAGCCGCGCCGATCGCTCCGGCAAAGCGAGCCTGGGGCGAGGTGGTCACCGGCGACCCCAGTAGCTCGCCCAACCGTTCAACGACATAGGCGTTTTCGCACAGACCGCCGGTCAGATAGTACGGGACGCCCGCCGCCTGGCCGGCCATAGTCGCCACGCGCGACACGACGCTTTCGATCACGCCACGCGCAATGTTCTCGCGCAGCTCGCCACGACCGATCAGGCTGATGACCTCGCTTTCGGCAAAGACCGTGCACATGCTGGATATCTTGGTGGGCTCACCGGAACGCGCAAGGTCGGCCATCTGCTGCTGGGTAATGCCCAGGCGGTCGGCCATAATCTCCAGAAAGCGCCCCGTGCCGGCGGCGCACTTGTCGTTCATGGCAAACTTGGCCACGCGGCCACTTTTTAGCTGAATGACCTTGGTGTCCTGGCCGCCCACGTCGATCACGGTGCCGTGGTCGCCAAACAGGCGCACGGCACCGGTACCGTGACAGGTGATCTCGGTCACGACCTTGTGCGCATAGGGCACGGCGACACGGCCGTAGCCAGTCGCGACCACGCGAACATCGTCACCCGTCACGTCATAACCCGCCGCTGCCAGTGCCTCGCGCAGCCGCTCGGAAGCATCGACCGAGGAGAACCCGGTTGGCTGCACGCACGTCCACGCCACCGAACCCTCCCCGTCGACCACAGCAGCCTTAGCCGCCGTAGACCCGATATCGATCCCGACCCCTATCATGGCTCTCTCCCAATCTAAACATCAAAGACAGCGGCGCGTTCAGGCGCCTTAGCTCTAGGTTTCTCAGGTGCCGGAGATTGCCCCGAAAGAGGAGCGCAGCGTACTTTGGGTACGCAAGCGACGGTTTGAGGGGCAAGATCCGGTGCCTGAGAAAGCTAGAGGGTTTCGATGAAGGCGGCGATGCGGGTCTCAATCTGACCCATGTCGCCGTTGCTGTAGTCGGTCTCGATCTTCATGTACGGAATATCCGCACCCTCGACGGCCTCCTGCATGCGCGCACTCTCAACGTTGAAGGTGTGGCACGCCTGGAGCACGCTCTCCACTACGCCATCGACGTGATACTTCTCGCACATGGCCAGCGTGTTATCCATACGACCGTCGTTGGGCGTCATGACCGAGCAGTTAATATCCAGGTAGCGGTCGGCGATGGCGCGAAGGATGTCGGGAGCCTCCGGGTCGATCATCATGGCCGCCGTGCGCTCGCCCGAGCAGTCGTCCATGCACACGACCACACCGCCGTTGGACTCGATGGTGCGACCGATCTTGTTGATCACGCCGCCCACCGGGCAGCCGGTGATCAGAATGCGCTTGGCATCCGCCGCGACCGGGCGCTCGCCCGCGTCGTAGGCCTCGCGCAGCTTGGCGACCTTTTGCTCCAGCTGCTGCGTATAGGCCTCGATATCAAAGCTGAACGTACCGGCAAACATGGTGCTCATCAGGTCGACGCCGCTCATGGCCGCCGGCTGGTTGGCCTGCAGTGCAAACATCTCGAGCTGGGCCGCACGCAAGCGGTTGCGACGACGGACGGCAGCGCGCAGGTCATCGTCGGTAATCGTGATGCCGTAGAAGCCCTCGAGCTCCTCCTTGAGCAGGCGGCACTCCTCGTACCAGCCTTCACGCTCGTAGACACGATCGCGACCCTGCGGAAGATGCAGAATGTGCGTGCGCTTGAGCTCGTTGAGTAGCTCATACATCTTCTTCTTGCCGTCGCAGGTGGTCTCGCCGATGATCATGTCGCTAAAGTACGTAAACGGGCACTTTTGCGAGTAGGCAAAACCGTAGGTCGACTTGATGAGCGGGCACAGGTTTGCCGGCAGCACCTTTTCGGCCTCGGGAATCACCTCATCGGACGTACCGCACAGAGCCACGCTCGCAGCCCCCGCGGCATCGATAATCTCGAGCGGCGTATAGCTGCACAAAAAGCCGACCAGGCGATTACCCGCCTGCTTATAATCCTTGACGCGAATAAACGCCGCCTTGCGCTGCTCGTTGAACTCCTCAAACGTGGACGGCAACGGCTGCTCAATATATTCCGACATATAACTCCTTAACAAACCTTTTAACCAACCAAGGAGACGGCTTTCCCAGGTGCCCGTGGTTGCCGTGAAAGATGAGCGCCGCATACTTTGGTAGCAAGCGACGGTTTGAACGGCAAGATCGGGTACCTGGGGAAGCCGCCGGGACGGATAGCTCTAAATAGTTTCCAGGAAGGCCTCGATGCGGGTCTGGAGCTGGCCTGCATCCTCGCCGGCGTAGTCGGTCGTGATGTGCATAAACGGAATGCCGGCCTCCTCGGCGGCCTTCTCCACGGCAAACGACTCCATCTCGTAGAGCGTGCAGAACTGCAGGGCCACGTCGACGATACCGTCGGCATGCAGGTCCTTGGCCATCTGGACAATGTCCTTCATACGCTGGTCGTTGGGCGTAAAGACAGCGCAGTTGATCTTAAAGTAGCGCTCGGCGATGGCGTCGAGCATCTCGTCGACCGTCTCGCCGGACTCGTCGACCAGATCCTTGTAGTAGCGCGAGCCCGTGCAGGACTCCTCGCCCACCACGACGCCGCCGGCCTTCTCGATGAGGTTGAACAGCTTCCAGTTGGGCACGGCCAAGGGCGTGCCGGTGTACAGGATGCGCTTGGTCCCCTTGGGCGCCACGCCCTCGCCGGCCTCGACACGCTGCTCGCACTCAGCCGCCATATCGTTAATGGCTCCGGTCAGACGCGGCGTGTCGTCCATAAAGGCGGCCTGGACGGTCAGCAGGCTGTCGAGACCGCTGATGGGCGCAGGGTCGGCAGCGCTCGTGGCAGCGAGGCGCTGCAGGGCGCGACGCTTCTCATTGACGGCGCGGATGGCGGCCTTCAGGCGCTCAGGCGTAATCGTGACGCCGCACTCTTCCTCGATCTTGGCGGCGAGTTTCTTGACCTCGGCCTTCCAGGTCACGAGCGTCGACTCGTCGTGTACGTTGGGAATATCCATGACGTACATGTTCTTTTGCGTGGCAAAGAACTCGTAGGCCTTCTTCTTGCCATCGCAGGTGTTCTCGCCTACCACCAGGTCACTCGACTCAATGTAGGGGCAGACCTCGCCCAGCTTAAAGCCGGCAAAGCTCTTAATGAGCGGGCAGGTGTTACGCGGCAGATGCTCCTCGACCTTGTCCGTTGCCCAATCAGCGCCAGAGCACAGGCCCACAGGAATGCCGTCACAGGCAAGTACGATCTCCTCGGGCACGTACACGCAGAACGAACCGACGATCTTGGTGGCCTCGCCAGCCTCCTTCTTGTCGAGCATCTCCTTAATACGGCCGCTGTGGATGTTGGTGGCGACAAAATCCAGGTAGGACGTGGACTTGGGGCGATTGTTCTGCGTCAGGAACATATCGCCGTACATCTGGCCCACGGCGCCCAGCAGCATGTCGTGGTCGGCAAGATTCATGCCGAGGCTCTCCCACATCGGATGGAAATCGAATTCTTCAGCCATGACGGCTCCCCCCTCTCGAACCAAATACGGATAACAGCGGTATCGATGCACGACGGACGGCGATTGCCCGGCCGTGCTCAAACCCGGAATTTTGGGGAACCTGCCTTGCGGACAGTTATTTAGTTGTGCGTCGTCTCTCCCGGAGCCGTGAACATACCTGCTCATATGCGACTCCGAGCCATATACAGGGCGCGCGCGGCAACGCGGCGAATGTATGTCGTCTGCGGCATGTGCGCACCCTCCTTTACAAGTTGATGTCAACTATATCAACGGCCATCGACTATGCGAACACCGTTGACATTCGTACGACAGAGGTACCCGTTGCCTTTTAATAAATTATTATCTTGCTTGATAATTAATTACCATTCTACATTCGGCGAACGGTAGGGAACGAAACGGCGGGCTGCCGAGAATCCTCGACAGCCCGCCCTCTGCCCTACCGACAAACCAGATGAATCCTGCTGGCATCAAAATGCATGCGCAGCGTCTCGCCTGCTTGTGGCAGCTCGTCGACAGGCATGCCCACTTTATTGACCTTCCACTGCAGACGCGTGGGCGCATCAGCACGCGGCACGTCCAGCAGCACCAGGCGCTCAAAACGCGAATCGCTCACGCGCGCCACGTGCAGGTCGTAGCTGTTGCGACCCCGCTCGGCACGGTTGTCCACATGGAAGTAGCTCGCACGAATACCCAGGTAGGCAACATCGTCGGGAACCTCGCGACCCACGTTAAAGGTCATGCCCCAGTCGAGGGCCTCAACTTCTTCGTCGCCAATCTTTCGCGCCCGGCTTGTGTTCTTGCAGCCCGTCAGACGCAGTGCTGCCAGCGTCTGTGGGCGACGGACCACGTCCTCGACGGAGCCGATCTCCTCGACATGTCCGTTATGCATCACGCAAATGCGCTGGCACAGGCGGCACGCTTCGTCGATGTCGTGGCTCACGTAGAGCACGGTGCGGTTGCATACATCGAACAGGTCGAGCATGTTCTGTTCGAGGGCGCTCTTAAGATAGGAATCGAGTGCGCTCATGGGCTCGTCGAACATAAAGATGCCCGGGTGCGCCGCCACCATGCGAGCAAGGGCCACACGCTGCTGCTGGCCGCCCGAGAGTCGCGCGGGATAGCGGTCGGCAAAGTCGGCCAGGCCAAAAATGCCCAGGTAGCGCTCGGCAAGTTTTTTACGCGCCGCGGCGTCGCCCGCATCCTTTACGCCGGCGCACACGTTGTCGGCCACCGTCATGTTGGGGAACAGCTGATAGTTTTGGAACAACAGGGCGCATTTTCGCTCCTGGGGTGACAGGTTGATGCCCGCCTCCGAGTCAAAAAAGGTCACGCCGTTGACAACGATCTTGCCCTCGTCGGGAGTCTCCACACCGGCAATGCAGCGCAGCGTGCAGCTCTTGCCGCAGCCCGAGGCACCCAGCAGGGCCACGCGCTCCTCGCCGGCTTCGAGTTGGATGTCGAGGGTGAACCCCGGATAGCGCTTTTTGATATCCAGAACGAGCGACATGGCCTATCGACCTCCCTTCGTGACCGCGTCATCGCGCATGAGCTCAGCCACCGCCTCGCGATCGATACGCAAGGCATCGCCGCCCGCCGGGTCGAGCGAATCGCCCTGTCCGGCAAACTCTTTGGCCTGCTTGCGCTCCGCACGGGAAAGGCCCCGCTCGCGATACTTTTGCGAATGAGCGGTGTACATGTTGATGAACAGGATGACTAGGAAACTAAACACGATCACAACGACGACCCAAAAGAGGGCCACCGACGTGTTACCGCCCATCCACTCAAAGTAGATGGCAATGGGAATGGTCTGCGTAATGCCGGCGTAGTTGCCCGCAAAGAACAGCGTGCAGCCAAACTCGCCCATCGCGCGGGCAAAGGCGAGCACCGTGCCGGCGGCGATGGAGGGCCAGCCAAGCGGCATCATGAGCTTGGTAAAGATGCGACGCTCGGACCAGCCCAGGGTTCGCGCGGCGTCGAGCATCTGCGTGTCGAGGCTTTCAAAGGCGCCGAGCGCCGTACGGTAGACGAGCGGGAACGACACCACTACGGCAGAGATCACCGCCGCGGGCCAGGTAAAGACGATCGAGATACCGTGCGCGATGAGCCACTGGCCCACCCCGGTCGAGCGGCCAAACAGCATGAGGAGCAGAAAGCCGCACACCGTAGGCGGCAACACCATAGGGATGGTAAAGACCGAGTCGAGCAGGCCCTTGATGCGACTCGAGGTACCCATGGTCTTCCACGCGGCAAACAGGCCCAGCGCAAAGGAGATCAGCAGGGCAAGGCCGCTCGTTTTTATGGACACCCAAAACGGGCGATAGTCGATGTCGCCCAAAAAGGAGGCCAGAGAGGTTAAGGGCCCCTGCTCATCCCGCAACACGACAGACGACGCTTCTGCCATTTGAGCGCTATCAAGCCAACGCGCGCCGCCCTTGGCATCACCCGAGGCTGATGCAATCACCACATAGCGGTCCCCATCCGCACCGCGCTCGTCAAAGCCATAGGTATACCCGCCGGCATCAAACGTAGTTTCCTCCGTGACATACCAAGGAAGATCCACGTCCCCCAGCTGCGCACCTCCCATGCAGTTTGCGCTGTCGAGCTCACAGACGAGGGCCTTGAGACCCGATACGCACTCGTTATCCTGCGGATCCAATCCATACTTCTCGACCGCCTTGGGCGATATCCACACCATAACGCGATCGGCAGCAGGCGCCACTACAAGGTCCACGTCCTCGTCAACGGGAAACCGGTAGCCCTCAGGCTGGCTCTCCATGGCACGAGCGGTCCCCTTGGCCAACCGCTCAAAACCCTCGATCCCATAGGAAAGCCCATGAGCGGTCGCAGTAACCTGGGTCCCGTCCTCAGCGTCCCCAGCAAACGCAAATCCCGGCACCCAGCAAAGCGCGAAGATCAAAGCACAGGCGACAAGCATGCGGAATCTATTAAGCACGAAAAGCTCCAAGCGAATACAAGGACGGAGTGAAACACAAAACGATGGAATTATCGCGCCAAGCCGCACTACGCGGAAAGCTCAAAGCCGTATTTAGCCCAAATCTTCTGGGCCTTCTTGTTGGACAGGCAAAAGTCGATGAACGCCTTGGCTTCGTCGGCATGCTCGGAGCTCTCGGCAACGGCACCCGGGTACACGATGGGCTTGTGCGAATCCTCGGGGCACACGAAGGCCTCCTCGATGCCGTCGTAGCGGAAGATATCGGAGCTGTAGACAAAGCCGGCTACGCAGTCGCCCGTAGAGACATAGGCGGCGGCGGTGCCCACCTTATCGGCCAGTGCGACCTTGTCGGCGATCTCGGGAGCATACTCGCCGTCGTCGCCCTCGGTACCGGTATAGAGCCCCACGGAAGCCAGCGCCTGGTTGGCGTACTTGCCGGCGGGGACGGTCTTGGCATCGCCAATGGCGATCTTGCCGTCCAGATTCGCGACGTCGGCGATGGCCTCGACCTTGGTGTCGGAGCCCTCGGCGCGAATGATCACGAGATCGTTGACGAACATGTCCTCGCGGGTATCGGCATCGACGAGCTCAGCGGTCTCGGCGTCATCCATGGTGCCCTTGGAAGCGGTGATGAGCACGTCGACGGCAGCGCCGGCCTTCATCTGCTCGACAAGGTCGCCAGACGCCTTAAACTGCGTGTCGGCAAAGGTGGTGCCGGTCTGCTCGGTGTAGAGCTCCTGAACCTCGGGCAGGGCCTTCTCGAGCGAGTTGGCGGCAAAGACCTGCAGCTCGACAGCTTTCTTGGAAGATGCCTTAGCAGAACCGGCATCGGATCCGGCCGGCTCGGACGTCTTGCTGCCCGAACAGCCGGCAAGACCAAGGCCGGCAGCGGCGACAGCAGAAAGCGAAACGAATCCGCGGCGAGAAACCATATCGAACATGTTCAACCCTTTCGAACGCTATGCCCGGGCACCCCGCCGCGGGCTTTAATCTGCAATCAGATTATACTTCTGCGCGAATAATGATAGTGAGATATTATTCTCGTCAGAGAATATAGTTTCAAATTACCGTGCACCTCGGCGTCGATTCGGCGGAAAACAAAGGCGGAGCAGCCATTCAGGTCGCCCCGCCGCAGGTAAACCGCTTAGTTGGTATGTCCGCCGCCCGCCGTCATCTGAGCCGCATGCTCCAGCTGGTCTGCTATGGCCTCCCAGCTTTCGCGGGCGGCCTTCGTAGAACCGGGAAAGTTTACGACAAGTGTATGACCTCGTTGCATGCAAATAGCGCGCGAGAGCATGGCGCGGCGCGTCTTGGTCATGGAGTAGGCACGAATTGCCTCGGCAATACCCGGCACATCGCGGTCGCAGACGGAACGCGTCGCCTCGGGTGTTACATCGCGCATCGAAAGCCCCGTGCCGCCGCAGGTGAGCACGACATTGGCGTGGCACTCATCGGCGGCTTCCACAATGGCATCACCGATCTCGCTGACGTCGTCGCGCACGACCACATGTGAGGCGACCGTCCAGCCCTGTGCCTCGATAAGTTCCTCGAGTGCGGCTCCGGCCTCATCCTGCAAAAGATCGCGCGTATCCGAGCACGTCACGATCGAAATCTTCAGCTCCATAGCATTCCTCCTACAACACGGCGCCCTCGGGCAGATCGACGCGAACAACGTCCACAGCATCTCCCGCCTTGAGCTCGCACGGTCCTTCGTCAATACGCAGCAGGCAGTTGGACCGCTGCATCGTGCCGAGCAGCGCCGAATTCTGCGTCTTGGCCTCGGTCACCAACAGCTCACCGGTCTCGGGGTCGCGCGAAACCGTGGCGCGATCGAAGAAGCGTCGGTCCTGGCGCTTTTTCACGCAGTGCGTCAATATCGCCTGCTGCACGGGACGCGCACCCTCGGCAAAGCCGCGCATCTTGCGGATCGCCGGACGGGCGAGCATCTCAAAGCCCACATACGCAGCAGCGGGATTGCCCGAAAGCCCGAGGTAGGGCTTACCCCCGAGCAAACCAAACGTGATGGCCTTGCCCGGACGCATCGAGATGCGGTCAAACAGCACCTCGCCCTCGCGCCGGACGAGCGCCGTCACGTAGTCGTAATCGCCCGCCGAGGCGCCACCGCTCGTAATGACAAAATCGCACTCCTGCACGGCGCGATGCACCAGCTCGGCAATCGCCTGCTCATCATCGGGCGCAATGCCGTAGAACACGGGCTCGGCTCCCGCATCAAGCGCCTCGGCCATCAACGCCGACGAGTTGGAGTCGCGAATCTGTCCACGCGCCGGCACGTTCCTCGGTGCGACCAATTCCGTCCCTAGCGAGATAATGCCCACGCGCGGGGCGGCATGCACCTTCACGCTCGCATATCCGGCGCTCGCCAGCAAGCCGGCGCCCGCCGGAGCCACGACCTCGCCGGTGTGCATCACAACATCGCCAGCATGCGCTTCCTCAGCAGCCGAGCGAACGTTCTCCCCCACTTTAGCAGGCGCCGAAAAACTAACGTGCGAGCCCTCGTTGCCGTCACCGTCGAGCACATCGACGATCTCGTACTTCACCACGGCATCGGCGCCTTCGGGTACCGGCGCGCCCGTCATGATGCGGACCGTCTCGCCCGCGCCGATTGCGCCCTCAAACACATGGCCCGCGGCCTCGTGTCCGATAACGTCGAGCGTCACCGGCGCCTCGCCAGATGCCTGTGCCAAGTCCGCCGAGCGCACGGCATATCCGTCCATAGCGCTGTTGGCAAACGGCGAGATATCGATATCGGCCACCGCGTCCTCGGCCAAGGGAAAACCAGCCGCCTGCCACACGGGAATCTCGATGAGATCCGTCGGAGCAACGTGCGACAGGACAATCGACTGTGCGTCATCCAGCGGAATGAGTTTCTCTGCCATATGCACCTCTTAATGTCACGGCGCACAACAGGGGCGCCGATTCTTTATGCTTGTCTCAGTATAATCCCCCGACGCACGACCGCGACTCGGCCTGTACCCGCAAATACACCTGTCGGTTGCAGGCTGCGAAACAGAATGGAAACCAACCCACCGGCTCGTCGCGTTTGCCGCGTTTTATAATGCTTGCGTTGCAACCTAAAAGAGGAACGTATGGCTCATAACGACAAACCCGAAAGCGCAAACGAGGCGCAGGATCATTCCCAGCCGCTCGACGACGGCGGCTTTTTCTCCCTGAACGACATCATCACGGCAGGCAGGCATCAGATCACCCGCTCCGAGCATCTCTTGGCTGCCGACACGCGCCGCAACGCCCGCAACCTACTCGCGAGCGCTAAGTTACTCGTACTCGTCGTCATCGTCTCGCTCGCCATGGGCGTTGCCGCTTGGGCGTTTTTGGCCTCGTTGAATATCGCGACCGACTATCGCGAGCACCATTCGTGGGTGTACGCCCTGCTCCCCATCGTGGGTATGGCCACCGCGTGGGTCTACAAGAACCACGGTCTCGCCGCCAAGCGTGGCAACAACCTGGTCATTGACTCCGCCCTGGGCACACGCCTCATCCATATGCGTATGGCCGTCCTCACCTTCGTCTGCTCCACGCTCACGCACCTAACGGGCGGATCGTCCGGTCGCGAGGGAGCTGCGGTGCAGATTGGCGGCACCATCGCCAGCAACGTCTCGAGCCTCGCACACCTCAAAAAGCATGATCACCACGACCTCATGCTCGCTGGCATCTCGTCGGCCTTTGGCGCCGTATTCGGCTCGCCCCTTGCCGGAGCTTTCTTTGGCATGGAGATGTGCTTTATCGGCAAGATCGACTACACCGCGGGCATCTACTGCCTGGTCGCCTCGTTTACCGGCTACTTTACATCACTCGCCCTGGGTACCGAGTACGAAGCGAATGTCATCGCCAGCGTTCCCAACATGACACCACGGACGGTTGTCATCGTTGTTATCAGCGCCATTATCTTCGGTCTGACGGCACGCCTCTTTGCCTGGTCGGTTCGAACCGTCAAGAGCCTGTACGGTCGCTTTATCACCAATTACCTCGTTCGCGCACTCATGGGCGCACTCGTGGTTTTGGCCGCCTATGCCCTTCTCGACGCCTGGGACTACGCCGGCCTTTCCACGTGGCTTTCCGGCGCCGGATTTGCCGGCAACACCACCCTGGCAGACGCAGCCATCAAGTTGGTCGTCACAGCGCTTACCCTGGGTGCGGGCTTCCAAGGCGGCGAGGTCACGCCCCTGTTTGGCATCGGTGCGGCGCTCGGCGGCTGGATCGGTTGCCTCGTCGGAATCGACCCCAGTTTTCTGGCGGCTCTCGGCATGCTCGGCGTGTTCTGTGCCGGCCTCAACGTGCCCATCACCACCTGCATGATGGCCATCGACCTGTTCCACGGCACGGCAGCCGGGTTCTTTGTCATCGTGGCCTTTATCAGCTACCTAACTGCCGGACACCGCGGCGTGTACCCCGCCCAGCGCATCATCTCGCCCAAGCGCCGTTCGCTTATTGTGGATGAGGGCGGTACGGTAGCGGATGCTATCGAGCGCCACAACGACCTGATAGAGTAGACGTAAGTATTCGACGTGCAGCCACAATCGGGGGCAATTCGACCTGAGCGCGACCGCACCGTCACGTCATACGCCGGGAGTCGCCCCATGCACGCAACTGATTTTGGCCGCACGCTCATCATCGCCAACCCAGCCGCCCAGTCGGGTGCGGCGCACGAAGTTGCCGAGCGCCTGCAACGCTTTTTGGACATGACTGCACGCGCATCCCAGTTTGACTTGGTGCTAACCGAGCGCATGGGACACGCCAAGGAGCTGGCCGCACAGGCCCAGGGCTATCGCACCGTTATCGCCCTTGGCGGCGACGGCGTGATTCACGAGGTCGTCAACGGGCTTATGACGCAAGAGGAGGACACCCGCCCCGCTCTTGCCATCCTACCCGTGGGCTCTGGCAACGATTTTGCCCAAACGCTCGGCATCGACGATTTCTCCGGTAAGGATTTTGGCGCGCTGCTCACCTGCGAGCTGCAGCGTCAGGACATCGGGCGCATTCGCTCGTGGAGCCCTGCGAGCGGCAGCGGCGAGGCTACCGTTGAGTACTACGACCAGACGCTCTCGGTCGGCATCGATGCCGCCATCGGCCTGGGCACCACCGAGCTGCGCAAAAAGACGGGCCTCGCCGGCGCTCCGCTCTACACCCTATCGGGACTTGAGCAGTTTGGCCTGCGCTATCGCAACTACCCCATGACCATCAGCTTTGATGGCGCGCCCGCCGAGCGCGTGCGGGCGATCATCATGGCAATTCAGCTGGGTCCTACCTATGGCTCGGGCTATCGCATCTGCCCCGATGCCGACCCCTGCGACGGCGTACTCGACGTCTGCTACGCCTGCGGCCCCGTTCCGCGTGCGGTTGCCCTGCCTATGTTTCTTTCGGCCAAGGACGGCCACCATACCAAGTTGCCGCCGGTTCGCATGCGCCGCTGCCGCCATGTCGAGCTCACCTTTGAGGAGCCCGACTACCCCATCCAGGCCGACGGCGAGCCCGTTGTCGCCTCGCGCATCGAGGTCGACATCCTTGCCGGCGTCCTCCACGTCTGGCATCCCACCCGCTAACCCCACCTAAGTTGCGGTGAAATAGGGACTGTATATGCATCTAAAGCCGCAAAACAGTCCCTATTTCACCGCAACTTATGAGGAGGCTATTCGTCGCTGCC
>NZ_JBCPDN010000018.1:0-16458 GCF_040915425.1 Collinsella aerofaciens | reverse complement strand
AGACAGCTCGCGCGATTCTGAAACTGGCTGCGGCTCTCACGCGCCGTCACGACAATCCCCGAAGGGATATGTTTCATGCGCACCGCCGAGTCCGTCGTGTTCACGCCCTGTCCGCCCGGACCCGTCGCGCGAAACACCTGCACCTCGCAATCGCGCGCCAACTCCTCGACCGACATCTCGGCATAGCGCGCATACTCGCGCCATCCCATCTTGTTCTCATCCATATCAGCACCTCCCCTCAAACAAAAAATGTGACAAAGGGACAGTCCCTTTGTCACATCGCATACCAATCGCTTGTGTTGCGAGCCTAGGCGAAGGTGATCTCGCCGTTCTCGCAGTCCATATCGGCGATACGGGCCAGGCTCTCAACGCGGAAGCCGCGCTTGCGGAGCTTATCGCCACCGCCTTGGAAGCCCTTCTCCACCGCAATGCCAATACCAGATACCTCGGCACCCGCAGCCTCACAAATCTTGATAAGACCCTCGAGCGCGCAGCCGTTGGCCAAAAAGTCGTCGATAATCAGGACCTTGTCGCCCTCGGACAGGAAGCGCTTGCCAACGATAACCGGGTACTCCTTCTGCTTGGTAAAGGAGTAGATGGTCGTGGCATACTGCTCGCCGTCGAGGTTGATGGACTGGGCCTTCTTGGCAAAGACCACCGGCACGCCGCCAAAATGCTGGGCCGCAATGCAAGCCATGCCAATGCCCGAAGCCTCGATCGTCAGGATCTTGTTGATCTCGACACCCTCGAACAGACGGGCCCACTCGGCGCCCATATGGTCGAACAGCTCAACGTCGCACTGGTGGTTGAGGAAGGCATCAACCTTAAGGACGTTACCGGCCTTTACGATGCCGTCATGGCGAATACGATCCTCAAGCTCCTGCATGGCGCAACCCCTTCTCGCGGCAACGATACCGCGCGATTAATAAACGTTGTTCGATAGTCTACCACGGACCGACCCCCGCCCGCCCCACAAGCCGCATCGCACCACAAACCAGTCTTTTTGGGACGGCGCGAATCGTGGCAGACAGCCTCCCAACATGCTAATGGCGGGCACGCATCCTCGCCAAACGTACCATGGCGAGCGCAAAACCCACAGCGGCCACAGCCATAAGCACGTAGAACACCGAGCGAAAGCCGAATAGGAATACATCCGGACGGCCTACAACAAAACTGGTCACGGCCTCGCCCATCGCCACGCTCATCTGCCCATAGAGGATATGCGAACCCGCCGTAATACCCAGCGCCATGCCCGCATAGCGCGCCAAGCTGCCCAAGCTACCTGCAAAGCCAAGTGCCTCGCGCGGAGCCGAGCCCATGTACAGCGAGTTGTTGGGGCTCTGGAAAATCGACGTACCGCACGACATAAATGCGACGCAGCACACGATCACAGGGATAGAAGAGTGCTCGTCGAGCGTGCTTACTGCAAAGAGACCGCACACATACACGCCCAGGCCGACCGCCGTGGGACCCTCGCAGCCAACACGGTCCGAAACCGTTCCCGAAAGCGGGCCGATAAAGGCATTCACCATCGGCAGCGCCAAAAAGAGTAGTCCAGAGATGTCGGAACCAAAGCCGTGGGCGTCCTGAAAATAGAACGGCAGAATAAACTCGGATGCGCCAATGCCAACGAACACGATGAGCATGCAGGCAAGGTTGATGGTGAAGGCCGAATTTGCTAAGCAGCGACGAGCGGCCTCGGCAAGGGGCATGGGACGTTCGCCGGCCTCTGGCCTAACATGCGGCAGCGTGTAGAGTCCCACGATAAACGAGATCACGCCAATGGGCAGGTTGATGAGGAAGATGCTCTCCCAGGGAAAGCTTGCCACCAGCATGCCGCCGAGCACGGGGCCACACATCATGCCGAGGGCCACAAAGGTCGCGAGAATACCCATGGCACGGCCTCGTTCGCGCGCCGGAAACGACTCGGTGATGATACCCATGTTGTTAGCCATGGCCGCCGCGCAACCGATGCCCTGAACAATGCGTGCCAGGATAAGAACCTCAAGCGAGGCCGAAAGGCCGCACAGCAGCGAACCGACCGAAAAGACGATGACGCCCAACTGGAACACATTCACCTTGCCGCGCACGTCGCCCAGACGGCCAAACGGCAACATAGCCACGCACGTCGCAAGCAGATACACCGAGCTTACCAGCTGAATGCGATCGAGGCCCACGCCCAGCTCCTTTTGCATCACGGGCAGCGCCACGGTCACGACGGTCGAATCCAAACACACCATAAACGTCATGATGAGCACGGTAAATAGAATCGCCCATTTGTTCTTGCCATGGGTGTCGCCCTCTAGGGCAATATGCTCGCGGCGCAGCTGCTCTGCAGTTTTCACCATATCCATCCTTTCGAGTGGCGCAACGCAAAAACGGGGCCCCAATCGCCTGTAAACAGTCGCAATTGGGGTCCCGCCTACGGAATCGGAACGAAAGGCCACCGAAGCTTTCTGCCAGCATCGGCGCCTTGTGCGAACGCTAGCCTAGCACTGCTCGAGCGCCTGCTCAAGGTCGGCAATCAGATCGGCCGTGTCCTCGAGGCCGCACGACAGGCGCACCATGTCGGCGGAGATACCGCAGGCGATGAGCTCCTCATCGTTCATCTGACGGTGCGTAGCGTTAGCGGGATGCAGGCAGCAGGTGCGGGCGTCGGCCACATGCGTGGCGATCTGGGCGAGCTTGAGGCTCTTCATAAAGGTCTCGGCCGCCGCGCGACCACCGTTAAAGCCAAAGCTCACAACGCCGCAGGTACCGTTTGGCATGTACTTCTGAGCGAGGTCATAGTACTTGTCGCCCTCCAGGCCTGGATAGCTCACGAAGCGCACCTTGGGATGGCTCTGCAGGAACTTGGCAACGGCCAGGCCGTTCTCGCAATGACGCGGCATGCGCACATGCAGGCTCTCGAGCGAGCTGTTCAAGAAGAACGCCGCCTGCGGGTTCTGCATGGGGCCGAGGTCGCGCATGAGCTGCGCGGTGGCCTTGGTAATGAAGGCGCCCTCGCGACCGAACTTCTCGGCATAGGTCACGCCATGGTAGCTCTCGTCAGGCGTGGTGAGACCCGGGAACTTGTCCGCATGGGCCATCCAGTCAAACTGGCCGTGGTCGACGATCACGCCGCCCAGGTAGGCAGCATGTCCATCCATGTACTTGGTGGTGGAGTGCGTAACGATGTCGGCGCCCCACTCAAAGGGACGGCACATCACGGGCGTCGGGAAGGTGTTGTCGACCATCAGCGGCACGCCGTGGTCATGTGCGGCCTTGGCAAAGCGCTCAATATCGAGCACGGCAAGGGCGGGGTTGGCGATGGTCTCGCCAAAGACGAGCTTAGTGTTGGGTTGGAAGGCTGCCTCCAACTCCTCATCGGTGCAGTCGGGGGCAACGAACGTGCAGGTCAGCCCCATACGGCCCATGGTGTGGGCGAGCAAGTTGTACGTGCCGCCATAGATGGCAGAGCTCGCGACTACGTGATCGCCGGCACCGGCCACGTTAAAGATCGCAAGGAAATTCGCGGCCATGCCCGAGCTCGTGAGCATCGCGGCAGTGCCGCCCTCCATCTCGCAGATCTTGGCGGCAACCAGATCGCACGTGGGGTTCTGCAGACGGCTATAGAAGTAGCCCGACTCCTCCAGGTCAAAAAGCTTGCCCATGTGCTCGGACGTGTCGTACTTCCACGTGGTGGACTGGTAGATGGGCACCTGACGCGGCTCGGCATCTCCCGGGTGATAGCCGCCCTGAACACACGTCGTACCGATGGTCTGCTTGCTCATATCTAGCTCCCTTGCCTGGGTTTTAGTTTTATTCGGTTCACGATACCGCTACCCCGCACCCCTCTCAACCCATCACCAAGATAGGTTATGGGACTAATTGATCAGGGGTATTTATCTCAAGCCTTAGGCATTTGCTCGATAGATAAAATGAGGCATCCATGAAGCTCTCGATGATTACACGCACCGTCACGGGTACCATAGGCGGGTACACCGTGACCAAGGAGACAACGATGAAGCAAATCGATACGGCCCAGCTCGACACCGCCGCCTGTCAGGCTCAGGCTGCCGAGTACCACGCCCGTGGCTTTAACTGCGCCCAGGCCGTCGCCTGCACGCTCGCGCCCGCCGTCGGGCTCGACCCCCAGATCGCCTTTACCCTCACCGAGGGCTTTGGTGCCGGCATGGGCGGCATGACCGAAACCTGCGGCGCCATCTCGGGAGCCGTGGCCATCATGGGCTTTGTAATGAGCGACGGCATGGAAAACCCCAAGACCAAGGGCCAGACCTACAAGCTGTCGCGCGAAATCGCCAAGCGTTTTGACGAGAAGAACACGACGACCGTCTGCGGCACGCTCAAGGGCATCGGATCGGATAAGGGTCCGCTCCGCAGCTGCCCTGGTTGCATCGACGATGCCATCGAGATCGCCTGTGATGTGCTAAAGCAGCTTGCCGAGTAAACAGCTGCGACATAAAACGGCGGCCGGCGCGCTTGGGATCTATCCAAAGCGCGCCGGCCGCCGTCGTTAGAACTCGGCAAATTCGGGAGCGGCGACCTCGATCTCCTCGCGCCCCGCCATAAGCTCGCGCATCTTAGCGCAAAACGGCTCCTGCTCCCCCGCTTTAAACACCAAATGAATCGTCACGGCATCCGTGTAATCGGTATCCGAAACCTTGGCACCCGAATCCTGCGCCAGGCGAAGCACCTGCTCGTATTGCGGATAGGCCACATGAACATCAACGGGCACAACACTTGTCATCTCGACGATCTGTCCGGCCTCCTGAGCCGCGGCCACCGCCGCCTGCGTCGCCGCAGTGTAGGCACGCACCAAGCCACCAGGCCCCAGCAACGTTCCGCCAAAATAGCGCGTCACCACGCAGCAAACATTTTTGAGCCCTGCACCGCGCAGCACCTCGAGCGTCGGCATACCGCTCGTGCGGCTCGGCTCGCCGTCATCGCTCTGGCGCTCGCGTCCATCGACCAAAATCCACGCGGGAACATTGTGTCGAGCGTCGTAATGGCGCTTGCGAACCATCTCAATAAAGGCATTCGCCTCATCCTCGGACTCAATATGGACCAGCTGGGCAATAAACCGGCTCTTGCGGTCCACAAACTCGCCCGAAGCCTCAATATTCGATTGAAGAGTAAAATAGCTGTCCAACAAAGCCCCTCAACAACAAGCAAAGCAACAAACAGCCTCAATAATACGGCAAAGACCGTACCGATAACCCCAGTAAATAGAACGGCAACGTCAATGACCAGGCAAAGACAGCGAGACGACGTCAGCTGAGTCGATTTGGCCCGAAAGAGGAGGGAGCACGCCTTATGGCGGCGACCGACGAATGAGCGCCAAATCGGCCAGCTGACGCCGTCGCAGCGTCAACAAAGTGCTGAGTGGGCCGATAAGCCGGGTTCTGTCGTGAACGGTCATTTATCTTGTCTGCACGTTACCGTGCAGCTCCACGCACGCTACCCGAACGCGGACCGGGCCGGCCCATAGCGTTCCTATTCGCGCTTGCTCCGGATGGGGCTTGCCAAGCCGCCGTGTTACCACGACGCTGGTGGTCTCTTACACCACCGTTTCAGCTTTTCCCTTTACGCCTTGCGGCGCAGGTGGGAGTCTTCTTTTCTGCGGCGCTTTCCGTCGGATCACTCCGCCCGGCCGTTAGCCGGCATCCCGCCCTCTGGAGCCCGGACTTTCCTCACGCGTGCTGCAAGCAGCACATCGCGCGACCGTCTGGCCCACTCAGCAGTGCAAGAGTGTAGCACACCGTTGCCGCAGGCAATGGTACAACACAAGCGTTCGACACGATAAACCAAGAACCACGCCATGCAGTACAATAGGGTTGTCGATGGGCAACGTCGTCAGTCGAGACGCGACCGCGCTCCGCACCCCTCCGTCTACTCGGTGTGTTCCCGCCTCCTCCCCGAGGCGGGATGTCGGCATTTTTTCATGCACCGACAACCAAATAGCCTGTGTACAGCATGGGCAGCATCGCGTATCTCGGCACCAAATGCAAAAAGGGACCCGTCCATTACGAACGGATCCCTTAAAACAAGTGATCGTCAAACCGATTTACTCGGCGTCGGTCTCCTCGTCCTTCTTCTCGGAAGGCAGCGGGGTAACCTCGATCTCGACGCCCAGAGTCTCAGCAGCAGACTTCATGGACAGGGAGATACGACGACGGTCGAGGTCGATCTCCATGACCTTGACCTGAACCTTGTCGCCCACGTGGGTGACCTGAGAAGGCTGATCGACGTGCTTGTTGGCCATCTCGGAGATGTGCACCAGGCCCTCGATGCCCTCGCCCAGGTCGACGAAAGCGCCGAACGGGACAAGCTTGGTCACAGTGCCCTCGACGATAGCGCCGACGGGGTACTTCTTGACCAGTGCGCGCCACGGATCCTCGGTGGTCTGCTTGAGACCCAGGGAGATGCGTTCGCGGTTGAGATCGACGTCGAGAACCTCGACCTCGACCTCCTGGCCGACCTTGACAACCTCGGAAGGATGGTTGACGTGGTTCCAGGAGAGCTCGGAAATGTGGATGAGGCCGTCGATACCGCCGAGGTCGACGAAGGCGCCGAAGTCAACGATGGAGGAAACGGTGCCCTGGAGACGCATGCCAGACTTGAGCTTGGACAGGATCTCGGAGCGCTCGGCCTTACGGGACTCCTCGAGCACGACGCGACGGGAGAGGACGACGTTGTTGCGGTTGCGGTCCATCTCGATGACGCGGGCCTCGATGCGGGTGCCCATGTAGGAGGTGAGGTCCTTGACACGACGGAGGTCGACGAGGGAAGCGGGCAGGAAGCCACGCAGGCCGATGTCGAGAATCAGGCCGCCCTTGACAACCTCGATAACCTCGCCCTCGACGTTCTCGCCGGAGTTGAACTTCTCCTCAATGCGGTTCCAAGCACGCTCGTATTCGGCACGCTTCTTGGACAGGACCAGACGACCGTCCTTGTCCTCCTTCTGGAGAACCAGAGCCTCGATGGGATCACCGAGTGCAACGATGTCTGCAGGGTTAGCGTCCTTGCGGATGGACAGCTCGCGGACCGGGATAACGCCCTCGGACTTGAATCCGATGTCAACGAGCACCTCGTCATGCTCGATCTTAACGACAGTGCCGTTAACGAGATCGCCCTCATCAAAGTCGGTAATCGTACCGTCGATGAGGTTGTTCATCTCCTCCTCATTGACATCGTCAAGAGAGAAAATGGACGAGTTCTGAATCTCACTCAAAGGTGGACCCCTTTCGAACTACGGGGCCCCGATTGCTAGGACCTACAGAAGGGTGCGACAAGCACACAACGTTTAGGAACACTCGGGAGCCGACAGATACTAATGTGACGCTTATGCAATCACGTTCGTATAGGTTACGGGGAAATGAGTTCGATTTCAAGCGTGAACTGCGATTTTTTACTCGTGTGGAGACTTTTTCGTAATCTTATGAACACACGTCTCCGCAACTTGACGATAACCAGCCAGGCATTTGGCTTTGGGGTAAAGTATCCGGAGCCAACGATTCTGGAACGATTTATCGAGAAAGGTGCCCGCGTGCTCAAAGCAGTCGTTTTCGATATGGACGAAACGCTTCTTAGCATCAACCTCAACGCGTTCATCCTTCGCTATTTTAAGGATGTCTCGTCGATGCTCGCGGATATCGGTCGCCGCAGCCACGGTGGCACGATGGCACGCCTCGGCACTATCTTGGTCGACCTCAACGCCAATCGCCGAAGCGGCACGGATAATCGCACCAATCTTGAGTTCTACCAAGAAGAGGTTGAGCGCCGGTGCGGCATTTGCCTCTCGGACCCACTCATCTACGAGGCGTTTACCTACTATGACCGCGAAGTTCTTCCGTACAAGAACGACGATGTCATTAACGCCCACGCCATGCCGGGCGCACACGCCGCGCTCCAGGCCGTACAGGACGCAGGGCTGCGCTGCGCGCTCTTTACCAACCCCAGCTTTCCCCAGGGCGCCATCGAGTGCCGCATGGGTTGGGGCGACCTGGCCGACGCTCCCTTTGAGCTCGTCACGCACATGGGAAACACCACCCGCTGCAAGCCCGATGCCACCTACTATCTAGAGCAGCTTCAGGTGATGGGGCTCGAGCCGCACGAGGTCCTTATGGTTGGCAACGATCCCAAACGCGACTTCCCGTCCCCCGATTGCGGCATCCAAACCGCCTTTGTGGGCCAGGGCAAGCCCAGCCGAGCCACCTGGCGCGGAACCATGGAAGACTTCGCCCGCGACTTTAACGCCGTAATCGAGGCCTTCTACGAGCACCAAATAGCCGACGAACTATCGTAGGCGCCAGAACATCTAGCGCAGTTGCGGTGAGATAGTTCCTGTTTGCCCCTCACCCGGGTAATTTTAGGAACTATCTCACCGCAACGTAATATCTAGCAGACCTGGGTTTTGCCGATCATGATGTTGAGGATCTCGACGTCGGTGTCCTTCATGCCTACGCGGCCTACGTAGCCCATACTGGCGATTGTCTGCTCAACGGTATCTTGGATCAGGCCCTCGCCGGCGCGGAAGCCGCGACCCTGCATGGCCATATCATGGCCCAGAATCGCCGCATCGACGGCAGCCGAGATCTTGGCGGCACAGCTCGCTTTGGCGCCGTCGCACACGATGCCGCCCACGTTACCGAGCGTGTTCGAGACCGTCGCGCCAATCTGCTCGCGCGTGCCACCGCACAGCCAGGTAATCGCGGCGCCGGCGCCGCACGCGGCGCAAATAGCACCGCAAAACGCCGAGAGCGCACCAATATAGCTCTTGATATGCACGGCGATAAGATCGGACAGCATCACGGCGCGCACCAGGCGCTCGTGGTCGCAACGCAGGTACTCGGCATACTCCATGACGGGCAATGCGCAGGTAATGCCTTGATTGCCCGAGCCGCACACAATGGCGACCGGCAGCGCGCAACCGTTCATGCGGGCGTCGGACCCGGCGGCCGCACGGGCACGGGCACGGCAGGCGACGTCATCGGCACGAGCACCCAGCAGCGTACGACCCACCTCGGCGCCCCAAGCGTGCGCAAGGCCCTCGGCACTGATTACGCCATTCAGCTCAATCTGACGCTCAACGGCAGCACGGGCGTCCTCAATGTCACCGTCCTCGATAAAGTCGATGATGGACTCAATGCTCATAGGGGTATCGGCGTTATCTGCCGCACGCTCGGCCACCACGCGCTCGGCGCAGGCGGCGCACTCCCCCGCCGACTTGCCGCATACCGGAATACCATCGAGCGTATGGCACGTAACGTTGGTGTGGTGGTCGGTAATCTCGACGACCGCGGTATGGCCCCCGGCCGTCGCTGTCACCTTGATGTAGAGGTTGGGCACACCCTCGACAAGCGACACATCGCAGTAGCCGGCGTCGGCGAGAAGCTCGGCCACGCGCGCACGGTCTTTATCGTCAACGCTCTCGAGCACCTCGAGCGCGCTCTTGGCGTCGCCGCCCACGGCACCCAGCACGGCCGCCGCTTCAATACCGTGCATGCCGCCCGAGTTGGGCACGGTCACGCTCTTAACGTTCTTGATGATGTTGCCCGAGCAGGCAACGTCCATATGATCGGGTTCGCAACCGAGCGTCTGACTCGCCAGCGCCGCTGCATAGGCAACGGCAATGGGCTCGGTGCAGCCGAGTGCACAGACAAGTTCGCGGTTCAAAACATCGCAAAACGCGGCATCACGGATGGAATCGGTAGGCATAGGTATCTCCTGCTTGCATAACGGGCTGGGCTCTCAAAAAAGTTAGCTCCTTTATTTGATAACAATGCATCAAAAACCGCAACCATGGTTCCGGCAGACGGCGCTCAAGCGCAAACTGACGACATTCATTCACGAGAAGCCAGTCTTGTTGCCTGCTAAAGCGTTTGACCAAAAAACGCTCGGGCGTTTACGCAAAAGTCGCGCTATTATGCAGTCGAACGCGGTAAACACCTTTAGCATTTGCGCCGCACAGACCAGAGAGGAACCATCCATGAAGATCGGTATCGGTAACGACCACGCCGCCGTCGAGCTCAAGAACATCATTTCCGAGCACCTGAAGGAGCGCGGCTGCGAGGTCGTGAACTTTGGCACCGACACCTCCGAGAGCTTTGACTACCCTATCGCCGGCTACAAGGTGGGTAAGGCCGTTGCCAACGGCGACGTCGACCTGGGCATCCTCATCTGTGGCACCGGCGTCGGGATCAGCCTGGCTGCCAACAAGGTCGAGGGCGTACGCGCCGTTGTGTGCTCCGAGCCCTTCAGCGCCAAGCTCTCCCGCATGCACAACAATACCAACGTGCTCGCCTTTGGCGCCCGCGTCGTGGGCTCCGAACTCGCCAAGATGATTGTCGACGAGTGGCTCGACGCCGAGTTTGAGGGTGGTCGTCACGAGCGTCGCGTTAACCTCCTCAACGAGATCGATCACACGCGCGGCCTTAAGATCGTCGACGAAGCCTAAACTATTCAGTGCCACAAGCTAACAGCAGGGGCCCGCTCGGAACGCATGTCCGAGCGGGTCCCTTCATAGATTTTGAAATAAAAGGGCGCCGCGGATGGAGCTCCGCGGCGCCCAAGCCACACGCTAACAGCTTTAAGGAGTCAAAGCTGGTTTAGCCAAAGAAGCGCTTGATCTCAATCTCGGCGTTCTCCAAACAGTCGGAGCCGTGGATCACGTTGGCGTTGACATCGACGGCAAAGTCGCCGCGGATGGTACCAGGAGCGGCGTCAAGCGGATTAGTAGCGCCCATGAGGGTGCGCATCTTAGCAACAGCGGAGAGACCGGAAACGACCATCTTGACGACCGGACCGCTCGTCATAAAGTCACAGAGACCGCCAAAGAAGGGCTTGTCGGCCAGATGGGCGTAGTGCTCCTCGACGGTAGCGCGCTCGAGCGTGGTCATCTCCATGCGCTCGATGACAAGGCCGCTGCGCTCGATGCGAGCAACAATCTCGCCGATCTTGCGGTCGCGCACGGCGTCGGGCTTAATCATGATGAAGGTCTTCTCGATAGCCATAAGGTAGCCTTTCAAGTAGGTTCGCGCGTGCCCAAGTCCCATTCCGGCACCCGCCTGGACTGCATCGTAACAGAGTTTTAGCTGCAGTTAAACAAAAAGCTGTTTATTGAAACGTTGCAATTTATTGAAGCGTTCCATATGTGTCACTTCTGTTTCGAAGCTCGATTAGAGTACCATCCGACTGCCCATCAACCGCATCGAGCAGAGCAGACGGTCGGTTGCCGCCCGCGAACGTACCCCCTTCACAACCTGCCCAAAGGTCCTACAGAACTTCTCGACAAGCCCCTCCCCCATAGCAACAAAATACGGACGCCCACATCAGCAGACGCCCGTAAAGCAAAATACGATTCCTCAATAAATGGCAAAAACGGCTTCGGCCAAACCCTTACTTTATCCCGTGGCCCATCTCGACGACCTTGGTCAGCGATCCGAACACGCCCTCGTCGGCCACGAGCTGTGCCTCGGCACGCTGCAGCTGCACGGCAACGGCGGCAGGGGCGGTACCGCCCTCGGTCGTGCGTGCAGCGACAATCGACGGGATGTCGAGCGCCTCGGTAATATCGCGTTCAAAGAGCGGGCTTGCCTCCTGGAACACCTCAAACGGCAGGTCCTCAAGATTGCAGCTACGCTTCTCACACATCAGGACCAGATGGCCCACCACGGCATGTGCCTCGCGGAACGGCAGACCACGCTTAGCCAGGTAATCGGCAACATCGGTGGCGGCAAGGTGTCCCACGCCGCACTCGCGCGCCATGGCATCCTCGTTGACGGTCCAAGTCGAAATCATACCGGCCATAACCGACAGGCATTGCATGAGCGTATGGGCGGTATCGAGCGCACCCTCCTTGTCCTCCTGCAAGTCCTTGTTATAAGCAAGCGGCAGACCCTTCATGGTCACGAGCAGCTGCACCAGGTTGCCATATACACGGCCGCTCTTGCCGCGGATAAGCTCGGCAAAGTCGGGATTCTTCTTCTGCGGCATGATGGACGAACCAGTGGAGTAAGAGTCGGAAAGCGTGATAAAGCCAAATTCGGAGCTCGACCACAGCACGATCTCCTCGGAAAGACGTGACAGGTGCATGGCCATGACGGAGCCAGCATAATGCAGATCGAGCAGGAAATCGCGGTCGGAAACCGCATCGAGCGAGTTGGGAATCACGCCCGCAAAGCCAAGCTCGGCAGCCGTCATCTGACGATCGAGTGGATAGCTCGTACCGGCAAGCGCGGCAGCACCCAGCGGGCAGTTGTCGGCGGCATCAAAGGCGGCCTTCAGGCGCGTAAAGTCGCGCGCGAACATCCAGGAATACGCCAGCAGATGATGCGACAGCAGCACGGGCTGAGCGTGCTGCATGTGCGTGTAGCCCGGCAGAATCACCTTGTCGTACTTCTTGGCCGCATCCACCAGCACATGGCGCAGCTCAAGATTGGCCTCCATGAGCTCCTTGGCCAGCGCCTTGACGCCCAGGCGTGTGTCGGTCGCCACCTGGTCGTTGCGCGAACGTCCGGTATGCAAGCGCTTACCGGCCTCGCCGATGCGACGCGTCAGCTCGCTCTCGATGGACATATGAATGTCTTCGTCGTTGATGTCGAAGGTGAAGTTGCCGGCATCGATATCCTGTTCGATTCCGGTCAGGCCCTTGGCAATCGCCTGCTCGTCCTCGGCACTGATGATGCCCTGGGCCGCCAGCATTTTGGCATGCGCCTTAGAGCCGGCGATATCCTGCTTATAGAGATGTTTGTCGACCGGCAGCGACGCACCAAACTCCTGCGTGACCTCGGCCACGCCTGCCTCAAAACGACCGCCCCAAAGAGCCATGGAACCGTCCCCTTTCTCCAAATACCAAAACAAGCGCCCAAAGCAATGCGCCATATCGCTAAAGCGTTCTTTCAACCGCTAGTTTTACACATTCCCCACCGTGTGCGGAGCCATGTAGCTAATTTGCAAAGAAGTGACGCGCCATGCACTTGGCGCCCAACGTCTCCCTCCGGATGTTGCCCTGCGAACCATCGATCCAGGCCTTCAGGCTCATAGGGACGTCCTCGACCCTTGCAGCATCGAACTCGGGCGCGAGGGCAAGTAAAGCATGCGCGATAGCATTGAACATAATGGATACTCCTCATATATATAGGCGCAGTGCCGCCAAATTAATAGAAGGAGCCCCGCCGGACAACCCCGGCGGGGCTCGGACTCAGCCGCAGACGCGGCATCATATATGCGGGCGGAACGTAGGGGCCACCGATGTTAAGAAGTGTCAGCAAGCATAACGAAAGGTAGGGACCCCGTGCGCCCGTTATGTATCACGCGGATGGGCCGCGCGGATACCAAGGGAAGGAGGCGCTAGGCCTGGGCGGCAGCAGAGCTGGGGCCCTGGACCTTTGCCCACGTCTTGAGCGACAGCGTATCGATCTCGATAAAGCCGGCGCTGGCCTTCTCGTCGAACGTGGTGTCGCGGTCGTAGGTAGCCAGACCGTAGTCGTAGAGGCTGAAGGGGCTCTTGCGGCCGACGACATGGCAGTTGCCCTTAAAGAACTTCAGACGGACAGTGCCGGTCACGAACTTCTGGGTATCGGCCATAAAGGCATCGAGCGCGTTTTTGAGCGGGCTGTACCACTGGCCGTTGTACACGGCGGTGGCCCAATCCTGCTCGAGCTTGATCTTAGTCTTGAGCAGGTCGCCCTCGACGCAGATGTCCTCGAGCGCCTTGTGGGCGGTGATGAGCGTCAGGGCGCCGGGAACCTCGTAGCACTCGCGGCTCTTAAGGCCCACCAGGCGATCCTCGACCAGATCGAGACGGCCAAAGCCATTGTCGCCGGAGATCTTGTTGAGGGCGATGACGATCTCGGACAGCTTCATCTTCTTGCCGTCGACGGCGACGGGCTTGCCGGCCTCAAACTCAATCTCGGTGTAGGTCGGGGTGTCGGGCGTGTCCTCGGGATTCTTGGTCATAACCCAAGCGTCGTCGAGCGGCTCGTTCCAGGGATCCTCCAGGTGACCGCACTCGATGGCGCGACCCCACAGGTTGTCGTCGATGGAGTAGGGGTTGTCGTTGGCACCCTCGGGAACCGGCACGTTGTGAGCGTGGGCATAGGCGACCTCGTCGGGACGGCACTTCAGGTCCCACTCGCGAACCGGGGCGATGACCTTGAGCTCGGGATCGAGGGCCTTGACGGCAGCCTCAAAACGGACCTGGTCGTTACCCTTGCCGGTGCAGCCGTGGGCGACGTAGGTCGCGCCAAACTCGTGAGCGACCTCAACAAGCTTCTTGGCAAGCAGCGGACGGGAAAGAGCGGAGAGCAGCGGATACTTGTTCTCGTACATGGAGTTTGCTGCGATGGCCTTGGTCAAGAACTCATCGGAGAACTCGTCGCGCAGATCGAGCACCTGGCAATCCAGAACGCCCAGGTCGAGCGCCTTCTGCTTCTTGGCATCCAGTCCGGTCTCTTCCTGGCCCACGTTGCCGCAGACACAAACGACATCGAGATTCTTCTCGTCCTGGAGCCACTTGACACATACGGATGTATCAAGACCACCGGAATATGCGAGAACGACTTTTTCCTTGCTCATGGCTGTTTCCTTTCGCCCTTGGTAGCTAGTTAGAACATCGGTCAGTTGCAAGTCACCTTGAGGTCAAAAACCGTGCAATATCAGGTTATTCAGCAGAATGCATCACAGGCATGCCCTAGAAACATGCGGCTATGTCGTGCTTAAACCCAACGACCTCAAAATGACTCTGTTGAGGCATTGCGCCCCCATGCGGACAGAGACGATTGTTATCGTCGTCGGGAAATTGCGCGCTGGCGTCGGATGGCATTGTCTGCAGTGGTGATGATCTTTACGAACTGCATCTGCCTCTCCTTTCACGTATCGCCGGGCGCAATTCAAATATCGCAAACGGTACCTTTTCCTCGGTAAACGGCTCTTTTGCCGTCTCCGTTTTCGATGTTCGCTATATTACGATAAAGTGCACGCTGCGCAAGCGACAAATTCAAATTTCTGAAAAGTTTTTTCATTAGTTTGTGAAGCGTGGTGCAAATACGCTCCGTTCCTGCGACAATACGCTCAGTTACTGGTTGATGGTTATAACGTCTGAAACAATTTCGAAACGAAAGGCGCGCTTTTATGCAAACTTACGAATCGGACACCAATATCGGAAACATTAAGATTCTCGCCGTCGATATGGACAAGACGCTGCTCACCGACGAGCGCGTGTTGCCGCAGGGCCTTGACGAACGCCTGGACAAGCTCGCCGAAGCCGGCATCGTATTCTGCCCCGCCAGCGGACGTCCCGCCCCCAAGCTCGAAGAGATGTTCGAGGGCATCAAGAACCGCCTCGCCTTTTGTCCCGACAACGGCGCATGCGTGATCTATCGTGGCAGCTATATCTATAAGAGCATTATCGACGTGGAGCTGTACCAGCAGGTCTTGAGCCGCGCCTCGGAGGATTCTCGCGCTGTCCCCGTCCTGTGCTGCTTCGACGAGTTCTACGTGCTTGCCCGCGATCATCAATACCACGACGAGATCAGCGTCTACTACAACACAATCAACTACGTCGACAGCTTTGAGGGCATTGATTTCGAGTCCAACAAGATTTCGGTCTTCTTCCCCGGCTACGACGCCGAGCCCGCTTTCCGCGAGACCTATAGCCCCGAGTTCTCGGACAAGCTCTACGTCACCAACGCCGGGCGCGAGTGGATCGACTTTATGAACCTGGGCGTCGACAAGGGCGCCGGCGTCGCTCACCTGTGCGAGCACCTGGGCATCGATATTGCCGATGCTGCCGCCGTGGGCGACACCTATAACGACATCCCCATGCTCGAGCGCGTCGGTCACAGCTTTATCGTGGACAATGCCGAGGAGCACATGAACGCGCACGCCAAGTGGCGCATTCCGAGCAACAACGACGGGGGCGTACTGACGCTCATCGACGCCATCTTGGCGGCTCGGTAGCCTTCCCATCGGGCCTGGCCGGGCGGCACGGGTTAACTTTTCGCTCGGTCAGGTCCTGCGCAAGACGAAAGCCACATTAAGTGGCTTTCTTTGCGTGCGGAATCTACGAAAAGTTAACCCGTGCCGCCCGGCCAGGCCCTAGGTTTACTTACTCGCCGCCAAGATGGCGTCTTGAGTGTCTAGGTACTTAGCTGAAATGATTTGAGCAGAGGGGAGCTCCTTGTTGGAAGGGGTTCCCCTCTGTTTTGGGGCTTATAGGACAAAATGTGTGTCTACTTTAGGGGTATCGGCGCAGTTCGATGCCCCTTTTTCAGCCGTTTAAATTCCGTGCCCGCTTTTAACCGCTCGGACAGAATGTGTGTCCGGTTGCCTATCGTTCCCGCAGGTAGATAACCTTTTCCGGAACCGTTAAATACCCTTTCGGAAGAGGTGCCCATGAAGGCCGTTTATTGCCCCTACTGCGGCGGTCGGACCAAGCGCAACGGCAGGACCTCG
>NZ_JBCPDN010000017.1:22918-35789 GCF_040915425.1 Collinsella aerofaciens | reverse complement strand
CATTGTGGCATCCCGAGCCCGCGGAAAGAAGCTGCGCCGCGGGGGAGGCGACCCAAATGGCTTTCTCATATCGTCTTACGTTGCTTCGAACGTTGCTTGAGTGCCTCGGAAAGCCCGACGAGCGCCGTGAAGAACGAGACCAAAGCGGTCAAAAGTCTCACGAAATCAATCAGATCGGTCATGGGCATCACCTCCCATCAGATGGAGGGCGCTGCCCGGCACATGGAACTGCCGTCAACGATACCGATTCTACCAGAGCCTAGTTATATATACGAATATATGTTCGTATTCCAAGCACACAGACCTCTGTGACAAAAGGGCTGTCCCTTTGTCACATTATTCGATGACGGTGCGGGAGTTTTGCTTGTGCATGGTGGCGAGCATGTGTTTGGGGACGGCGTGGACCATGCAGCTGCCGATGGTCGCGCTCGCGGCGGCCCTGGCTGCATCGCTTGCGTTTTTGGTCGCGTAGCTGTGACGGAAACGCTTGAGCATGGCGATATCGTTGCCGCCGTCGCCATAGACCGCGACCTCATCCTCGGCAATACCGTAGTAGCCCGCCAGCCAAGCCACACTCTCGCCCTTGTTGCACGCCACGTCTGTGATCTCAAACATCACCGGATCGAACGGCGCGTTGACCACGCGGTCCGAGCGCTCGGCCAAATACGCCTTAAGGTCGCGCTCCAGCTCGGGTGAGGTCACGCGACAATTGATCTTGCATACATCGTGACGCAAGATATCGCCGATCGACTGATCGAAATACTGCTCCTCATGATACCCGCCACGTGCACGCATGCCGCGCATCACAATACGCTTGATGGGGCTGTCCTTTTTAAAGCCCGCCTGATGCATCTCGAACGAACCGCTCGAGAACATGCCATCGGGTGTGGAGCAATCAAAGCAAATGTCCGGGAATGCCTTGAGCAGCTCCTCGGTAACCTGCGGATCGATGGTCCAGGTTTTGAGCACCTCGCCATGACTGTCGCGCACGATGGAGCCGTTAGAGCAGCAGGCATCGAGCGCCAGCCCCGTAAAGCCATGCTCGCCGATTGGCAACGTCGAGCGCCCGGTCGCGGGAACCACATGCAGGCCAGCCTCGGTCAGCTCGCGAATGGCACGGCGGATGGTCCCATCCGCCTCGTGCAGGGCGTTCAGCAGCGTTCCATCTAAGTCACTCGCAAACATCTTGATCATGGGCGTGCCTCTCCTTCGTCTGCACGATATTGTAGACGAGAACGGGCGCGCCCCAAGAGAGGCACGCCCGTCAGGCGAAAGATTGTCCTACACCGCAGCGGGGCCGTGTTCGCCGGTACGGATGCGGATAACCTCCTCGACCGGCTCGACCCAAATCTTGCCGTCTCCAACGGCACCGGTGCGGGCGGCATTGCAGATGATGTCGACAATGCCGTCGATATGTTCATCGGCGCAGATGAGGGTGAACTGCACCTTAGGGATCGTGTTGACAAGTAACTCGTTGCCGCGCACGTATTCCTTCCAGCCATGCTGCGCGCCGCAGCCCTGCACTTGGTTGATAGTCATACCGCGAACATCAGCAGCAAACAGCGCGTCCTTAAGAACCTCAAGCTTCTCGGCACGAACGATCGCCGTAATCTTCTTCATAGTGAATTCCTCTCTTCAATAAAAGAAATGAATTGCCATTCAATGACGCGGGTTTTCGAGGTGCCCGAGATTGCCCCGAAAGAGGAGCGCCGCGTACTTCGGTACGCAAGCGACGGTTTGAGGGGCAAGATCGGGTGCCTGGGAAAGCCGCGCGACGATTGAACGGCAAGGTGCGGAGCTTGGGAAACCTGCTAATCGAGTCCGGAGAACGAAGGGTAGGCGCTCTCGCCGTGCTGACTCGCATCCAAGCCCAGCGCCTCGTCGGCCTCGTCCACGCGCAGGCTGCCGTGGAACAGCGCCTTGACCACCGCGGCGATCACCAAATCGAGCACCAGCACAATAGCGACCGTCACCACAATGCCCAAGATCTGCGAGACCAGCAGCGACACATCGCCCGTGTAGAACAGGCCACCCTTACCGGTCCACGAGAGCTCCGGCACGCAGAACAGGCCTGTGAGCACGCCGCCCAAGATGCCGCCGATACCGTGGCAACCGAACGCGTCGAGCGCATCGTCGTAGCCGAACTTGGTCTTGAGATGACTGATGGCCAAGTAGCAGACAGGCGAGACGATCAGGCCCATGACCAGCGCTGCCCACGGCTCGACAAAGCCCGCACCCGGCGTGACCACCACAAGGCCCGCAACCAGACCGGTGCTGGCACCCACCAGCGTGGGGCGACCGGTGTGCACGCGCTCGACGACAAGCCACGAGACCATGCCCGCCGCGCTGGCCGTCACGGTGTTGAGGATGGCGAGTGCCGCCACGGCGTCGGCCTTAAACTCGCTGCCGCCGTTAAAGCCAAACCAGCCAAACCAAAGCAGCCCGGCGCCCAGCGCCACAAACGGCACGTTATGCGGGCGATAGCTCACCATGCCAAAACCGCGACGACGGCCGAGCATTAAGCAGAGGATCAGGCCCGTAAGACCGGACGAAATGTGCACCACGTCGCCGCCGGCAAAGTCGAGCGCGCCGATGATGTCGCCGATAAAGGAGCCCTCGCCGCCCCAAACCATGTGGGCGAGCGGCGCATAGACCACGAGCAGCCAAATGCCCAGGAAAGCCGTCATGGCGCCAAACTTAACGCGGCCGGCCAGGCTGCCCGTAACGATAGCGGCCGTGATCATGGCAAACGCCATCTGAAAGGCAATGTTAATGATCTGAGGGTAGACGGCACCGTCCGCGGCACTGCCCTCGGCCGCCTGCAGCACCTGGTTGAGCACCGGCAGGCACAGCAGCTGGTCAAGGCCCCCAATAAACGGACTTGAGCCGTCACCGCCATAGGCCAGCGACCAGCCGGCGACAATCCACAGCACACCAACCAGGCCAATGGCGCCAAAGCACATGAGCATGGTGTTGATGACATTTTTGCGCCTGGACAGGCCGCCATAGAAAAACGCCAGACCCGGTGTCATTAAAAACACGAACATGGTGCAGATGAGCATAAACGTTGTCGATCCCGTATCGTACATTCGCTCTCCCTTGGTCGCGTGGACGTTGTCGGCGCCCATAATGCGGCCGAGGGGCAACTGGTGTAGACCAGATACGGCGTTGTTAAACGCTGCGTTGTCGAATGGAAACGGTGCCGCAATCTTGGAAACGGCGCGGCAACGGGCGCGAAACGAACGGGAAATACGCGAGCAAGGAAGCCGTGAGCGCGCCCGTCCCGGCTAGCGCCGAAACAGCTCGTGGGCGCGGTCGCGGAGATTAGTTGCTCGAATGACACCTTCGTAGCGATTGATGCGCAGACGCGGGAAAGCGTTAAAGAAGCGTAGGTCGCGGCGGCTGAGTGACACGCTCGGCACCGGACGGCTCATGCGCTTGCCGGCAAGGCGACGGCTGAGCGACGGACGCGGCATGTTCGGCGCGGCATCGGCCACGCGGCGGGCGGCAAGCGCCAGGCCGCGAGCACCATCCGCGATAAACGTCGGCATCGAAGCCTTCTCGCGCAGGGCATCGAGCGCGGCGTCACCCAGCTCGGCCAGCCACGCGTTAACGGCACGGCTACGGATGTGCGTCTGTGCCACCGAGTCAATCGTCGAATCGGGAATACGTTCGAGCATGGAGTCGGACGCATCGGCAAGCGACTCGTTGATGCGGTCGGCAAGGTCGGCCCGGACGCGCTCCAGCTGGTCGGACAGGCGGCGCCAGCTCGCCAACGAGCACACCGCGTCGACCATCATCGCGACCGCGACGATAAACGCGGACAGCCGCACAATCAGCACCGGCAGATGGGCAAGCAGGCCCAACCGCCGGCTCCACCACGCGGCAAATACACAACGCGCCTAAGCCAAACGCGCAGGCCCAGTACAGACAGATACGTCCGTGCAAGTTAAACGGCAGGTGCGAGTAATCCCAAAAGCGTGCGCCTGTTGTCTTTTCCAACAGCACGCCCACGCTGTACTCAATCACGCTACATACGAGCGCTGCGGCGACAAACTGGCTCGACGCGTCAGGAATTCCGCGCAACAGCAGCCAGCAGGCAATGCCGCCCGCGCCATAGATGGGGCAGCACGGCCCCAGCAAAAAGCCACTGTTGGCAAATCGTCCGTGATTGAGCATGGCGCATACTGTCGACTCCCATGCCCAACCGCAAAACCCGTAAAAAGCAAACGAGAGCACCAGTGCCGAGAGTGGGCAGGCGGCAAGCGTCGCGCCGTCAAATGCCATGTCGATCGCGGTCCCCACCGTCTACCCTCTCCTCTTCTCGCTCGATTCGCCACTCACGCTATCGTCAGCCTCGTCCTTGCGCGGCAGACGACCGGCGACCGTCTCGCGCAGAGCGCACCATTTATCCGTCAGACACACAATCCATGCCTCACGACACGTCGGCGGCACCGGCACCAGCGGAAACATATGGCGCACGATAATATTCCGCTCACGAGACGTCAGATCAAAATCTTCCTCCGCACGCGCCAGGGCAAAAAATGGATGCCGAAATCCGTGCAGTCGATGGCTCGGGTCGGGGTCGTGCCAATCGTAGAGAAAGTAATCGTGCAGCAGGGCCCCGCGCAACAACGAAGCACGGTCGACCGAAATGCCAGCACGGCCCAAGCGCTCGGCAAAGGACAGGCTCGCCCGCGCTACCGAAGTCACATGTGCATAGACCGTCACGTCGCCATGCTGGATAAACTCGTGCGTCAGGTCCAAGCGGCCCGCCTGGGCCAGCTGGCGGGCGGCATAGTCGACCTCGTGCGCGATTTTCTCGGCACGAACGGTATCGGACATGCTGCCTCCTTCCAGCGACTCACGGCGACAAGCCACGGACTGTGCACAATCGATAAAAACATCATGGAACATATCAGTATGGCATCGGACAAAACGTTTTGCCCCACCAGTTGGCGAATTACCGCGCCGCCGTCACATATCAAACGCCAAAATGTGCGAGACTGTCTTGTGCAATTGTGCCGGCCGAGGGAGTGCCGGCGCACGATTCGCATGGAGTAACCCACAACGATGCTGCTTACGCAAACGACAACGCCCGAGGACGTCAAGGCTCTTAATCGCGCCGAGCTCCCGCAGCTCTGCGGCGAGATCCGCCAGGCAATCCTCGAAAGCTCCGCCGCCGTCGGCGGGCACGTTGCCCCCAACTTGGGCGTTGTTGAGCTTACGGTTGCGCTTCATCGCGTGTTTAACTCCCCCATCGACAAGATTGTCTTTGACGTTTCGCACCAGACCTACGCCCACAAGGCGCTGACGGGGCGCGCGTACACTTATATCGATCCGGAGCGTTATGGTGAGGCATCTGGCTTTGCCAATCCCGACGAGTCCGAGCACGACCTGTTCGCCATGGGTCACACCTCGACCTCGGTGAGCTTGGGCTGCGGCCTTGCCCACGCGCGCGACCTGGCGGGCGATGCGTACAACGTCATTACCGTTATTGGCGACGGCTCGCTTTCGGGCGGCCTGGCGTTTGAGGGCTTCAACAATGCCGCCGAACTCGACAGCAACCTGATCATCATCGTCAACGATAACGACCAGTCCATCGCCGAGAACCACGGTGGCCTGTATCGCAATCTGGCCGAGCTGCGCGCCAGCAACGGCGCCTGTGAGCGCAACGTTTTCCGCGCGATGGGGCTCGACTACCGCTATCTGGACGCCGGCAACGATGTGTTGGCCCTCGTCGATGCGTTGCAGGAACTGCGCAATATCGATCATCCCATCGTGCTGCACGTCTCCACCGCCAAGGGTAAGGGCTTTGAGCCAGCCCAGAGCGACCCCGAACGCTGGCACCACGTGGGTCCGTTTGACATGGCAACTGGACGCAAGCTCTGCCCGGGCCATCCGAGCGAGCCTGCGCCGCGCACCTATGCCGACATTACGGGCGAGGCGCTCAGCGCCGCCATCGAGCGCGATCCACAGGTCGTTGGCATCACGGCCGCCACGCCCTACATCATGGGCTTTACACCCGAGCTTCGCGCTGCCGCCGGCAAACAGTTCGTCGATGTGGGCATTGCCGAGGAGCACGCTGTGACCTTTGCCACCGCGCTTGCGCGCTCGGGCGCCAAGCCAGTCTTTGGTGTGTACGGCACGTTTTTGCAGCGCGCCTACGACGAGCTGTGGCACGACTTGTGCCTCAACGACGCCCCCGCAACCATCCTGGTGTTTGGTGCGTCGATCTTTGGCACCACGTCCGAGACGCATCTTTCGTTCTTTGATATTTCCATGCTGGGCGGACTTCCCAACATGCACTACTTGGCTCCGGCCTGCATGGAGGAATATCTGTCCATGCTGAGTTGGTCGCTCGATCACCGCGAGCATCCCGTGGCGATTCGCGTGCCGGGCATTGGCTTGGTAAGCCGTCCCGACCTTGCGCCCGCCGAGGATGCCGATTACGGCGTCGCGCGCTACAACGTGGTGCGTCAGGGCCGCGACGTTGCCGTGCTCGCGCTCGGCGATTTCTTTGAGCTGGGCGAGCGCGTGGCAAACCGCTTGGCCGCCGAGTACGGCATCGAGGCCACACTCGTCAACCCGCGCTTTGCGACCGAGCTCGACCGTGAGTTCCTCGATAGCCTTGCCGCCGAGCATCGTGTTGTCGTCACCCTCGAGGACGGCATCTTGGACGGCGGCTGGGGCGAGCGCGTGGCGTGCTACCTGGCCTGCACGCCCGTGCGCACGCGCACCTTTGGCATCGCCAAGGGCTTCCCCGACCGCTACGACCCCAACGAACTGCTCGCACAGAACGGCATGACGGTCGAGAACATGGCCGCCGAAGCCGTAAGGCTACTCAACGAGTAAAAAACCTCCGCAAGGAAAGCATCCCTGCGGAGGTTTTTATTTTCGCGACGCGATTATCTCAATCTGTAACATCTAGGGCCCGAATTCCCGTCTAACTGTTACAGATCGAGACAAGACGTCTTAGTCCCCGACGTTTGTCTCAATCTGTAACAGATAGAGACCTTTTGCCCGTCCAGATGTTACAGATTGAGACATTCGAATTCCCCTAAGGAGATAATCTCGATCTGTAACAGTCACTCGGCAAAAACGGCTGCAGATGTTACAGATCGAGACAAAACAGTAAGGCATGCCGCTGCATCGGCCAGAACCACCACAAAGGTGCCTGTCCCTTTTTGGTAGGTTGAATTACCCATAAGACAAGTATGTTTCTGAGTTATTTCGTGTTGACCCGTCTGAACGCAATGGGGTATAACTCTACTCAACCGCTAGGGATTTTATTGAGAAAGGTGTTCTACTATGAGCAAGAACCTCTCCCAGCAGGTCGTTCTCGACCGCCGCGGCTTCGTCGCCGCCACCTTCGCAACCGTCGCCGGCTTTGGTCTTGCCGGCTGCTCTGACACCAGCGCCGAGGCCGACAAGGGTTCCGCCGCCGGCTCCTCCAAGAGCTCCGCAGATACCGAGGCTTCCACCACGCTCGATGCCAAGGCATTCGACAAGCTCGTCAACGACGGCCCCAAGGCCGATGATGACGCCATCGCCGCCAGCACCTGGGCGACGGCCGTCAAGAACGCCGGCGTCTTTAAGATCGGTGGCGTTCAGACCTCCACGCTCTTCTCCCTCCTCAACGAGAAGGACGGTCAGACCCGCGGCTTCGATGCCGGCATCGCACAGCTCCTGTCCAACTACATTCTGGGCGAGAACAAGGTCGAGATCACCCAGGTGACCTCGGACACGCGCGAGTCTGTCCTGCAGAACGGCCAGGTCGACGCCGTCTTTGCCACCTACACCATTACCGATGAGCGCAAGAAGCTCGTCTCCTTTGCCGGTCCCTACTACTACACCCAGCAGGCTATCCTGGTGCTCGCCGACAACGACGACATCAAGAGCGTCGACGACCTGGCCGACAAGAACGTCGCTGTCCAGTCCGGCTCCAACGGCCCCGCCATCCTGGAGGAGTTCGCCCCCAAGGCCAGCCAGCAGGAGTTCAAGACCGACGAGGAGGCCCGCCAGGCACTCCAGCAGGGCCGCGTTGACGCCTACGTCATCGATAACAACATGCAGCAGAGCGCCCTGGTCCGCGAGCCCGGTAAGTACAAGATCGCCGGCAAGCCCTTCGGCAGCAAGGAGCCCTATGGTATCGGCCTGCCGCTCGATTCCGACGGCGTCGCCTTTGTCAACGACTTCCTTAAGAAGATCGAGGACGACGGCACCTGGACCGAGCTGTGGCAGATCTGCATCGGTGACCGTACGGGCGACACCAATGTTCCCGAGCTGCCCGAGATCGGCGCCTAGGCAGCGAGCCTGGTAACGACCGCAACGAAACCATACGGAAACGCATGATGCGCTTTATTGCGGTAAACTGTTTCCTCACTGAGTTGTCGGGGCTTCCGTACACACGGGAGCCCCTTTCCTTACCGGCGGGAGGTCCGCATGAGTCTCTCCGAGCTCTGGTCGCTCTATGGCCAGAACTATATCGACGCACTGCTAGCAACCTGGGGCATGACGCTTGAGTCGTTTGCCATCGCCATGGTGCTGGCCGTCGCCGTCACCGTGATGCGCGTGTCGCCGCTCAAGCCGCTGCGCGTCTTTGGCGACCTGTATGTTCAGGTCTTCCGTAACATCCCCGGCATCGCGCTGCTCATCATCGTCGTCTATGCGCTGCCGCCGCTCAAGGTCGTTCTGCCCTACCGCACCTGCGTTATCGTCGCCACGGTCCTTTTGGGCTCGGCCTTTGGCTCCGAGAACTTTATGAGCGGCATCAACACCGTAGGCGTCGGCCAGGTGGAAGCCGCCCGCTCGCTGGGCATGAACTTTAGCCGTATCCTCGCCAAGATCGTGATTCCGCAGGCGCTGCGTTCGAGCGTGCTGCCCATGACCAACCTCTTTATCGCCGTCATGCTCACCACCGCGCTCGGCAGCCAGGTGCCGCTTAAACCGCAGGAGCTCACCGGCGTGGTGAGCTACATCAACACGCGCTCGCTCGGAGGCGTCACCGCGTTCTTTATCTCGGCGCTCGGCTACCTGGGCACGGCCTTTGTGGTGAGCCACATTGGCAACTACATCGATAAGAAGGTGAGGATCCTCCGATGAGCAAGCACTCCTCTTCTGCGCTCACCATGCGTGATGCGCTCTACGAGGCTCCCGGCCCCAAGATGCGCGTCAAGATTCGCATCGGCACCGCCATCTCGCTTGTTGCCGTCGCCGCGCTCGTCGTCCTCGTGTTGCAGCGCTTTTATGTGACCGGCCAGCTTTCGGTCCACTATTGGTATTTCTTTACGCACCTCACCACCTGGAAGTTCCTGCTTGCCGGCTTTGAGGGTACCGTTAAAGTCGCACTCACCGCTGGCGCCATCGCGCTGGTGCTGGGCTTAGCCCTCATGCTCGGCCGCACGAGCGACATTAAGCCGCTGCAGCTGGTCTGCCGCGTACTCACCGATTTCTTCCGCGGCGTACCGAGCCTGCTGTTCATCTACTTCTTCTTTTTGGTGCTGCCCCAGTACAAGATTGCGCTGCCGTCGTTTTGGATGCTCACGCTTCCCGTAGCGCTCGCTGCCGCCGGCGTACTCGCCGAGATCTTCCGTGCCGGCGTCAACGCCGTGCCGCGCGGCCAGGTCGAAGCCGCCCAGGCACTCGGTCTCTCCAAGGCCAAAATCACCTTTAAAATCGTGTTGCCGCAGGCTATTCGGTTTATCATTCCGTCGTTGATTTCGCAGCTTGTGGTCGTAGTCAAAGACACCACCGTCGCCTACGTGGTGAGCTACCCCGACCTCATGCAAAATGCCCGCGTGCTCATTACCAACTACGACGCCCTCGTGTCGGTCTACCTTGTAATCGCGGTCATCTACATCCTCATCAACGTCGCAATTAACAAGGCCGCTGTCTACGTTTCGCACAAGACCGGCGCGACCATCATCCGCTAACGCTTTACCATTTCGAGTCATAAGGAGCCGAGCACCATGGCACAGAGTACCTCTTCTACCGGCAATCAGCCGTTAATCGAGCTCAAGCACGTCGATAAGCACTATGGCGATCTGCACGTCCTCAACGACATCAATCTCTCGGTCGACCGCGGCGAGGTCGTCGTTGTGATCGGACCCTCGGGCTCGGGCAAGTCGACCATGTGCCGAACCATCAACCGCCTGGAAACCATCGACTCGGGCGAAATCCTCATCGAGGGCGAGCCCCTGCCGCAGGAAGGCAAGGATCTTGCCCGCATGCGTGCCGAGCTGGGCATGGTATTTCAGCAGTTCAACCTGTTTGCACATATGACCGTACTGCAGAACGTCATGCTGGGACCGGTCGATGTGCTGGGCGTCTCCAAGGAGGAAGCTCGTGAGCGCGCCATGGACCTGCTGGGCCGCGTGGGCGTTGCCGAGCAGGCCGATAAGGTGCCCGCACAGCTCTCGGGCGGCCAGCAACAGCGTGTAGCCATCGCACGTTCGCTTGCCATGCAACCCAAGGCCATGCTTTTTGACGAGCCCACGAGCGCGCTGGACCCCGAGATGATCAACGAGGTGCTCGAGGTCATGGTCCGTCTGGCCCAGCAGGGCATGACGATGATCGTCATCACGCACGAGATGAACTTCGCCCGCCGCGTGGCCGACCGCGTCGTGTTTATGGCCGACGGCCAGATCGTGGAAACCGGCACACCCGACGAGTTCTTCGACCACCCCCAGACCAAGCGCGCCCAGGACTTCCTCAACTCCATTAAGGGCCACTAGCCCAATTGCCACGCGGGCAAATTCATCAGTAACGTTTGTCCCGCGCCACCCCTGTGCCATGTCCACCCGGATTCGAAAGCCGCACCCATGATCGGAACCCGCACCTCATCGTCCTACACTCCGCACGTCGGCGTCGATCCCGCCGACCGCCCGCTCATCCTGGTCGCACCACGCTGGGAAGAAGCGAAGCCCTATTTGAGCGAGACGCTCTCCCCCAACGAGGAGATTGCGAGCGTATTTGTCGACGCCATTCTTGCCGCCGGCGGTCTGCCGCTGCAGATGTCCATTACCGAAGACGTCGACGTTATCCGTCATTACGTGGAAATCGCCGACGGCATCGCCATTCCCGGCGGCCCGGACGTCAACCCCAAACGCTGGGGCGACGAGCGTCCTTACGACCCCACGCTGTGCTGCGAGATTCGCGACCGTTTTGAGTTTAAGCTGGTTAACGAGGTACTTCGCGCCAAGAAGCCGCTCTTTACCACCTGCCGAGGCACGCAGCTGCTCAATGTCGCCACCGGCGGCACCCTGTGCATGGACGTGCCGAGCCTAGGCGCGCGCGAGGGCCGCACGCAGTGGCGCCATACCCACGTGCTCAACGACCCTGTGCATCCTGTCGAGGTCGTGCCGGGCTCGCTGCTGGAGCGCGCGGTTGGCGGGCACAGGCTGATCCAGACCAACTCCGCACATCACTGCTGCGTCGATCGTCTGGGTAAGAGCACGCGCTTGGTCGCCAAGGCAACCGACGGCGTTCCCGAGTGCATCGAAGTCGAAGGCCAACCTTTCTGTCTGGGCGTACAATGGCACCCTGAGTACACGTGGAAGACGCTCGAGACCGACTTTAACCTGTGGAAGTCGTTTGTCGAGGCGGCGGCAAAGGTAAAGCAGGCCCGCTAGCTCGCAAGCCACACAAGTTAAAGCCTCCTAAACCAGGGGGGGGCGGACACCAGCCACGGTGCCCGCCCCCCCTGTATTTGGTATGCTCGGTATGGTCATCCCTCACAAACAATCAAAGAAATCTCGACCGCAATCGGTCGACGGTAAAGCAGATGGCAAAAACGCTTGCTACGTTTATTAGGCAGTCAATTAGAATCGAAATGCATTGACTATTCCCCAACGGGGTCACGCCACAAATCCACATGAGCATCGAGGCTGGAAGCGGAAGCATGGAATTGGCCCCGAGCTGTATGTAGATCGCCACGACGTTGACAAGCAACAGCATGCCAATCGGACCGAAGCCGGACCCAAAATAGGAAACAACAATTACGCAAGAAACCACGTATGCAAGGCAGGCAGCGGCAGCAAGAACAAGTCGATAGCAAAATACATGCAGGTTGAAATACTGCTGAGCATCCAAAACGATTACGCAGTTAAGACAGTACAAAACGACACTTGACAGGATAAATGCGCCCAAAAGGGCAAAAGAAGACAGCACCACTCGCGCAACGATAGCGCACACACGCTTCCCTCCCCGAGCCTCCGACAACCCCCACGGTTCCTCAATAAAGCCCGAACTGACAAAGCGCGGCACAATGCAAGCCGCGATGAACGGAAAGAACAATGCATGAGCCAACGGGGCCACGTTGAACAGCAGACCGCGGAAAACCTCTGCATTACCAAATAGAAGGACGTCCTCTGCCGATAGCCGAAGTGTCGGGTCTGGGAAAAAGCCCAAGAAACTGTTCTCACGGAGGCTACAGAACCACATCGGGAAAGAATTAAGCTGCAATACCACCATGCACGCATAAATTACCAGGATTAAGGCGTACGTCCATTTGCTCACATGCCTCAATTCTGAATGAAGAAATCTTCTAGTCTGGCGAGCCATTGAGCACACCCCCAGCACGAAAGCTCACGAGAGCGTAAATCAATACCGATAGACAGCTGGCTGCCACGCCGTATCCCAGAAGTGTCAGCTGACCCATATCGCTATACCCAAGGGCACATACGACTCCAAGATACGGCCCCGGAAGAAGGAAAATCCATCGCAAGGACGGTATGGGCGCCTGAAGGAAGGTTCCGTAGAGCGTCAAGCTCATGACAAATCCAATAATTATCGCAGCCCCGCTCAATACAGCGCTGTCTGTAATCCGATAGATGGTCACCGTCTCCAGCGCAACCGATATCACCAATAC
>NZ_JBCPDN010000017.1:0-22767 GCF_040915425.1 Collinsella aerofaciens | reverse complement strand
GCACATGTGCTAGGGCCCCATTAAAGCGGGTAAGACCTCTTGCTGAAGAAATTCGGTGCCCCTCTTCATAGCCGCGCTCCTGTAAAATCGCCAGGCAAACGATGAGCGGAACGAACAGAGACGTGCCGGCAAAAGCACTGCGCACAAGGGACTCATCGGGTGCAGAAGGATCGATTACATTCCAGCAGAAACCAATATCCTCCCCAAACACGCTATTGCCAAAGGCGAGCAACGTTGTTCCGTTTTTTAGAAAGACACCGAAGAGAAGGCCGAACGCCAGAATAAGCGCAAGACCAAACTTCGCCGGAAACATCCTGTGCAAACGCATCATATCTGCCTTTATGGGATGGATCGCCCGCTTCATAGCGAGACCGCCTTCATCAAGCGCCTGTAATACTCTTTTAGGGACGACGCCTCATCCCTTATGACGTCCATCGATTCCTTTTTCAGCAGTTCGCCGTCATGAATAAACACGCAACTTGTTGCAACTGATGCCAACTCATCCAAATCATGGCTAGAGACGAGCATGGTCTTACCCTGTTCTCGATTCAATCGACCGATAAGGGCCCATATACTCTCGATGCCCAGCGGGTCCAATCCATTTGCCGGCTCATCGAAAATTAGTACGTCGGTGTCGCCCAACAAAGCCGTAGCTATATCCAGCCGCCGTTTCATTCCCAGAGAAAAACTGTTCACGCTCTTTTTCTCTTCGACGTCCAGCCCGACTAGGCTCAAAACGCGAGGAATCTCACGATTCGCATCAAGCCCCCATTCCGCACATCGGATCCGAAGATTCTCAGCCGCACTGAGGGATTGGTATGCTCCGCAGGAATCTGGCACATAGCCGACACGCGTCCGCATCAGGCTCAGCTCTTTTTTCGACTTGCCCCCAAAGAGCTCCACGCTCCCCGACGACGGCTCGCAGAGGCCCAAGACGATTTTAATAAGCGTGCTTTTGCCCGCACCGTTTGCACCAACAAGGGCAAGGAGCTCAGACTGATGCACCTCGAAGGAAACGTCATGCAAAACGCGCCGTTTCCCGTAGCGCTTTGACACCTTTGATAACTTTATCGCTGATGCGTTCATCGGCCTCCCGTTCTGCTTGATAGCAAAACCGCTCATATCGTTCCTTCTTTCCTTTATCGTTTTTCATAGTTGTTATTGTTTTTCGATAACTCATATTTGTCAAGGTAATCTAAAAGAAAGAACCCGTGTTAGACACGGGCCCCTTTACGCTGATATTTCGTTATAGTTGTTCGCTTTATGCTACTCGTCGCTCAAATCTACAGCAAAGACTGATGTCGGAAGCAACGCCTCATTGCCTCCGCCGTCCCGCATCTGCCTCACGACATTTTTTGCACGCTCAACAATAAGCTCCTCAAGCTCTTTCTCGCTCACGCGCTGAATAATATCTCCCGGTTGACAGTCAAGTTCATCGCAAATATCGAGAAGCGTCTTAAGGCGAATAGCTTTAATTTTTCCGTTTCTTAGCTTAGAAATATTAGCCGGAGTATGCCCCGTGGCACGAATCAGATCAGCACTGGTCTTTCCGGTCTTAAGTAGCTGCGTCTCAAGCTCGATGATGAGATAGCTCATGCTTCCTCCTACACAAGCTCGTCAGACTGCTCTTGGAGCAGCGAGGCATAACTCCAGATCACCGAGATACACAGACAGACAGCCGCGCCGATAAGCGACCCCGCATCAAAGGCAACGCCTTGGCAAATCTCAATAACGAAGGAATGAGGCACGACGTAAAGCTCCAGCCCACCAATGGTAAGATTGACCGATCCGTAGGCACCAATAAGCGAAACCGCGGCGTTAACAGCAAAGGCAAGCGCAAGAACACGGATAAGCCGCACATGCGTCTTGGTAAAGGGCGAGACGCCTCGCGAGATGTTACGGCTGATCCCACACAGAACGACAAGCGAAATACCCACGACGAGTGCCAGGCACAGTCCGCTTGGGATAACGATGCACCCGCCATCGAGAAGCGTCACGACGCCGAAAGAATCGACAGAGGCAACGTTTGCAACCGCATACCAGATCACGTAAACAACCAACGCGGCAAAAGCGACGAGCATCCCTGCAAAAACGGCTGCCATGCAAAAGCCAAGCTTCCTGATATTTTCGCCCGCTTTGGCCATACGCTGAACGCTGTTAGACATACACTCACCCTCATCGACTCTATCGTTATTCGAACAGTTTATCGAACAACGATATTGATTGCATGCGGAAAGCCCCGCCAGTGCGCATAGGCCATTTACTAACCCGGAGGGGTGAGCGTGGATTTTTGGACACATATCGAACGAGAGTGGATAATCTCCCACTTTGAGGCCGCCACCGGGCCTAAAACGGGAGATTATCCACTCTCATAGTCATCAAGGCCCGCAAGCTCTTATTCGGCCGCCTCGCGCAGGGCCGACATCGTTGCCGCATATTGCTGCTGCAACGCATGCATTCCCTCGCGAGCGCCGTCAACGGCATCGGCGCCGCGCAACGCCTCGGTCACCACGACCGCCGGCTCGTACAGATTATCGAATCCCAGGTTCTGGCTCACGCCCTTGAGCGTGTGCGCTGCCATAAACGCACCTTCGGCGTCTCCCGCCGCCATGGCGGCCTCCAGCTTGTCCATGCTCTCGTCATCCAAAAACTTGAGGGCAAAGCGGGCAAGCATTTCCCCGCCCATCAGCCGAGCGCACGCGTCATCATAATTAGCGCCGATCTTCTCATACGCCTCACGCATGGAAATCATGGATTAAAAACTCCTTTGGTCAAACTAAATCGTAGGAAACGCGACGACATCGGCGGGGCGTGCCAATGTCTCGGCAATTTGGTCTTGCACCTCGAGCAAACAGTCGAGCAGCAACGGGTTAAAGGTGCCGCACTTACCGTCCAGAATCATCTGGATTGCCTCCTTGTGCGGGATGGCGTCCTTGTACACGCGCACGCTCGTCAGCGCATCGTACACGTCGGCCACCGAAACCACCTGTGCGGCAATGGGAATTTCGTCGCCCTTAAGGCCATCGGGATAACCCTTGCCGTCCCAGCGCTCGTGGTGCCAACGCGCAATCTGGTACGCATATTCCATAAGCGCATTGCCGGCGTGCTGGCTACCCAACTCAAGCAGCATGTCGGCGCCGATCGTGGTATGCGTCTTCATAATCTCGAACTCCTCGGGCGTAAGGCGTCCAGGTTTGTTGAGAATCGCATCGTCTATCGGCATCTTGCCGATATCGTGCAGCGCCGAAGCCAGGGCGATCGTGGAGCGTTCCTCATTGTCGAGGGAGATCGTGTCGCTACGCCGGACCAGACAGCCAAGCAGCAGCTCGGTCAGCTTCTCGATGTTCGTAACGTGCCTGCCGCTCTCGCCGTTGCGAAGCTCCATGACGCCGGCCATGATGTCGATGAGCATACGACTGTTCTTGACGCGCTCGTTGTACTGCTGGGACAGCAGGTTCGTCAGGCGGCGCTGCTTGGCGTATAGGCGGATGGTGTTGCTTACACGGCGGCGCACGACACGGGAGTCAAACGGGCGGTTGATATAGTCCGAGGCGCCCAGCTCGTACGCGCGCAGAACCACATCGTCGGAATCTTCGCTCGAGATCATGATGACAGGCAGATTGTCAGTAGCCGATCGGTGCGATAGATCGGCCAGCACCTCAAAGCCGCTCATGCCCGGCATGACAATGTCCAGCAGCACGAGCGACAACTCATCGCCATGGCGGTCGACCATGTCGCGCGCCGTACGACCGCTATCGGCCTCGAGGATGCAATACTCGTCCTTGAGCATCTCGTTGAGAATGGCTCGGTTCATCTCGGAGTCATCGACAATAAGCACCAAAGGCTTTTCGCTTTGGAAGGCCTCGATGGAATCGGCATCAGTCACGACCGTACCGGCTTTCGCCTTTGCGCGGCTCAATAACTGGACGGCGCGGCCAACGCCCTCATCGACCGTCTCGCCATGAATGAGAACGCCACCAACACATGCCGTCAAGCTCGCGTACTCATGGCCCGGAACAATCGTGGCATGAACGGCATCGGATACCTGATGCAGGCGACGGGTGAAGTCATCGGAGGGAATATTGGGCATGACAACCACAAACTTGTCACAGCCATAGCGCACAAGCTCGTCAGTCGAACGAATTCCGCTGCGTATGGCTGTCGCCACAGCACCGAGTGCAAGGTCGCCGGCATGATGGCCGCATGTATCGTTGAAGACCCTAAAATCATCAAGGTCAATCATCGCAACGCCGGCATTCATGCGGGCGCTACGGAGCTTTTCCTCGTAATATCGGCGATTACGCACACTCGTCAGCACGTCGGTGTAGACAAGGTCCTCTTCTGTGGCCTCTTGCTCATCAATCGGACGCACCATCAGCAGGACGTGAGGCTCGCCCTCGACCTTTAGAGGGCGCAGACGGGCGCGGTACTCAACACCATCGTTGAGCAGTTGCTCCGACACCTCACCCGAATCTGCCAAGGCCTCAAGACTCGACTGACGCAGACAAGGGCAGCGATCGCCGGCGAGCAAGCAGTTAGGCTCGCTCTTAATCTGATCGGCCGACAGCAAACGCACCACGGGGTAGGTCTGCGCGACGCGGGCGACCTCGGCGGCAGCCTCCTCGTCGGTTAGATTGGCCTCGTGATTATTGAGCATATGGGGCCCCTTCTATCGTTACGCACGGCAACGGTGCATATCAATTGGTACAAGGGTAACATCTAACAGCTGAAGGCAAACGCGCGATTATCGTTACATTTTTATGACCTGGCAAGCGGCGGTAATGGAGCCGCGGGTGCGCGGTTATGGGCGCATTCGTTAACAATGACGAAACGCTAACAGCCCCTCTCCCCGCAGGTCATCGAGCGCGCTAACGCTCCAAGACATCGCGAACGGCGTTTGCCGCCGTAACGGGGCGATCGCGCAGACCGTTATGCGCGCCCGGGATCGTCACGAGGGGGCAATCGAGATATTCGGCAGCCGCTCGCGTGCCAGCCTCGCGGGGCGTACCGACCGAGAGCTCGCCGAGAAGCACAGCAGCAACGGACTTCGATGCGCGGACACTATCCCAATTGGGAACGTAAGTCATATTTGTTCCGTATTCATTGGCCATGAAGCAACGACCATTGCGCAGGGCATGTTTGGCTTCCGCTTCGGTCGTCCCAGGAGCCTCGGGATCCAAGTCGCCGAGGGCTCCCAAGAAAAGCCGGAGCGCCCTTGAAACCTTTCCAGCCGCAATCATATCGAGCAAAACCGGAGCTGCGCCCATGCCGACGCCTTCGGCCGACACAGCCGGCTCATGCAGAATCGCACGGGCGATGAGATGGGGTTCGGTGCGAAGAAGCTCCAGCGCCACCAACGTACCGGCGCTGTGCGCAAGCACATTTGTCGGAGCGCCAACGTGTTCGATCACGGCCTGCAGATCGGCGGCCTGAGTGGAAAGATCATAGCTGCCGTCTGCCGCTTCGCTGCTGCCGCCGCAGCCGCGGCGGTCGTAGGCAATTACGCGGTAGTTGCGACTGAGCTCACAAGCGATGCCATCGAAAAATGTGCCGTCGACACAAGCGCCGTGCACGCACACCAAGGCAGGAGTATCAGGCAACACATCCGGGCCGGCATATTCGCGACAGGCAATCGTGGTGCCCGCATTCTCGACCGTAAAATCCATGTTGTGCCCCCATCATCAACGCCCATCCAGTTGCACGTCAGTACGGTTGGATGGACCCGCATTGCCTTATGCCTTGTTAACAAATTAACTGTACCCGAGCCGAGGCTTTTCATGGCGCAGCATAATGAGCGACGTGAAAAAACGAAACTTGTAAAGCAAGAGCCCGCACCTTGTTTTGGAGCCGATGCTATGCTTAGGCACAATTGTCTTGAGGAGCATATGCCTATGTCTACGTTTTTGAATGCCAGCCCCATCTTTGGGCCCGTTCGCAGCCGTCGCCTTGGTCTCTCGCTCGGCGTCAACATGATGCCGGCCAGCGGCAAAATCTGCACGTTCGACTGCATTTACTGCGAAAACGGCCTCAACGCCGAGCGCCCCTGTCATGAGCCGTACAACACAGCTGCCGTGGTACTCGACGCGCTCGAGGTAAAGCTGCGCGAGATGGCAGCCGAGGGCGAGCTCCCCGATGTGATCACCTTCGCAGGCAACGGCGAGCCCACTGCCGCACCGGAGTTTCCGCAGGCCATCGCCGGCGCCGTCGCGTTGCGCGACAAGCTTGCCCCAAACTCCAAGATCGCCGTGCTCTCCAACGGTACGCGCGCCGACCGCCCCCAGGTGCACGACGCGCTCATGATGGTCGACGACAACATCCTCAAGCTCGATACCGTCGACCCGGCGTTTATCCAGCTGCTCGACCAGCCCGTTGGCCCCTACGACGTCGAGCACCAGATCGAGACGTTCGCGAGCTTTAACGGTCATGTCATTATCCAGACGATCTTTTTGACCGGTGAGTATCAGGGCAAGCCCATCGACAACACCGGCGAGGAGTACGTTGCCCCCTGGCTCGTGGCGCTCGAGCGCATTCGCCCACAAGAAGCAACCATCTACACGGTAGCGCGCGAGACACCGGTCGCCGGCCTTGCCAAAGCAGCGCCCGAGGCGCTCGACACGATCGCTGCACGTGTGCGCGCCCTCGGCATTCCCTGCCAAGTGAGCTACTAGCAAAACCACGCAGCAGCCAGTGTCAGCCATCCCGCTCCATCAGTTGCGGTGATATAGTTCCTATTTATGCTGTTAAACCGCTTAAATCGGAACTATATCACCGCAACTTTAATGGACGCGTGGGTGGGCTATACTAGCTGCGGATGAAAGGAAGTTAGCCATGTTTGACAACGGACCCGTGCCCGGTCGCAACGACGCTTGCTGGTGCGGCAGCGGCAAAAAATATAAGAAATGCCATAGCGCCTTCGACGAGCGCCTCGAGCGCTTGTGGGAAGAGGGCTGGGAGGTTCTGCCCCGCACGCTCTACAAGACGCCCGCCGATATCGAGGGCATCAAGCGCTCGGCAGCCATCAACGTGGGCGTGCTCGATTATGTGGGCGAGCATATCTCCGCGGGCATGACCACCAACCAGATCGACCAGATGATCTACGACTACACCGTCGAGCACGGTGGCACGCCGGCCGACCTCAACTACGAGGGCTATCCCAAGAGTGTGTGCACCTCGATCAACGATGTGGTCTGCCACGGTATCCCCTGCGACACGGACGTGCTGCACGAGGGCGACATCATCAACGTCGACTGCTCCACGATTCTTGACGGCTACTTTAGCGACTCGAGCCGCATGTTCTGCATCGGCGAGGTCTCTGCCGAGCGCCAGCACCTGGTCGAGGTCACCCGTGCCAGCGTGGAGGCGGGTCTGGCCGCCGTCAAGCCGTGGCTGCCGCTGTCCGTGATGGCCGAGGCCGTGCAAAAGACGGTCGAGGACGCCGGCTTTAGCGTGGTGCGCGAGTACGGCGGGCACGGCATTGGCAAAGAGTTCCACGAGGACCCATTTGTGGGCTTTACCACCGAGGCGCCCGATGTGGACACCATCATGGCTCCGGGCATGGTCTTTACCATCGAGCCCATGGTCAACGCCGGAGCGCCCGACATCAAGATTAGCAAGGGCGACGGCTGGTGCGTGCGCACCAAGGACGGTAGCGATTCGGCTCAGTGCGAGGTGCAGCTCGTGGTGACCGAGGACGGTTACGAGCTGCTGAGCTGGTAGCCGTGGATGCGCCGGGCTTCGCGATAGATATGTTAACCATCGCGAAGCTCGGCATTTTTATAGCGTTTTGCCTGATAAAACCTGCCAAAATAAACCTGTCCCTTTTTGGCAGGTCGAGCGGAGAGGACTGCTTGTGAACATCCTGGTTTTGTTGCCCGTCAATGACCGCCATCATGCGATCCTCGAGTCGAGCGCTCCAGGCGAGGACTTTATCTACACGAGCGCCGACGCCGCCACGCGCAAGCAGGTCGCCGATGCCGACGTGATCCTGGGCAACATCGACCCTGGCATGCTCACGGCATGCGACCATCTCCAGCTGTTGCAATTGCAGACCGCCGGCTATGACGACTACCTTGCCGCCGGCACTGTGCCGGCCGACGCCAAATTGTCTTGCTCGGTGGGCGCCTACGGCCAGGCCGTAAGCGAGCACATGTTTGCCATGGTGCTGTCTATGATGAAGCGCCTGCCCGGCTATCACGACTTGCAGCGCGAGCATCGCTGGGAGGATTTGGGCCCGGTCACCTCGCTCAAAAACGCCAACGTGCTGGTGCTGGGCGCGGGCGATATCGGCGGCCACTTCGCCACGCTCTGCCGCAGCATGGGCGCGCACGTCCGCGGCATCAAGCGCCATCCGCTCGTCTACCCCATTGTATTTGAGGACATGGACGGCATGGATGCCCTGTCTGAGCGCCTGGCCGAGGCCGATGTCGTCGCATCCTTTATGCCGAGCACGCCCGAGACCCGCGGTCTGGCGAATGCCAAGTTCTTCGCCGCGATGAAGCCGGGCGCCTTCTTTGCCAACGGCGGCCGCGGCGATCTTGTGGTCGCCGACGACTTGGTTGTCGCTCTGGAGTCGGGACATCTCGCCGGTGCCGCGGTCGACGTCACCGACCCCGAGCCGCTGCCTGAGACAAGCCCGCTGTGGGATGCGCCCAACATGCTCATCACGCCGCACGTCTCCGGTTGGTTCCATCTGGCCGCCACGCTCAACAACGTGGTCGACATCGCCGCGGAAAATCTTCGCCATCTGCAAGCCGGCGAAACCCTGCGCTGCTGGATCGAACATTAAGAATTGCGCCGTTTTACAAACGGCGTAATGAGCCGACGCTGCGAGCCCGCCGTTTGGCCAATCTGCCGTTCAATTTTAAAGGCGCGACCAGAAGGTCAGCGCCTTTTCATTTCACGGCACCTTGACTCAAACGGCGGGCTCTCGCTGACTTTTATTCGACCTGCGGGATCTGACTAGCGCAGGCTCTGCCTATGAAGTCCTAGCAGTTCCGTCTTGTCGTTGGCGTTGAAGCATTTGCCCAGATAAAACCTGCCAAAATTGTCATCTCATCTTGGTCGATTTTAGAGCTCCACGCTTTCGGCGCCGTTGATGGTTAGGTTTCGCTCGTAGAAGGCCGTGAGGGCGCGGATGGCACACATCACGTCGCGCACGCCGCCGGTCTCGTAGCTCGAGTGCATGGCAAGCTGCGGCAGGCCCACGTCAACGGCATGCATGCTCGCCTGCATGTTCGACAGGTTGCCCAGGGTCGAACCGCCCGCCATATCGCTCTTGTTGGCGAAGGCCTGCGTGGGCACGTCGGCGTCATCGCAGATGGCTTGGAACACCGCGCGGCTAAAGGCATCGGTGCAGTAGTGCTGGTTGGCGGCTTCCTTGATGACAATACCGCCGTTGAGTACGACCTGGTTGCGGGCATCGCACTTCTCGGCATGGTTGGGGTGCACAGCATGCGCGTTGTCGCAGCTCACAAGCATCGAGGCGGCAAGCGCGCGATGGTACGACTCGTCATCGAAGCCCAGCGACCCGTTGATGCGTCGCAACGCGTCGGCCAAGAAGGTCGACATGGCGCCCTGCTTGGTCTCGGAGCCAACCTCCTCGTTATCAAAGCAGCAAAAGACCGAGACGTCGTGCGCGTTCTCGGTGCCCAAAAATGCCTGTAGCGAGGTATAGGCGCAAGCCAGGTCATCAAGCTTGGGCGTCGAGATAAACTCGTCGGCCCAGCCCCAAATGCGCGCATCCTGGCGGTTGACCAGGAACAAATCGCGGCCCAGAATTTGCTCGGGCTCAACGTCCAGCTCTTCGGCAATCAGGGCATCAAAATCTCCCTGCTTGAGTTCGCCGGCGCTGATGAGCGGGCACAGGTCGACGGCTCGGTTGGGAGCAAAGCTCTCGTTAACGCCACGGTTCATGTGGATGGCAAGGCTCGGGATGATGGCGACTTCGCGCTCGGTAGCGAGCAAACGACTCTCGATACGGTCGCCCTCGCGTACCAGCACGCGGCCCGCGAGTGCCAGCGGACGGTCGAACCAGGTGTAGTCGATCATGCCGCCGTAGGCCTCGGTGTTCAGGCGCAGCGTCTCGCCCGCGCCGTCGAGCTCGGGCACGGCCTTAACCTTAAACGTCGGCGAGTCGCTGTGCGACGCCGTCAGCTGAAAATGGTAGTCGCCGGCAACGCCGTCCTCGCCCCACGTAGCAGCCAGGTCCTCGCCCACCTTAAAGGCGATAACGCTCGAGGTGTTGCGCTGCGTGTAATAACGCCCGCCCGGCTCGATGTCCCACGCCGCGTTCTCGGACAGGTAGGTAAAGCCCGCCTCGTCGAGCTCGGCCATAATGGTCGCCGCCGTATGGAACATGCTGGGGCATGCCTCGATAAAGTCGATAAGGTCGTTGGCGGCCTCGATATCATCGGCCGTCACATGCGCGCGCTCGGGCGTTTCCTGATCCGTCATGCTCTCCCCTTTCGCTGGGTTGATGGTCCCTTCCAGCATACCCCGCCGCGCCAGCGCTGCACTCTTCATTCCGTGTTTAATCCCGCACCGCTCACCAAGTTGAGCCATCATGCCCGTGCACCTTTTGCGACAATTACGCTAACAGGACGAGAGGAGCCGCCATGAAGCCACGTAACATTGCCATCGCCTGCGGTGTCGCGGGAGTCGCCGTCGGCCTTGCCGCTGCCACCGGTATCGTTTATCACAAGCAAATCAATTCCGCCGCGTCGCTCAAGCGCTTGACCGGCTACGCGGACGGCTATGACCTGTACGCAATCGACATCGCCTACGACTACGATCTTGATCGCATCATCGCCGCTGGCGTGCGCGACGACCAGGCCTACATCGATGCCGTGGTGGCGCAGGTGCTGCCCGGTGTGCCGGTACATGTCCAGGCGCCCCAGTTTGCCTGCAGCGCTTTTGTCGCCGTAGATGCCGAAGGCCGCGTGCGCACCGGTCGCAATTACGACTTTAAGGACGACACCTCGGCGCTGCTGGTGCGCAATCACCCACGCAACGGCTATGCCTCCATCGGGTTTGCTGCCCTTAACAACCTGGGCGATAACACTCCGTTTGACTCCGTCGGCGGACGCGCCGCCGCACTCATGGGCCCGTTTGCCCAGCTCGACGGTGTTAACGAATGCGGCGTGTCCATTGCCGTACTCACTCTGGATTCCAAGCCCTGTGACCAGGACACGCAACGCCCCGTCATCAATACCTCGCTCGCCATCCGTCTGGTGCTCGACCGTGCCGCCACCACGCAAGAAGCTGTCGACCTGCTTTCCGCCTACGACATGCACGCTATGGCAGGACGCGATTACCACTTCTTTATCAACGACGCCGCCGGTGACGCGCGCGTAGTAGAGTGGGACCCGCGCGATCCGGACCGCGCTTTCAAAGCGACTCCTGTACGCCAGGTTACGAACTTCTACGCCTGCTATGGCGACGAAGTGCTACCCAACCAAAAGAATGGCGAGCTGGGCCATGGTAAAGAGCGCGCCGTTGCAATCGCCGATGTCCTTGATACCCATGTCGGTGCCCAGGACGAAACGATTGTCTGGGAAGCCCTGCGTGCCGCAGCGCAAGAGCCCAATCCGGAAGACATCACCAGCAATACGCAATGGTCGGTCGTCTTTGACAATACCGAACCCGCCGCCGCCATTACGCTGCGCCGCCACTGGGGCGACGTCGACGCCTTCGCACTGTAAGGAGCCAGGCCCGTCGACCTTACGTTCCCTGACGTTGCTTACATTTCCATACGCTTGAGCTAACACGTTTACCCCCGTATCAACAGTGTGCGGGGGTAAACTTATGCGCATGTTATAACTTGCCCGGAAGGATTCATCATGCTCAGGATCGGTCTTCTTACCAGTGGCGGCGACTGCCAGGCGCTCAACGCCACCATGCGCGGCATCGTCAAAACGCTTATGACCAATAGCGAAGAGCCTATCGAGATTTATGGCTTTGAGGACGGCTATCAGGGCCTTATCTACAGCAGGTTCCGCGTCATGACGCCCGCCGATTTTAGCGGCATCCTCACCCGCGGCGGCACCATCCTGGGCACGAGCCGCACACCGTTCAAGCGTCTGGATACCCCCGAGGCCGATGGTGTCGAGAAGGTGCCGGCGATGGTCCACACCTATCATAAGCTGCAGCTCGACTGCCTGTTTATGCTGGGCGGTAACGGCTCCACCAAGACCGCCAACCGCCTGCGCGAAGAGGGCCTCAACGTTATCGCGCTGCCCAAGACCATCGATAACGACACCTGGGGCACCGAGCTGACGTTTGGCTTTACGAGCGCCATCGACGTCGCCACCAAGTGCATCGACGACATCCACACTACCGCCTCGAGTCACGGCCGCGTGTTTGTTATCGAGATCATGGGCCACAAGGTTGGCTGGATCCCGCTGTACGCCGGCGTCGCGGGCGGCGCGGATGTCATCTTGATTCCCGAGATTCCCTACGACATGGACCAGGTCATCAAGACCATTGAGCATCGCATGGAAACCGGCAGCCGCTTTACCATCGTGGCCGTCGCCGAGGGCGCTATCTCCAAGGAGGACGCGGCGCTGTCCAAGAAGGAGTACAAGAAGAAGCTCGCCGAGCGCACGAGCCCGTCGATTGTCTACGACATCGCCAAGGAGATTGAGGCCAAGACCGGTCGCGAGGCCCGCGTCGCCATCCCCGGTCACACGCAGCGCGGCGGCCAGCCCGACGCCCAGGACCGCATCTTTGCGACCCAGTGCGGCGTCGAGGCCGCGCTTGGCTGCCTGCGCGGCGAGTTTGGCTACATGATTGCCCTGCGCGACGGCAAGATGTGCCACATGCCGCTCGAGGATGTCGCCGGCAAGCTCAAGTATGTCGACCCCCAGAGCGATCTGGTGCGTGAGGCCAAGGCGTTGGGCATCAGCTTCGGCGACGAATAGCCTCGGCTGGAACTGCTCTCATCGGAGGCCCCAGGGCTTACCTCCCAAATCGTCCTCGGACATGTCAGGATCCCGCCGTGCGCTTCGCGCGGCGGGATCCTTCCGTCCTGCGGAAAGATTTGGGAGGTAAGCCCTGGGGCCTCCTGCGGTAACTAGGGAGTCCGAGGCTATTCGTCTTCTTGCTGCGGGTGCCTGGTCTGAAATTAAGTTGCGGTGAAATAGTTCCTGCTTAGCCCGCAAATGGCTGAATCTAGGAACTATTCCACCGCAACTTACGAATGATCGGAGCGGCTACAGCACAAGCGTCGGCGTTCGTTTGATGGTCCGCCACGAAAAGGGGTCATCTACTACGTTTAACTCGATGAGGTCAACCATGACCGCCTTTTTCGAAAATCGACAGACCTTCTACCTGCGGTTTTATTTTTCGTTTTCCCGGCATGGTTGAGGGTATCCAATTAAACGTAGTAGATAGGCCCGTTTTGTGGCATATGACCCATTCAAGCCCAATCTCGAAGGCTAAAGAGAGCCTCTCATCCACGCCTGCGAGCAGAAGATAGCAAAGCATAGCAAAGCATAGCAAAGCATAGCAAAGCATAGCAAAGCAACAAACGCCGGGTCACCCGTAGGTGCCCGGCGTTTGCCCAGATAAAACCTGCCAAAATAAACCTGTCCCTTTTTGGCAGGTTACTCGGCGCTCTTGAGGGCACCGACCATGTCGATCTTATTGAGGGTGCGATTGGTAGCGAGGTTGACGATAAACGTAAAGCCAAAGGAAAGCACCACGGCGAGCACGTAGCTCAGTGGCTCGACCTCAACATCAAAATACAGCGACGGCATCTGCAAAATGTAGGTAAAGCTCTCGGCCAGCAAGCCACCCAGCGGCACGCCCAGCGCGGCGCCAATCGCTGTAAGAATCAACGTCTCCTTGTTGACGTAATGGTGCACCTCGCCGCGGCGGAAACCCAACACCTTGATGGTTGCCAGTTCGCGCTTGCGCTCCGAAATGTTGGTGTTGGACAGCGTAAACACCACCACAAATGATAGGCACGCCGCCATAAAGGTCACAAGCACCACGACCGAATTGATGATCGTAAAGTTCGCCTCATAGTTTTCCCAATGCTCGGCCGTACTCGAAATCGTAAGCCAACCGTCACTCTTAAGATTCTTGCTAAACGCAATCTGGTCGGCCGACGAACCCTTAAGCAGCACAAAGACGCCGTTAAGACGTGCACTTCGACCGAACGCGCGCTCATAGGTGCCCTGCGTCATGTAAAGCGTGTTGCCCAGATAGTTAAGCGAAATGTCGCTGACTTTGACCTTGGCAACATTGAGCGACGAATCCTGGACGTGAGCCGTATCGCCCGGCTGAATCCCCAGCACCAGCTGTGAACTTTTACTCAGATACACGTCTCCGTCACGCAAAGGCAGCGGTTCTTTGGACTCATCCTCCAGACGCACGTAATCGCCCAAGTCACTCGTGCGGTCATCGGGCACCACGATCAGCTGCACGGTCTCGCTCTTGCCGCCAAATGTAAAGGTGACGTTGTCGGTCATAATCGGCAGCGTCGAAGTCACGGTCACGTCGGAATCCTTGGCTGCGCTTCGCTCGTCGAGCGCCGCGCACGTCTGCGAAAAATCGTCGGGATTGGCAACCGCCAGCAGGTCATAGCGCGTGATATGCCCGTACTGCTTGGGCGAAAGCGCGACCGACGTATCACGAATGCCCATGCCGCAAATCACAAGCGCCGTACAGCCCGCGATACCAAAGATGGTCATAAAGGCGCGCTTTTTGTAGCGGAACAGGTTACGTGCTGCCACCTTGTTCAAAAAGCCCATGCGGCGCCAGATAAAGCCGATGCGCTCGAGCAAGATACGCGAGCCGGCGCGCGGGGCCTTGGGGCGCATGAGCGAGGCTGGGGTCTCGGCCATCTCGTGGCGGCAGGCAATAATCGTGGCGCCCACCACGCCCACGGCAAACAGCGCCACCGACACGAGCGACGACACGATATCGTACGAAAGCAGCATCTGGGGCAGCGAGTACATGTCGTCGAACACCGTAAACAGGAACAGCGGCAGGCCCACAAATCCGATGATATTGCCGAGCACGCCGCCGATCAGGCACGCCCACAGCGCATAGTCCACGTATTTGGACAGGATGCGCTCGCGCGAGTAGCCGAGCGCCTTGTACAGGCCAATGAGCGTGCGCTCCTCCTCGACCATACGCGTGGCGGTAGTGAGGCTGATGAGCACGGCGACGATAAAGAAGATGAAAGGGAACACCGTGGCGATGGCTTCAATTGACGAGCTATCGCTCTCCACGCTCGAGTAACTTGCGATATTGCCGCGGTCCTGGATGTACCAGGTGCATTCGCCCAGGTCAGAGAGCTCGGCGCGGGCATCGGCAAACTGCTGGTCGGCGGCGGCGCGACGCTGGTCCAGGTCGGCCTGCGCTTGCACGCGCTCCTCACTGCCCTCTGCCATGCGGTTGATGTTGCCCTGTTCAATCCCAAAGAGCATATTCGCCTGGCGCTCAGCCGCATCTAAGCTTGCCGGCGTGTCGACTGTCAGCTCCTTAGCGCGCGCCTTCTCACGCTCCTCGCGGATCTTCTCGATATTGTCCTTGACCTTGTTGATCTTTGCCGCGTAGGCATCGGAATAGGAGTTGAGGCTCTTGGCTCCCTCGACGATCACGTGGACCGCGGAGTAGGAAGAAGATGTCGCGGCGTCCTCGCTCACATAGAACTTATAGTCCGCCGCCGAAGCAGCGCGAAAGGCGTTGACTGTCGAGTCGGAGCTCACATCAGTGGGATCGAGGACCTCGGCCGTAATGGTGTAATCGCCCGCGGCAAACTGATCCTTGGCGCTTTGGTTCGATGAACTTGCGTCATTGGCGGCAAAACTCACTGTATCGCCGAGCTTTTTGCCCGAAGCCTTCAGGAACTTCGAAGTCACCGCGACCTCATCGGCGCTCTCGGGCAAATCGCCGTTCACGAGCACCGGCTGATCGATGTTCTCCTTGGAGAGACTTTGCACGACCACTCGCTCGCGCGTTGTGCCCACGGCGGTGTAGGCGGTCTCGGTGTAGATACCCTCAGCCGTCTCGACGCCGTCGACCTCTTGGATAGCCGCAAGATCGTCGCGTGTAAGGCCATAGGTCGACTGCACGTTAATGTCATAGACATTCTGCTGGTCAAAATACGCGTCGACCGAATCGCACAGATCCTCGCAGCCCGCCTTAAGGCCGCACATCACACTCACGCCGAGAGCGGTGATAACCACGATGGACAAAAAGCGCTTAAGACTGCCCCGAATCGTGCGGTAGATGCCACGGCGAAAAACCGTCGGCACCATATCGTTTGAGCTTTGGGCAGTGCGGTAGGTCGTAAAATCCTGCTCGCGCTCCGTGTTCCGCGCGTCGCGGCGTTGGCTGTTTTGGCGGTCCTGATCCATGGGCGCTACCACTCGATCGTCTCGATAGGCACGGGATTTTGCTGGACCGTCTCGCTCTCCACGCGACCGCTCTTAAAGCGAATCAGGCGATCGGCCATGGGCGCGAGCGCGGAGTTGTGCGTGATGATGATGACCGTAATGCCCTGCTTGCGGCAGGTATCCTGCAGCAGCTGCAAGATCTGCTTGCCGGTTTTATAGTCGAGCGCGCCCGTGGGCTCGTCGCACAGAAGCAGCTTGGGGTTCTTTGCCAGTGCGCGGGCGATGGACACGCGCTGCTGCTCGCCGCCCGAAAGCTGTGCCGGAAAGTTGCCCAGGCGCTCGCCCAGGCCAACCTGACGAAGCGTCTGTTCGGCATCGAGCGAATCGGGGCAAATCTGAGCTGCGAGCTCAACGTTTTCGAGGGCCGTCAGGTTGGGAACCAGATTGTAGAACTGGAAGACAAAACCGACATCGGCGCGGCGGTATTCCACGAGCTGCGCCTCGTTAGCGGAGCTCACATCGCGCCCGTCCACCGTCACGGTGCCGGAGGTCGCCGTATCCATGCCGCCCAGAATGTTGAGCGCCGTGGTCTTGCCGGCACCCGAGGCACCCAGGATAATGGCGAGCTCGCCGCGCTCGACCGTAAAGCTCGCGCCGTCGAGCGCGTGGATGCGGGCATCGCCCTCGCCGTATGCTTTGATGACGTCTTTAAATTCGATATAGGCCATCGATTGGTTCCCATCTGGTCGGATAACTCTCTAGTATTACCCATTTCCCACCTACCAAAAAGGGACAGGTTTATTTTGGCGGGTTTTATATGGGGAAATGGAAGCTATAGATGAGACGCCGGGGAGGCAGAGAAATCATCGATTGGGTCAGGCCGACCGCCAAACACAACGCACGCATCTCAATCTGTCAGCCAAATCATTCGAACAGCTGTTCGTTTCTATGATATGATTCGGCTATCTAAGCAGGCCAATACGCAGAAAGGCGGCCAACATGGCGTTCGACTTTAAGAAGGAATGCAAGGAGCTCTACAAACCTGCAAGCAAGCCGAGTATCGTAACTGTCCCGCCTATGAGCTACGTTGCCGTTCGCGGAAAGGGCGACCCAAATACCGAAGGTGGCGAGTATCAAAACGCCCTGCCGCTGCTTTACGGCATCGCCTATACCATCAAGATGTCGAAGAAAGGCTCAAGGAGTATCGAGGGCTATTTCGACTTTGTGGTACCGCCGCTCGAGGGTTTCTGGTGGCAAGACTCCCCGAGCGGCGACATCGATTATGTACGCAAGGACGATTTCAACTTTATCTCGTGCATCCGCCTGCCCGATTTCGTCACCCGAGATGACTTTGACTGGGCGGTCGCGGAAGCCACAACCAAAAAGAAACTGGACTTTTCCGCCGTCGAGCTGCTTAAAGTTGACGAGGGTCTCTGCGTTCAATGCATGCACACCGGGCCCTACGACAACGAACCGGCGACCGTAAACGCCATGCATGAATACACGACCGAGCAGGGCTATGTCCCCGACTTCTCAGACACCCGTTTACATCACGAAATCTATCTCTCCGATCCACGCAAGTGTGCGCCGGAGAAACTTAAGACTGTGGTTCGTCATCCTATCAAGCGCGCTGAATAGCGTGGAGCGCCGCCCCGCCATTCAATCTCAGGGCGGGATTCAGCCGGGTTTCAATTTCAACAAACAGCATCATCCGGAAACCGATATGTAAGGCTGTATAAATCGTTTCCGTTTGCCTAACAAAATGACCACTCGGCTAACAAGCTCGGCCCATGTCCTCACGCGATGGTACTGTTCTCTAGAGTTCTTATTAGAGAGGGATGCTCCATGGAGATCACCATCAATCGCGAAATTGGGAAGCTCGGACTTCCCAGGCATCTTGTGCTTGGCATGGATCCAGGTATTGCAAGCTGCGGATTCGCACTTATCGACACAGCTAATCATGAAATCCTGGATTTGGGCGTCAGATTATTTGACTCTCCAACTCATCCTAAAACGGGCCAAAGTCTTGCGGTTATTCGCAGGGGCTTCCGCTCTACCCGTCGAAACATTGACCGTACCCAGGCGCGCTTGAAGCACTGTCTCCAAGTCTTCAAGGCTCATGGCCTCATCCCCCAAGACGCCACCAAAGAGTACTTCCACACCACAAAAGGCGACAAGCAGCCGCTCAAGCTTCGTGTTGATGGTCTTGACCGCCTGCTCAGCGATCGCGAGTGGGCGCTAGTCCTTTACTCCCTCTGCAAGCGCCGTGGATACATCCCCCACGGAGAAGGCAATCAGGATAAATCAAGCGAAGGCGGCAAGGTTCTATCTGCCCTTGCGGCCAACAAGGAGGCAATTGCGGAGGCCTCGTGCCGCACCGTTGGCGAATGGCTCGCTCAGCAACCTCAAAGTCGCAATCGCGGCGGCAATTACGACAAGTGTGTAACGCACGCCCAGCTTATCGAAGAAACTCATATCCTATTTGATGCTCAACGCTCCTTTGGCTCCAAATACGCTTCGCCGGAACTTGAGGCCGCGTATATCGAGGTTTGCGATTGGGAGCGTTCGCGCAAAGACTTCGACCGCCGCACGTACGACCTCGTCGGACACTGCTCATACTTCCCAACAGAAAAACGAGCCGCACGCTGCACGCTTACGAGCGAACTCGTTTCAGCCTATGGGGCACTCGGCAACATCACCATCATCCACGATGACGGGACCTCTCGCGCCCTGAGCGCTACGGAGCGCGATGAGTGCATTGCAATCCTGTTCTCGTGCGAGCCAATTCGAGGCAACAAAGATTGTGCTGTTAAATTCGGCGCCCTCAGAAAAGCGCTCGACCTTAGTTCCGGCGATTACTTTAAGGGAGTTCCAGCCGCCGACGAAAAAACACGCGAGGTGTACAAGCCCAAGGGATGGCGCGTGCTCCGCAATACCCTCAATGCAGCCAACCCCATTCTCCTGCAGCGTTTGCGCGATGACCGTGATCTCGCCGATGCCGTTATGGAGGCGGTGGCATACTCTTCAGCTCTCCCCGTACTTCAGGAGAGGCTTCAGGGGCTGCCGCTTTCGGAAGCGGAAATCGAGGCGCTTTGTAGGCTTCCCTATTCATCCAAAGCTCTTAACGGCTATGGCAACCGTTCAAAAAAAGCACTCGACATGCTGCTCGATTGCCTCGAGGAGCCCGAGGTCTTCAACCTTACGCAGGCCGAAAATGACTGCGGCCTGCTGGGACTTCGCATCGCTGGCGCCCAGCTCGAGCGCTCCGATCGCCTGATGCCCTATGAGCTCTGGGCTGAACGCACCGGTCGAACCAATAACAACCCGGTCGTCATTCGCTCCATGTCGCAAATGCGAAAAGTGGTCAACGCCATCTGCCGCAAGTGGGGCGTGCCAAACGAAATCCACGTTGAGCTTGATCGAGAGCTCAGGTTGCCTCAGCGCGCAAAAGACGAGATTGCCAAGGCCAATAAGAAGAATGAGAAAAATCGTGAGCGCATTGCCGGACAAATTGCTGAACTGCGTGGCTGCACGGCAGATGAGGTCACAGGCAAACAGATAGAGAAGTACCGCCTGTGGGAAGAGCAGGAATGCTTCGACCTTTACACGGGCGCTAAAATCGAAGTCGATCGCCTAATTAGCGACGACACCTACACGCAGATCGACCATATCCTGCCGTTCTCTCGCACAGGAGAAAACTCGCGGAACAACAAAGTCCTAGTCCTCGCCAAAAGCAATCAGGACAAACGCGAACAGACGCCTTACGAATGGATGTCCCACGACGGTGCGCCTTCATGGGATGCTTTTGAGCGTCGCGTTCAAGAAAATCAGAAACTCAGCCGTCGCAAAAAGAACTTCTTGTTGGAGAAAGATCTTGATGCCAAAGAGGGCGATTTCTTAGCTCGAAGCTTTACCGATACTGCCTATATGTCACGAGAGGTATGTGCCTATCTCGCAGACTGCCTGCAGTTCCCCGATGATGGCGCAAAGGCACATGTTGTTCCTACCACTGGCAGAGCGACCGCATGGCTGCGTCGCAGGTGGGGGCTAAACTTTGGGTCGAATGGCGAAAAGGATCGCTCGGACGATCGTCACCATGCCACCGATGCTTGTGTGATTGCAGCATGCAGTCGAAGCCTCGTGATTAAAACCGCTCGGCTCAACCAAGAGACACACTGGAGCATAACCAGAGGTATGAACGAGATTCAGCGTCACGATGCCATAATGAAGGCCCTCGAAAGTGTTATGCCCTGGGAGACCTTTGCGAACGAAGTACGTGCGGCGCACGATTTCGTCGTACCCACACGTTTTGTTCCGCGCAAGGGAAAGGGCGAGCTGTTTGAGCAGACGGTCTATCGTTATGCCGGCGTCAACGCACAGGGTAAAGACCTCGCTCGCAAAGCGGGCTCCGACAAAGACATTGTCATGGGCAACGCCGTTGTATCGGCAGACGAGAAGTCGGTCATCAAGGTGAGCGAGATGTTGTGCCTGAGGCTCTGGCATGACCCGGAGGCCAAGAAGGGGCAGGGCGCTTGGTACGCAGACCCCGTCTATAAGGCGGATATTCCTGCACTTAAGGATGGGACGTATGTGCCTAGAATTGCGAAGGCCCACACTGGTCGAAAAGCCTGGAAGCCTGTTCCGAAAAGCGCCATGGCGAAGCCACCATTGGAAATATACTTTGATGATCTGGTGCAAATCGGCGATTTCATCGGACGATTTAGCGGCTACAACATCAATAGTGCCAACTGGTCTTTTACTGACAGGCTTACTAGATTGAACCTAAGCTGCCCCACCGTTGGACAACTAAACAACGACCTATCGCCTGTTGTTATCCGCGAATCTCCCATCAAATAAAGTAACCGCTCGCCCCGTACGCTCCCATTTTGACGTACGGGGCCCTTTTGCTCGATTGAGGACCCCCTTCCCCAAGGTGATACGCTCGGGCGTGCTCCCAGTCTGTCGAATGGTAGGTCTTGAGCACGCGCCCTTCCCCAAGGTGATACGCTGGTGAACACGTCGATGTGGTCGAGGTTCCAGTCTTGAGCACGCGCCCTTCCCCAAGGTGATACGCTCCTCACGCTCGACGTATGGACGACGCATATGTCTTGAGCACGCGCCCTTCCCCAAGGTGATACGCTCCGTGCGTCGACGCCGTGTGCCTGCCCCCAGTCTTGAACACGCGCCCTTCCCCAAGGTGATACGCTCCAGGCACCGAACAGCAACTTCTCCACCTAGTCTTGAGCACGCGCCCTTCCCCAAGGTGATACGCTAACTTCACGTTGAACGACTTGACGTTCGCCGTCTTGAGCACGCGCCCTTCCCCAAGGTGATACGCTGTCCCGAACACGCTCGTCTGCCATGCCTACGTCTTGAGCACGCGCCCTTCCCCAAGGTGATACGCTCTTCGAGGAAACCGACGGCGCGGACGGCTTGTCTTGAGCACGCGCCCTTCCCCAAGGTGATACGCTACGGCAATGGAACGAGACTTGCGACGACTGGTCTTGAGCACGCGCCCTTCCCCAAGGTGATACGCTTAATGTCGACGTCGGTCACGGCCTGCGTGAGGTCTTGAGCACGCGCCCTTCCCCAAGGTGATACGCTCATCACGCTCACGGCTGACCAGACGTTCAAGTCTTGAGCACGCGCCCTTCCCCAAGGTGATACGCTAATGAGTTACAGTGTAGCCGTAGCGGTTGCGTCTTGAGCACGCGCCCTTCCCCAAGGTGATACGCTACCATGAGCAACAACCTCTACACCGTGAATGTCTTGAGCACGCGCCCTTCCCCAAGGTGATACGCTTCGCCCTCATACGGATACGCACGCATAACAGTCTTGAGCACGCGCCCTTCCCCAAGGTGATACGCTTATTCGAAATCGCTCGCCTCCTCGTCCATGGTCTTGAGCACGCGCCCTTCCCCAAGGTGATACGATGGGAATGTCCACCTTGGTACGCCCGTCCATGTCTTGAGCACGCGCCCTTCCCCAAGGTGATACGCTTGCGTCATCACCGGTCTCGCCGTCTTTACGGTCTTGAGCACGCGCCCTTCCCCAAGGTGATACGCTACCGAAAGTATCGGGGCCGTATCGACCCCCGTCTTGAGCACGCGCCCTTCCCCAAGGTGATACGCTATATGGAAATGGCAGACGGTGACCGCCTTAGTCTTGAGCACGCGCCCTTCCCCAAGGTGATACGCTCATGCAGAACATTAAGTCTTGGCGTACCTAGTCTTGAGCACGCGCCCTTCCCCAAGGTGATACGCTATGTGCGCACAGAAAAGCCCCTTTAACAGGGGCTTTTCTGTTTCAAGCCTCAAAAAAGAAGACTGATTCGACCTCAGATCTAGGCTTATAGGACAAAATGTGTGTCCACGTTGGGGGCATCGGCGCAGGTCGATGCCCCTTTTTCAGCCGTTTAAAT
>NZ_JBCPDN010000016.1:27876-36069 GCF_040915425.1 Collinsella aerofaciens | reverse complement strand
ATCTCTTTGTCGGCTGGGCATTGCTGGTTGTCATCACCCATGCCATAGCTTTTGGAGCAGAACTGCTGATAGCCAGCTCGGACCAGCCCGTCGTCAAATGGGAGACGACCGATGAGTGCACCGACGGAACCCGAACCGTCTACTACAACAGCCCGTCCCTCTATCAAGAGTTCAAGGTCAAGATAAAGGACTTCAAGATTGTCGATGCCGAGCTAGGCGTTTATTTGGCAATCGGAGCAACCATTAACGCCGAGCAAGTCGAGTACACGGACAGCCATGCGACGTATCGTATCGACCTCAGCATCCTAGGCCGACCGTCACGCACCTGTCTGCTCAAATGCGACATACGCGGCACCACGTTGCACATGTCCGAAATACAGATGCGCCCGGGCAAAGAGATCTCTTCTTGAGCAGCATACCCGCCCGCACGGTTACTCCACCGGCTTGAAGATGGTGGACTGGCCGAAGACGCTGCGGATGAGGGCCTTGGCCTCGTCCTCGGTCTGCGGGATGCTCGGGGCTGCGCCCTGGTGGCCGAAGGGGCTGCCGGCGCCGGGGTTGGACTCCCAGGGAGCTGCAGGAGCGTCCTCCTCTTTGGGGGCAGTTACAGCGGACTTGGGCGCGGGCGTCGCACCCGGCACGTCGAACGGAGGCAGATCGTCCCCGCTCGCATCGCCAGCGAAGCCGCCGACCATAGCGTCGTCGTAGGGCACCTGCTCGGATTCCCACGGCGCGGACCGCGCGACAGGTTGGGCCTTGGGAGCAGCCGAGCGCTCGGGCGCACGGGGTGCGGGCTCGGTCGGGAGCTTACCCGTGGCAGGAGCGCCGGCGGGGTTGTCGGAACGTAGCCAGGGGGCTTTGCCCAGGTCAGACGACTTGGGCGCGGGCGAGACGGGCTTGGGCGCGGGTGTCGGAGCAGCCGGTTTGGGCGCCGCGGGCTTAGGCGCCGACGGGGTCGATGCCGCTACCGGCGCCGCTTGCTGCTGCGGCGCGCTGGCGCTCGAGGATACAGGGCCCGCCGAGGACACGGGTTGCGGGTCCGCAGATGCCGCAGCCCGTGCAGATGGAGAATGCTCCTCATGTTGAGGAGCCGGCGTGCCACCCCCATCCAGGACATAGTCGACGGTACGACGACCGAAGACCGCGCAAACCGTCGGCAGGACCACCGACTGCGTATCGGCGCGACCGAGCATCTTAATGGCAAAAGTCGAACCCGCGGGGAACGAGACCGTGAGCCTGGAGCCGTCGTCGGCCGTGGCGCGGGCGTTGAGCAAAAGTCCTGCGTAGGAAGCCTGACGCGCCTTGACGCGCTCGACGACCTCGGCCCATTTGCGCTGCAGCTCTCCGGCGTCCTCGACCGCGGGGGTCTCGGCGGCGCCGGCGGCAGCAACCTGAGCGGCATTGTTGGACTGGGGCTGAGGCGTCAGAGCCGGCGCAGGCTGAGGCGCAGGCGCTGCAGGCTTGGAAGCTGACACGGACGCAGAACGGGGCGCAGGCTGGGCAGTCGGAACAGCAGCACCACGGTCCCAAGGCATACCTCCCTGGCGCGCGGACGTAGCAGCGGGGGCAGCGGATGCCGCCGGAGCGGCAGCGCGGGCGCCCGAAATGAGCGTCGGCTGTTGGGCAGCAGCGGGTACGGATGCTGCAGGCGCGGCGGCCTGAGCAGCAGCCACGCTCGCCGGCACGGCGCCGTTGGCAACCATGGCCTCCAGACGCGCCACGCGCTCGGCCAATGCCTCAATCGTTAAATCAGCCTCGGGACGTGCCAGACGCGTGCAGGCGATCTCGAGCACCAGGCGCACGTCGCTCGCGCCCCTCATCTCCAGTGCGGCATCGTCGAGCACCGTCAGCACACGGGCCAGGCGGTCGGCAGGATGCTCGCCAAAGGCAGCGGCCTCGGCAGCAAGCGCCTCGGCCTGCTCAGCACCGCCCTCAAACAACTCGGCACGGGCACCGGCAACGCAGGCAACATACACGTCGCGCACGTGCGCCACCAGGTCGCGCGTCAGCTCCAGCAGGTCGTTTCCTTCCTCGACCTGCGCGCGAATAAGCCCATATAGCTCGGCGACATCACGCTCGGCGATGGCGCGGGCAAACTCGCCCAGGATCTTGTCCGAAACCTCGCCCAAAAGCGAGCGGGCATCGTCCGCATGCACAGAACCGTTGCCAAAGACGCTCAGCTGCTCCAGCGTGGACAACGCGTCGCGCATGCCGCCCTTGGCATGGCGCGCCACGATAGCCAGCGCCTCGTCGTCGTAATCAAAGCCCTCCTGCTCGCACACGTATGCCAGGCGATGCTCAATATCCTCGTTGCCGATGCGATGGAAATCGAAACGCTGGCAGCGCGAGAGGATGGTCTCCAGAATCTTTTGCGGGTCGGTGGTGCACAGCACAAAGATCACGTGTGCCGGCGGCTCCTCAAGCGTCTTGAGCAGCGCGTTGAACGCCGCCGTCGTGAGCATGTGGACCTCGTCGATGATATAAATCTTGTACTTGCCGCGCACCGGGGCAAAGTTGACGGAGTTGATGATCTCCTCGCGCACGTTGTCCACGCCGGTACGGCTTGCGGCATCGAGCTCGTAAACATCGGGGTGGTTACCCTCGGCAATGAGCTCGCACTCCTCGCAAGTACCGTCGGGCATGCAGCCGCCTGCACCCTCGGCGCGCGCCGCCTCGGCATTGCGGCACAGCAGCGCCTTAGCCAGGATGCGCGCCATGGTGGTCTTGCCCGTGCCGCGCGGACCGCAGAACAGGTACGCATGGGACAGGCGTCCCTCGGTGATGGCGTGCTCGAGCGTCGAGACGATATGCTGCTGGCCCACCACGGAGTCGAAGGTGAGCGGGCGATACTTTCGGTACAACGATTCCATGGGTGCTCCCCCGGGTATACTGAGTCTTGTTGCCGCGGCGGCCATGCGGTCGCACGGCATACTGCATTCCATAATAACCCGTACGGCGAGCCCGCCGCGATAGGAGTCCAAAGAGCATGGCAGACGCAGAGAGCAACCTCGTTCCCTCCGAAGCAGCCGACCAGGTCGAGGTCGCGCTCGAGGAGCAGGCCGCAGCCGACGACGGCATCCTGTACCTCAACGAGTACCAGTACGAAAACGACCTCGTCACCGACTTCGCCCGCCTGGTCGCCTCGCCCAGGCGTCGCGGCTCGCTGTATGTCGCCGCCGCGATTGCCGCGCTCATCGGCATCGGCATGTTGGTGGCCGGCGGCAACTGGATCAAGTTCGGCGTCGTCCTGATCGTATTCGGCGCCTTTTTGGCCTGGTGGAGCAAGAACCTGCACCACACGCTCGCCCGCGACTTTATCGACGCCGTCGAGGCAGACGAGTCCATGGGCGGCCGCTACCGCCGCGTAGCCGCCAACGAGGACGGCCTGATGGTCTGGGGCAAGAGCGGCAAGTCGCAGTTCTTCCCGTTTGAAAAGCTCGACCACGTGCTCGACGGCGAGCGCATCTTTGTGGCCATGTTCGCCGACCAGGGCGTGACGATCCCTAAGGACACCTTTGTTCGCGGCGATGCCGAGCAGTTTGGCACCTTCCTTAAGGCACGCATCAACAAAAAACTCCGCATCGAGACCAAGCGCAAGAAGATGAAGGCAGAAAAGGCCGCCGCCGAAGCCAAACAGGGCGACAAACCCCAGGAGACCAAGGGCAAGCAGCGCAAGCAGAAGAAGAACAAGAAGAAGCGGTAGGCCAGCCGACACCGAAGACGCCTCGCCCCGCGTCATTCCGGGCCAGGGCGCCTGGGATCGAGCGCGAGTGCCACCGATGGACCCATTTTGCCTAGCTCTCGAGTTACTTCACTTCAAACCTTAAGAGCCTTCTCTCTGGCAGATCGGTCATCTTCATCGTATAAGTCCCAGGAAAAGCCTTCTCAAAACGGACGGTCTCGTAACCTTCGAAATAGTCGTTGGTGTTTTGCATCATGAATGGGACGAGCAACTCGTTCTCCGCCCCAACCTGTACAGCAAACGCAGCAGAACCGCCCAGAGCCGGCATTGCCTGCGTTATCAGATCGGTATTGACCACAAAGTCATAGTTTGGCGCAGACTCCGGCACCAAATGCCAAACATACGTCTTGATGCCGCCTTCGACATTGTCCTTATTCCTGACACGCATCTTTACGGCGATAACACACGTGATGTCGGCGTCCTTCAATTTCGTTTTCGTATCCACGATGCCATATTTTGAATAATCATCATGCGCACGCTTGAGATACTCGCGCGGCGTGAGCAGCTCTGCCCCGTCTATGCAAAACGAATACCCGTCAGTCGCCACATCCTTCGAACCCAGAAACGCCCCATCCATCGAGAGCCATTCGCCCTCCGCATAATATTTCTCAGGAATGACCGTCCGGTTCCCGTTAACGACGCTCACCCTCATGCCCGCAAGGCCGGTAGCAGCACAGCCGAAAAGAGCAAGCACCGCCCGTCTTGTCCACAGGGTCTTCTTCATCGCGCTCACGACCTTTCCCGAACTTCCACAACGGCACCGTCGCGCATGCAGTAAACCCGATCGGCCAGCTCCTCGAGCACCTCTCCGTCATGGCTGGACAGAATAACCTCGCGACCCGTTGAGGCCGCCATCGCCACAACGCGCTTGAGCATTTCAACGCCCGCTTCGTCGAGGGCATTTGTTGGCTCATCGAGAACAAGTAGCTTCGGCTTTTCCATAATTGCCGCAGCTATCCCCAGACGTTGCTTCATCCCAAGCGAGTATGCTCGGAACTTCTTTTTTTCGTCTGCATCGAGCCCCACGAGCCGCAGGGCAGAGCGAATGTCCTCGGGGGTGGCAACGCCCTTGATCTGAGCGATGAGCTCCAGATTGTCGTAGCCAGACAGATATCCCAAAAAGGAAGGCGCCTCGATCAACATCCCCAGACTCGGCGGGAACGAGATGTCCGCCCCAAGCCTTTGGCCATCGATAGAGATTTCGCCTTCGGTAGGCTTGATCAATCCGCAGACCACTCGCATAAGCATGGTCTTACCCGAACCGTTTATCCCCTGAAGCCCAACCACAGTCCCAGGGTCAACCTCGATGGACACGTTGCGCAGAACATCGTTTTTGCCCATGCGCTTCGATACGTCCCTAACGATCACGCTCATATCTTGTCCCCCTTTTCTATAAGGTCGGCCCTTCGAAACCACAGTCCGCCCAACGATAGGCATAACGACATAATCGCAATTGAAAACAAGACGCTCGAGCCCGTCGCGATTCCCTCTTTGACAATTCCGCCCCAGCGCAACAGCATTAGGGCGTTGCCTAACAGCACCCAATGCCGCGCAAATGCCGAACAGATCAGGTAGCTCGTTAAAACCACAAACGAGACCGACGGCCCAAGTACAAAGCCAATCACTGCCTGCGCAAACGCAAGCGCCTCGAAAGCAAGAAAGAGTCCTGTGAAAAACGGCAGCGCATCCGCCTCGTCAGCTTTGAGAAACCACGGCGCCAAATTAGCCAGCTGAAGCGACTCGCCATGAATGACCGCGCTGAACGAGGAGCTCACCACCAAGCTCCAAATCACAACAGAGCAAACCACCACGAGCAGCGAAAATGCCGTTACCGCCGCCACCAAGATAAAACGCGAGGCCCACCAAAGGGTTCTTGCCCGGCATCGAACAAGCGCTTGCAAACCAAGCCCGTGCAACGATTCGGTCGGATAATCGAGTGTTGTATAGAGAATAAGCAGAATGAGGAATAGCCACCCTAACGGAGGCACAAACATGAGCCCGGGCCTAGGCTCAAACGGAGCGGATCCGGCAAACACGAGCGCGAGATTATCAGCAAACCCCAAGGCATTCGTCCGAACCCCATACACAGAAGACAAGCCGTAGGCGTACACCAAGTTCGCAACGGTCACTGCCGCAACCGCAATAAAAGTAAGGATGTTCTTCTTCAAAACGGTCCTCAGGTCCGCGGCGACCAGCCTAAACAGCATCAGACCACCTCGCGTCTTTTTAAGAATCTCGCGGAAATCAAAGAAAAGACGAACAGCAAAATGATTTCTGCAAACCCTGCTCGAATGTCGGGCCAGTTATTTAGTGATTCCGACCTGATGCTGTTAAGAATGTTGCAGTTAAAGCCGACGCATGAAAGGACGCTAAAAATCCAATCGTTAACAAAGTGCCATGCAACCATAATCAGATATGGAACGACCATCGCCTTGATTCTGCTGCGAAACACAACCGACAGACCAGTCACGGCCATGGATAGAGCCCCCAGCGTCACCGCATCGAACAGTGTATAAACCAGCACATATAACAGAGGCCGGGAATAAAACAGACCAGAAAAATAGCTATGCAGATAGAGCCCGACGTAAGTCGATTCATCGACCCGGGGGAGATACGCGGGAAACAGCATTGAGACAATCAGGAAGTTCACGAGTAGCGGAATAGCCGTGACCGCAAACGCAGAGAGAAAAGCAGACAGCATCTTCACGTTCACGTATGCATTTCTAGAAACACGCGTGCAGATCTGCGCCTCGTAACCGCTCAAACGCTCGGACAGGCATGACCACGACCCGGCCAGCATGGCAAGCAACGGCAGCGCATAGAAAAACACCGATGCCGATAGCGGTGCATTTGCACTCACAACGATCCAGTTACCAAAGCTACTTTCACGCGTTTGGCCGAGGTATGCCTGGGCTTGCAAACCAACGCCATAGCCAAGCGATAACAGCTGCTTGCGCTCAGTCTCGAGCGTCCACCATGCCTCAATGGCAGCCGCCATCGAAATTGCAGTTGCAACCATAAGGGTCAACGCAAATATAGGATTGCCAAATATCTTGGACAACTCGTGCCGCATTAGATTTCTATTCAAGCGACATCACCCTCCCTTCGGCCGGGCCGAGCAGCAACACTCGGCCCGGCCCTAATCACAACAAGAAGCTGCGGATTGGCTAGGAGGGAAGTTTGTTAAAATGGCCAAAGCAATCGGGGCTCCACTTTCCATAGACCGTGCCGTATCCGGACTCGGCCCATGCAGTCAGACGAGCATAGCTGCGCTTATTCTCACGGACGAGATTGTATATCTCCCATTCACGCTCATGGTTGGAGCGATACACGCCCTGCGTGCAATTCAAATTGCCCGTTCCTCTATTGTCATAGGCACCGTCCACGTACAAACGTAACGGCTTTCCTGAATAGCCTTTGATCCAAATGTAGACTGAAGATGAATCTTCTTTCTGGCGATAGCCGGTTGCGCTCGTGCCAGAACATTGAAAAGCGAAATCTCTATCTTCGTTGTTCTTGCATGTGGCAATTCCGGCATCCGCGCTCTGCGAAATGCTAGAAACCTGGGAAGTGTCAAACTCCTCTTGAGCAAATGATGCGGCAGGTGCACCCATCGACAAGCCCGCAACAATCGCCAAGCCGACTCCGATTCGAGCAATAGCGCTCCTTGGCTTAATCATGGCCTTCTCCAATCAAAAGCGGTTAACAATGCGTCGACGCACGGCAACCTTTGCATGAATAGAGAAAGATGTCTGTAAACACCCGCTATTGAGTTGATCGCTCAGGCGTTTACACGTTATCTACCTGCGATAACAATGAAACAAGCTCCGCTTTATTCTTGATCTTCAACTGGCGGTAAGATGCAGACCGCAGTGCTTGCACCGTAGATGCAGCGTAACCGACATCCTCCGCAATGGTCTTTGTCGTTGCGCCTTCTGCCGTCATCAGCAAAATTTGCGACTGAACATCAGAAAGGGAGCGCGACGCAAGCAGGGCAAGCTGGCGCACGCGAGCTGCTTCGGTAAGCCCGTTCGCGCGGTACTCCAAGACGGCCTTCTCGTTCTCAACCGAGCGGGTGAGCGCGATGTGCGTGACGAACATGGGCGCAGACCAGCAGACGATCACCGTTGCCACGACGACATTGACAGCCGAACTTTGCCCCAGCAACGAAGTAAGGAACAACGGCTCGAAAACCATCAGATCCTGCGCCATGTTGAGCAAGACAGCCCAAACAGGAGCCGCCGCCCCAAAGCAAAGCATCCATACCCCGAGCATTTTGCGCTGCGGACAGCTACGCAGCACTATATATGTGAACAGTATCCCCGTCAGCACCGCAAGTCCATGGATTCGCCCCCTAGTGGCTGCATAGATTAAAGCGGATACACCTATTAACGCCAACGGCACGATAGCCCGAGTACGGCCACGCGCCTTAAATGAACACAGCCCAACAG
>NZ_JBCPDN010000016.1:9995-27725 GCF_040915425.1 Collinsella aerofaciens | reverse complement strand
GTTCTAGTCAGTGCAGCTTCACGATTCAGTTTTTCACCCGCGTAGTGCAGCGACAGAAGCAGTCCGAGACCCAATGCATAGCTTGAGAGAGAAAAGGTAACAGCCCATGAAACACCGGATCCCCAATAACTATCCGCCATTACCAAGGGGCCCGCTGCAAGGAGGATAAAAAATAATGTGAGCAGGTATCGAAACAGCCGGCGCGTCCGAGCTGATGCCAACATATCGTCAGCATGCCGCCGCGACAGCTCGGGCCCTACAGCATCACCCTCGTCCACAAACAACGCCACGAGCTCGCGTGAGCCCGCAACCGACGCCTTCCCGTATGCTCGGTGAAGCGTTGTTCGCACCGTCGATGGCTTCGTATCCGTCTCCTTGGCAATTTCCGCCGGCGTTTTTCCTTTGAGCAGCAGTCGGACAAACTGTTCTTCTCGAGGCGACAGGGCGGGGGAAAACGCCCCCGCATCGAATGGGTCGGACGTGCGGGGGGTATCCGAATTGTTGTCCCGTTTCTCCCTTAGCAATGTGTATACGAAGGCGGCAACAGCAATAGCGGACCCCATCGACAGTGATGCAATGACCGTGGCACCGCTTGCAAAATATGCCACCTCGACAGCCGGAACAAGGCCAATGGGAACTGCTACGAGCACAGAACGGGCAAACACGTCGCCCTGCCCCCGACCAAAGGCGCGGGGACAGCAAAGCAGCGGGACCGCAGCCAATACGAGATAGACCAGAGGAATTAAAAGCACGATGCCAATTGATGCGGCCGTTACAGAGGGCATCCCCCATGGCTCGGGAACGACTCTCCATGAAACTCGACAGCAAAACAGCAGGCAAGACAGGACAACTACTGTTTCTGCAAAAAGTGCGCTCTGCGGTCGGCGGGTCCCCCTTTCGCCGTCCCGCGCCGCCCCCCGTATCAAAGGAGAGCCCGCCGTATTCCAAATTACATATGAGAGGAGCAACGACCCAGTGAAGCACGAGGCGCATGAAACGCCGCGCAACAGCCAGATAGGCGCAAACACGAATGGAATAGAATCTCCGCGAGCATAGAAGGCCAAGTCGGCCCATTCGGGAACCGTAGCAATAACACCAAGGAAAACACCGATAGCACCGAGATGCTTCGGCCGTCTTATTTCTCTCCCCTTGCGGAGCGCAACACCATGACCAAACGCCGCGAGGCATGCACCAAGGATAACGAGCCAGGTCATCGCACCTGATGCCAGGCCGATTGAAGATGAAAACCGGTGATAAGGGGTGACCGCCATTACGATAAGCGCAACGGCACAGGCAGATGTAGCAGAACGGCGGGAAAAGAGCATATGGCCTCCATAGCGTGTCATTATATCGCTCGGGCTGCTCATTTATCTCCGCGCCTGCACCAGCCAGCATCAACGATTCAGGCGAACTCCAATCCGAGCCAGATCACGGTCCAGCTTTTGTCCGCAGTCCCCGCATCAAAGCGGGATGCGCTTTCCTTTTGAGTATCGATCCGGAAACTGCATCCCGTTCTAGGCCAATATTCTGGGATGCAGTTTCCGCAGCCTACCCCATTCGGAAAACGCATCCCGCAATTTGGACGAAAACTGGGACGCGCTTTCCGGATGGGTCGAGACGAGGGCCAAGCCAGATAGGCCACCTCACCCCGCTACCTTCACCATGCACCCGAGCGTGCTACACTAGCAGCATCTATGCCACCGCGAACGGCTCGGCTCCGCGCCCGCCGCTCGCAAACGAACTTTAAACGCACGAGGGTTGGCCATGCCGCTTTTCTCGCAACATACCGCCCGGTTCTCGCCGGACGTTCCCTTGGAGGGCACCAGCTCTCGCGAGCTGCTCAAGCGGTACCAGCCGCTCGAGACACTTGCGACTGGCGGTTTTGGCTCCATCGAGATCTGCCGCGACACGCACCTGCGCCGCCGCGTCGCCATTAAACGCATCCCCCTTATCAACGGCGCCGGCATGCCCGCCAGCGACATCATGGATGTCCTGCGCGAGGCACACACTGCCGCCATGCTTCAACATCCCAATATCGTGCAGGTCATCGACTTTACGCACGACACAGCCTATGCCTACCTGGTTATGGAATATGTCGATGGCATGTCGCTGGCCGAGTTTTTGCACCGCGTGGACGGCCACTCACTTACCTTTGACGAGGCCGCGGCCATTGCCGATGCCCTGGGCCAGGCACTCACCTTCGCCCATAGTAATGGCGTACTCCACCTGGACATTAAGCCCGCCAACGTGCTCATCGACCACTCGGGCAATGTAAAGCTCACCGACTTTGGCATGGCGCGACTGTCGTCCGCCGGTGGCTTTGGCGGCTCACGCGGCGGCACCATCGGCTACATGCCGCCCGAGCAGCTCGATATCGAGACCGGCACGGTCGACGAGCGCGCCGATGTCTTTGCCCTCGCCTGTGTGATCTACGAGGGCCTGTGCGGCAGCGCTCCCTTTATGGCGGCCACGCCCGCCGACTCGCTCGGCCGCATCATCGGCGGCGCCACCTATCCCAGCGAGCTGATACCACACTTTCCCCCGGGAGCCGAGGCCGCGCTCATGAGCGCGCTCTCCCCCATGCCGCAGGACCGCCCCAACAGCATCGAGGCATTTTGCGACCAGCTCCTTGCCGGTCTGGGCAGCGTGCGCGAAGGCCGTCGCAGCCTGGAGCAAATGGTTGGCGAACTTTCGGATGACGAGCAGGAACTCGACGATATCGAGCCGTCGCACTACGAGGACGACGCCATCGAGGTCGACCCCGCACTCGGCTGGGCGGGCACGCGCTGGAGCCATGCGCGCGACTACACCATGCGCACTATCTCGGCGCTAACGTGCGGCACCTTTAGCTTTTTGCTGATGCAAACGGCCGGGGTCGCGGCGCTTCCCGGCCTGGTCATTGCGGCCATCGCGATCGGAGCGGCGGCTGGCCTGGCCCCCCAGATTGGCTCGGCTATCTCGGCTGTGGGCTTTTTGGTGCTCATGGCCAACGCCACCATGCAGGCACAGGGCATCCTGTCGATGCTGCCCGTCGCGGTGGTCTTTGCCGCCGCCATGTCCGGTTGGTGGATCGCCTGGGGTCGCACCGAGACTGCCGCAAGCGCCACGCTCACCTGTGCACTCGCGCTTGGCTGTCTGACCGGCAATACCTTCCTGGCAGCTGGGGTCGCCGCCGGCGTCGCGTCATTTTGGCTCGGCCCGGCAAGCGCCGCCGCGGCAACGGGCATGGGCGCGCTTTTTGCCCGTCTGGTCACGGTCGCGCTTTCAGCCGGAGGCGTGCTGGGGCTCGGTAACGTTGCCGCAGCGCTGGGAGACCCGCTCCTTTGGGCTGCCTTTGTGCTGGTCGCGGCAACTGCCGCAGCGTCATCCGCGCTGCTCAATGCCCATGCCAAGCGTGCCGATCAGGGCTCAAACCTTGCCGCAATCGCCGCCATCGCTGTCACCGGCATCGGCTGCGCAGCGGCGTCCTGTCTTGCACACCATATGGAAATTGCCAGCCTTGCAGCCGCGGTCGTCGCCAAGGCGGCGGTTGCGGGAACCCTATCCTCTATAATCGTTGGGATATGCCTATATTTGCTCGGATACCAAAGAACCTATACGGAGAGTGATCTTTCGTGAACTTCCTGAACATCTTCGAGGACCACGTGGCCGGCATCTTCGGTGCCACCCGTGCCCCGTTCTCCTTTAAGAAGCTTGCCAAGCAGGCCGCTCGCGACATGGAGGATCAGACTCTGGTGATTAACGGCGTCAACACGGCGCCGGCGCTCTATACCATCCTTATCGCCGCCGACGACGATCCCATGCTCGCCCCGTTCTACCCCGAGCTTTCGCGCGAGGTCCGCGAGTTTGTGAAGGCGCAGGCCGAAAAGCGCCGCTATGTCTTTGTCGGCGAGCCCCTCGTGCGCTTTATGATCGATCCGCAGCTGCGCGCCGGCAAGTTCTCGGTCTTTGCCGAGAACGTCGATGCCCCCACGCTCGGCCGCCTGTACGAAGAAGAGCGCGCCTATCAAAACGGCCTGGGCCAGAACAACTCCGCGGCAAGCCGTGCCGCCAGCGCCCCGCGCGCCGGCCAGCAGCAGTTTGCTGCCCCGCAGCAGCAGCGCCCCGCCGCCATGCCCCAGCAGCAGCCGACGCCTCGCGCCGCCGCTCCCGACCCGCTTGCCGTGGCAGACCCCTTCGCGCCTAGCGTCCCCGACCCCGCCGCAGCACCCATCCCGGTGCCGCAGACCGTCTCGCGCGACGCGCTTGCCGGCATGGGCGGAGCCGCCGCGACCGGTGCCGCCGTGGGCCTAGGCGCCGCAGCCGGCATCGCCTCCAACATGGCGAGCACTCGCGCCCCGCAGCGCCCGCTCGCCCAGCTCGTCGACGTCGTGAGCGGCGAGAGCCATAGCATCACCTCCGCACAGGTGACCATCGGTCGCGAGCGCTCAGTTTCCGACATTGCCCTGCGCGACCCCAACGTGTCGCGCCGCCACGCCCAGCTCACCTTTACGGGCTCGGATTGGTCGATCGAGGACCTCAATTCCACCAACGGCACGCTCGTCAACAACCGCCGCATTACGCGCTGCCCGCTGCGCAACGGCGATCTGCTGACGTTTGGCCTGAGCACCTTTGAATTTAGGGGATAGTCGCTTATGAACATCGATATCGTCCTTTTTGCAGGCCGCATCGTCCTGGTCGCCCTGCTCTATATCTTCCTGTTCGCCGTCATGAAGACCGGCGTGGGACTTGTGCGCGGACAGCGCCGCGACTCGGCCATTTGGACGATCGATGTGGACAAGGGTCCGCGCGGCATCCGCGGCATCCACGTAGACATGCTCGGCCCCGTCATCGTCGGCCGCTCGCCGTCTTCGGACATCTGCATCAACGAGCCGTTTGTCTCGGCCTCGCATGCGCGCTTTTCGCTGCAGGGCCCGGCGCTCATCATCGAGGACCTCAACTCGCTTAACGGCACGCTCGTCAACGGCCGCCAGCTCGTGGAGCCCGCGACGCTGCGTGAGGGCGACGAAGTCCAGATTGGCGACGTGGTCATGAAGGTGAACCGTCGATGATCGACGAGGAGAACAAGTCCGCAACCATGACCGAGGCACCGGCTGCCGCCGTAGCTGCACCGGCCCACGCCGCTCCGGCGGACTCCACACCCGTGGAGCCCGAGGACACCGTGTTCTCCCTGCCTCTTTCGCATGTAACGCATGATATTTCGGATCTCGCCGATAACGAGGACGAAGAGGATGCCGTAGCGGCGCCCATCGGCGCACATGCTGCGGAACAGTCCACAGCGCCCGAAGCAACCCCGGCGCCGGCTCACTTTGCAGAGCCCGTCGCCGCGGCAATCAACGAGAGCGCTGCGGTGTTTGCGGCACCCGAGCCCGCCGCGCCGGCGTTTCCCATAGCCCCGGCATCCGAGGTTGCGCCCGCGTCTACGCCGGCGCCCGAGCCTATAGACGTCAGCCCGCAAGACGACGAGTCGACCGCCCGCGTGTCCGAGGAGCCCGACTCCCCGGACACCGACAATTCCGAATCAAACACCGAGACCGACACCGTCTCTCCCGGTGACACAGCCGAGATCGACGTTGCCGCCGTTGAGGCCAAGCTCAAAGACCCCGGCTCGACCATGAGCTTTGAGCCCCTGACCGAGGAGCGCATCGAGACCGACTCGACCTATGATGCCGGCACCACCACGCAACTCATGTGGGGCGCCCGCTCCGACGTTGGCTGTGTGCGCCCGCACAATGAGGATTCCTACCTGGTGCAGTCGCCGCTCTTTTGCGTATGCGACGGCATGGGCGGTCACGCCGCCGGCGAGGTAGCCTCTTCTATCGCCGTCGAGACTATTGCCAAAACGGCCCCGCAGTCCGCCGACGCAGCACGCTTGGCCGCAGCCGTCGAGGCCGCTAACGCCGCCGTAATCGAGGCGGCCCTGAACGGCCTGGGCAAGCCCGGCATGGGCTGCACAGCCACCTGCGCCTATATCGAAAACGACACGCTCGCCATCGCCCACGTGGGCGACTCGCGCGCCTACCTGCTCCACGAGGGCACGCTCATCCGCGTGACCCGCGACCACTCCTACGTGGAGGAGCTCGTGGACGCCGGCGAGATCACGGCAGACGAGGCTCGCGTCCACCCCAACCGTTCGGTCATCACCCGTGCGCTGGGCTCGGACCCCGCCATGTATGCCGACCACTTCACTCTGCATATCGAGGAAGGCGACCGCCTGATCCTGTGCTCCGACGGCCTTTCGAGCATGATTCCCGACAGCGATATCGAGAACATCGCCACGCAGTCCTCAACCGCGCAAATCTGCGTCGACAACCTAGTGGACGCGGCGCTTGCCGCCGGCGGCCACGACAACGTGACCGTAGTAGTCGTTGACCTGGTTGACGATGGCGTTATGCGCGAGGCGCAACGCGTGCGTCGCCGCAACATTACCATCGCCGCCATCCTGGCCCTCGTCTTTGTGCTGGCAGCTGGCATCTGGGCCTACACGGGTGTCACCGGCTCGTACTACCTGGGTACCCACCAGGGCAATGTCGCCGTCTGGCGCGGCCTGCCCGGCAAGCCGCTCGGACTCAAGCTCCACTGGCTCGAAAGCGAAACCAGCATTAAGCTGTCCGACCTGCCCGAAGACACGCAAAACCGCCTCAAGGCGGGTATTCCGCAAACAAGTGTCGACGATGCGCAGGACACGATATCCAAGTACCGCCACCAGATCGACGAGGAGCAGACCCGCCAGGTGATCGACGCGCAAACAATTCGCGACAACACCAATCAGGGATCGACCTCCGAATCTGATTCCGAGAAAACCGCCGAACAGTCCGCCGAGGCCGAAGCCTCCGATAAGAATTAGAAAGGGAGTGCCGCTTATGAGTCGCCGCAACACCGAGCTGCTCTTGCTCATCGCCTCGGCGTTCCCCGTCATCCTGCTGTATGCGATGTACGTCCTCACCGCGGGCGCTGCCATCTCCTTTGAGACGCTCGCCGTACCGATCGGCCTCTTTGCCGCCTTTGCCGCGGCCCACATTGCCGTGCGCATCTTGGCGCCCGGTGCCGACCCCGCCATCCTACCCATCGTATTTATACTTTCGGGCATCGGCATCACGTTCGTGACACGTCTCGCCCCCGCTCTCGCCATCTCACAGCTCATCATCCTGTTTGTCTCGGTGGCCCTGATGGTGGGAACGCTCGCACTGGTCAAAAACCTCGACGTGGTCATGCGCTACAAGTACACCTTTGGCATTATCGGCATCATCCTGCTGATGCTGCCCATCTTTATCGGCACCACGATCTCGGGCTCCAAGCTCTGGATTCGCATCGCGGGCTTTACCATCCAGCCTGGCGAGTTCGCCAAGGTCTTTATCGTGCTGTTCCTGGCCGGGTACCTGGCCGAGAACCGCGAGCTGCTCTCCATCTCCAACCGCAAGATCCTGGGCTTTAAGATCCCTCGCCTGCGACTGCTGCTGCCGCTGTTTGCCGTGTGGGGTGTGTGCCTGCTCGTCGTCGTCTTCGAACGCGATCTGGGTTCGGCCGTGCTGTTCTACACCATCTTCTTGCTGATGCTCTACGTTGCCACGGGACGATTCTCGTATGTCGTTATCGGTCTTGCGCTCTTGGCCGTTGGAGCCGTGGGCGCCTACAAGTTCCTATCGCACGTTCAGGTGCGTTTCCAGGTTTGGGTCGATCCGTTTAAGGACGCCCAGGGCCAGGGCTACCAGATCGTCCAGTCGCTCTTCTCGCTTGCCGATGGCGGTCTGGTCGGTGTTGGCATCGGCAACGGCATGGCCAACAACATCCCTGTCGTCGAGTCCGACTTTATCTTCTCGGCTATCGGCGAGGAGATGGGCCTTTTGGGCGGCGGCGCCGTGCTCATCCTGTTTATGCTCTTTGCCGTGCGCGGCCTCACCACGGCTGCCCGCGCTAAATCCGACCTCGCTGCCTTTAGCGCCACGGGCCTTACGGCCGCCATCAGCTTCCAGGCCTTCTTGATCGTTGGCGGCGTAACCCGCCTGATTCCGCTGACCGGCGTCACCCTGCCCTTTATGAGCCAGGGCGGCTCCTCGCTGCTGGCGAGCTTTATCATCGTCGCGCTCCTGCTACGCGCCGGTGACGAGGCGACCGGACGCGAGGCCGAGCTTACCGGCACCGGCACCATGGCCGCCATCACCGATGATCAGGTCGCATCTGCCGCCGCCCCGACGGGCACGCGCTTTGCCACCTCGTCTTCCTACGGCAGCGGCAGCCATTCCGTCGGCTCGCGCATGCGCCGTCGCCTGCTCGACACGCCTGAATCCGGTGTGCTCGGCCGCGTTGCGCTCGCCAACCGTCTAACCCGCGCGGTGCTCGCCTTTACGGCGCTGTTCGCCATCCTTATCGGCAACCTCACCTATGTCCAGGTCATCAAGGCCAAGGACTATCAGGACATGCCGACCAACAACCACACCATCGCCCGCTCCAAGTACATCCAGCGCGGTTCCATCATCACGTCCGACGGCGTGACGCTGGCCGAGTCGCTGCAGCAGGAGGACGGCACCTACGTACGCTCCTACCCCAACGGTAACCTGGCAGCGCACGTGGTTGGCTACGTGAGCCAGCAGTATGGCACCACCGCCATCGAGAGCGTCATGAACGACACGCTCACCGGTTCTAAGGACTACTCCAGCTGGAACAACGCCATCGCGTCGCTCGCGGGCCAGACCCAGCCGGGCAACACCGCCAAGCTCACCATCGACTCGCGCATCCAGACGGCTGCTGAGCAGGCGCTCAAGGGCTTTAAGGGCGCTGTAGTGGTCATCGACCCGCGTACCGGCGCGGTGCTCGCATGTGCCAGCTCGCCCACCTACGACAACACCAACATCGATGCCCTGCTACAGACGGGCGGCGGCGAGGACGGCTCCATGTACAATCGCGCCATGGACGCGCTGTACACGCCGGGCTCAACGTTTAAGGTCGTTACGCTTTCCGCGGCACTCGAGACCGGTACCGCCAGCCTTACCAGCACCTACCAGGCGCCCGGCTCCATGGACATCGGCAACGCACCGGTCACCAACGATGCCAACGAGAGCTACGGCACCATCAGCCTGCAGCAAGCCTTTGCCGTGTCCTCCAACGTCGTCTTTGGCCAGGTGGCAAACGAAGTTGGCGCAAACACGCTCGTGCAGTTTGCCAACGCCTTTGGCTACGGCCAAAAGCTCGGCCAGGACCTGACCTCCGCGGCCTCCATCATGGCCGACCCGTCGCTCATGACCGAGTGGGAGACCGCCTGGGCCGGCGCCGGCCAGCCTGTCGGCATGGACCACACGCCCGGCCCGCAGACCACCGTCATGCAAAACGCCGTGATTGCCGCCGCCATCGCTAACAGCGGCGTGGTCATGGACCCGTACTTTGTAGCCCAGGTACTCGCCCCGGACGGAACCGTGGTCAAGACCACGCAGTCCCGCTCACTGGGTCAGGCCGTCAGCTCCGCCACGGCCGACCAGGTCAAGCAGGCCATGCTTGCCGTCGTCCAGTCCGGCACCGGCACCGATGCCCAGATCCCCGGCGTCAAGGTCGCCGGCAAGACCGGCTCGGCCGAGACCGGCGGCACCAACGTCAACTCGATGTTCGTTGGCTTTGCACCTTACGATTCACCCACGGTCGCCATCTCGGTGGCCTTGGAGGATTTCGACAAGCATGACGTCAAGGCCGCCAAGATCGCCGGTATCGTCCTGACCGCGGCGCTTGCCGCACAGGGAGCGTGATGCCCATGATCGAATCGGACACCCGAGGCGCGCCGCGGCCGAAGAGTTAGCGGCAACGCGCCACACGGCCCCAGCGGCCACATCGTAGGTACTACACACATCGTTGAGCGAATAGTTATGTTAGGAGCAGGAATGGAACAGAGGGTCCTCGGGGGAAGATACCTCCTCAAGGATAAGGTGGGAACAGGCGGCATGGCGACCGTCTACCGTGCACAGGACCAGGTCCTCGACCGCACGGTTGCCGTCAAGATCATGCTGCCGCAGTATGCTGGCGACGCAACCTTCGCCGCACGCTTTAAGCAGGAGGCCCAGGCAGCAGCCGGTCTCTCCTCCCCCTATATCGTGGGCGTCTACGATTGGGGCAAGGACGGCGACACCTATTACATCGTCATGGAGTACCTGCGCGGCACCGACCTCAAGAGCGGCATCAAGAGCCACGGCGCCCTCGACCCCAAGAAGGTCGCCCAGATCGGCTCGCAGATCAGCTCCGCGCTTTCGGTCGCCCACAAGCACGAGATCATCCACCGCGACATTAAGCCGCAGAACATCATGGTGCTGCCCGACGGCAACATCAAGGTGATGGACTTTGGCATCGCGCGCGCCAAGAACAGCCACCTCACGCAAGACAACAACGTGCTGGGAACCGCCCACTACGTCAGCCCCGAGCAGACCCGTGGTCAGGACCTCGGCCCCACCTCGGATATCTACTCGCTGGGCGTCGTGATGTATGAATGCGCCACCGGCCGCGTGCCCTTTGACGGTGACGACGCTATCTCGGTCGCACTCAAGCAGGTCAACGAGCTGCCTATTCCGCCGAGCCAGATCAACTCCGGTGTCGACGCCGACCTTGAGCGCATCATCCTCAAGTGCATGGAGAAGGACCCCGCAAACCGCTTCCAGACCGCCGACGAGCTGCGTCAGGTGCTCAACAGCTACCTGTCGGGCCGTGCCGTCAACGTCTCGGAGCCCACGCGCATCATCGGTGCCCCCGGCGAGCTGGGCGCCACCAAGACTCGCGAGCTTTCCGATCAGACGCGCGCCATGGTGCGCCCCGTCTCGGGCGTGAGCGGCCAGAATACCGCCCGTAGCTCGGTTTCGGGCTCCACCGGCTCCTACGAGGTCGAAAAGCCCAAATCCAACAAGAACAAGATCATCGCCGCCGTGGTGGCAGCCGTTGCCGTCATCGGCATCGTGGTGGCCTTTGCCACAGGACTCTTTGGCGGCGAGCAGGTCACCGTGCCCGATGTGCTGGGCAAGGACCAGCAGACTGCCGTCGAGCTGATCAAGGAAGCCGGCCTCGAGGTCGGCACCATCGACCAAAGCTACAACGACGATGTCGACGAGGGCAAGGTCGCCGAGCAGACGCCCAACGGCAACACCAAGAAGGCCAAGGGCACCAAGGTGAACCTGGTAATCTCCAAGGGTCCCAAGCCCTCCGAGAAGGTTGAGGTTCCCCGGCTTGTCGGCCTGACCAAGGACCAGGCCGAGGCCGCGCTGGCAAGCGTTGGCCTGAAGGGCAACGCCTCCGAGGAGGCCAACGAGGCCGATGAGGGCCAGGTCTTTGAGCAGGGCACCGAAGCCGGTAAGGAAGTCGCGAAGGGCACGACCATCTCGTACAAGGTCTCGAGCGGCCCGGATACCACGTCCGTCCCCGATCTGACCGACATGACCGAGGCCCAGGCGCGCAACGCCCTCGATATGGCAGGCTTTGGCGTCGACGTTAGCTACCAGGAGAACGACTCGGTTACCGAGGGCACCGTGATCAGCTGGAACCCCAGTGGCAAGCAGAAGCCCGGCGCCACGATTACCGTCGTCATTGCCAAGAAGTCCGGCAAGGCCAGTGTTCCGGGCAACCTGTACGGCAAGAGCATCTCCGCCGCCGTCACCGCGCTCAACAACGCCGGTTTCTATAACATCGGCTTCTGTGACCAGAACGGCAATCCCGTAAGCGGTAACGAGGATGCCACCGTTACGGGCGTCTCCCCCACTGGCAAGCAGTCCACCGACAGCACGATTACGCTGACGGTCGCACTTTCTGGCTCGGGTTCGGGCTCTGGCTCGGGCACGGGTGACGATTCCGGTACGACCAACTAGTCGCCACCCCACCGCTCATCACGGCTCTCGCCGCAAACATATTCGCTCACAGGCGCCCGCTTGCTCCCCCAGCAAGCGGGCGCTTCGTTTTTGACATGGTATTGAACCAGAAGAACCCGGCACCGTAGCGGTACCGGGCTCGATATTCCTCTGGTGCCCCCGGGCGGATTCGAAAACTCCCCCCGCGGGGAAATTGGTGACGCGGGTGTCGACGGCTCGAATCCGCCGGCAGCTCCCACAAACCAGAAACGGCGCCGCTCTCGCGACGCCGTCATAATCTTCTGGTGCCCCCGGGCGGATTCGAACCGTCGACACCCGCTTTAGGAGGTCTTGTATTTCTATTTGAGCTGGTGTTTTATAAATTTATACAACTTCATATAACCACATGTAAAACGGCATATTTCAAGAATCGCGAGATATAGGCTTCAAAAACTTTCTACCCTAATTCTACCCAGATACTCTTGCTTGGGTAGATTTTTGGGATTAGGCTAGGGGCAAGCCTTTAAGGGCTTGCCCCTAGCCTAATCCCAAGGAATCCCACCATGAGCACCAAACCACGAGTCGTCGGAAACGGCAGCGTATATCAAGTTAAAGAAGGGGTGTTCCAATACCGCTTCAACCTCGGCAAGGACCCCAAGACTGGCAAATACGCCTACTCATCCAAGAGAACACTGCACTGCGAAGGTGTGAGTAGACGCACACAACAGGCAATGCTCCGCAAAGCCTTGGAAGAATACAAGGAGGAGTTGAACTCCGGTGTCGTCCGTGACAACGGAAACCTCACCGTCGCAAAGTACGCCGAGAACTTCCACAGCCTAAGGGAAGAGGGCTTCAAGAAGTCACCGCTCGCCTATGCCCGTGAGGGCAACTATATTAGCCACATTCAAGAAATGTTCGGCCATATTCGACTTACTGACCTCCACCCTGACGATATACGGCACATCTACGCAAACGCCCGCAAAAAGGGAATGTCCGAAGCCGAGCTACACGGGACACATGTCAAACTGCGACAGATTCTCCAAGACGCCGTAGACAACGAGCTCATCCTTCGTAACCCATGCACGCCAATCAAGCTTCCCAAACCAACTTACAGGGAAAGAACTCCGCTTACGGCAGACGAGGCTTCACGATTTCTGTCTTGCCTCATGGATGAACCACTGTCGGCCAAGGCAACGGGCACCATGCTCTTGCTCCAATGTGGTCTCCGACGCGGCGAAATGCTCGGCTTGACTTGGGGCGACATCGATCTTGGGCAGCGCACGTTGAGCGTGTCGAAGCAGTTCACCAATGACAAGACTCTCCGACCGCCAAAATCGAAGATGAGCCGACGCACCATAGCAATCAACGACTCCCTGGCCCACTATCTCGGCAAATGGAAGCTGGAACAGCGGGCGCAGCTCAACCGATACACTCTCGATCAGGACGACAAGACGCCTATCGTTAACGGCATAAAGGTCGTCACGACCGAGGATGGCACATACGCCACAGTCGTCAACGTAGACGGCCACAACTTCGACCGATGGTTCCGCGACTTCTGCGTCGATAACGGCTTTGGGAGCTACAGCAATATCACCAGAAGATTCCAGCGAAACGGCAAAGAGCACGTGAGGGGCACGGGATACAGTGGGCTCGTCCCCCACGCCCTGCGGCACACGCAGGCGACGCTCCTAATCGGAGAAGGCGCAGACGTGAAGACTGTCCAGGCAAGACTTGGACACGCATCTCCAAGTACGACGCTCTCCATCTACTCCCACGCCATCGAGGCAAACGATCGTAAGGCAGCAGATGCCTTCGGCGAGCTCATTTCCCAAGAGAGCAATTCATGAAGGAAGGGCCGAGATATGCCCGGCCCTTCCCTTGCTTTGAACATAGATAGGCTAATGGCGATAGACCATCGCTCCATATGGAGCTTTATCCTCCCAGGAAAACGATGAGGCGTCACGAATGGGGAAGACGCCGATTATAGGTGCCTTCGTCCATTCGTCGGTATTCAGAATCATGCCGTCCTTGTCATAGATTGGCTCGACCTGAGAAGTCTGGACATCACGAATTCCCGGCCATATATCAGCTATCGCATCAAGCACCTCATCCGTAGGACAGGCTTCCTTTGAGGAAAGATAAACATAGTGCGGAATTGCATCGCTTGCGTTCCGCACTTCAAGGACGAAAGCATAGTCGCATGACGCAGCATTCGACTCATTGACCACCGGCCAATCGTCGGGGACAACGAGATACGAGCCACCTCGCAGGTCCACGCGTTTCATTGACGGCCCCTTATCAACAAGGCTGTCTTGCGGAACAAATCGCAGCATATGGTTACGAAGAGCCTTGTAATAAGAGAGCTTGTCGTTTAAATCGTCGGCAGCGAGCGACAGGGACTCAGCATCGCCATATCCACTAAGCTCATCCTGAATAGACTTGACCCGTTGCGCACAAAAAGCGCTCAGCTCTGCAGCCGCACCCTTGTTGACGCGGAGACATAGACTCGCGAGAAGGTCGACCACTTCCCCCGGAGTCTTAAACTCTTGCGGATGTTGTTCCTTGAACATGCTGATGTTGTCATCGGTCTGTTCAAGGACGGTCGTCCCAAACTTTCGTTTTTTCGGTTTCCTGGAGCGTTCCATTTCATCCCCCAATCGATTTTCATTGTAAGTATAACCCCGTTTTTCGAGGTAAAAGTGCTTATCCGAAACTTTTCGGAACTTTTTCTGAATCTTCAGCGCCTCGATTGCCAGAAGCAGTATCATCGAATTGCACAGATAAGCGAATGCCGGAATGGAGGTGCCCAAAGAAGGCCATAGAAACAAAAAGCCGCCCACCCCTCCCCTCTAGTCGCCAAACTGAGGTGGGGAGGAGTGAGCAGACCAAAGGAGATTCTACCATGGTAGATTCCGTTGTTCCCAAAGCGGGTATCGTACCCGCTCCTCCTCGCGTCGTTCTGGGACGCGAGCGTCTGCTCGGCGTCACCGAGATTCGTGAGCTGACCGGGCTTGGGGAGGTTGCCGCCGCATCGCTCATGAAAGAGAGCGGTCGCTGCCTCAAGCTTCATAGCCGCCTCTTCGTCATCGAGTCCAGCTTTTTTGAGTACCTTCACGAGTTGGAGGTGTCGGATCCGTGCAGCCTGTAGCCAATAGCTCATTCAACGTCGAAGCCGATCAGCTCAAGACCTATATCGAGGAAATGAACGGGCGTAAGCCCATGGCTCATATACGCAGTCTCCCCTCTCTCGACAAGCTCATCGGAGGCGTCGTACCCGGAATCCTGACCATAGTCGGAGCGGCACCCGCTGCCGGCAAAACGACGCTCCTCAAGGTTATCTCCGACGACCTTGCCTCCCAAGGCGTGCCCACCGTCTTCTACTCCGCGGAACTCCCCGCGTATCGCATTGCTCAGAAGGGCATCACGCGCCTCGGCAACGGAGACTTCAGCCTTTCCGAAGCGACCGGGGCTATCCCCGAGAAGAAAGAGGCATTTGAGCGCGCTTGCGCCACCTACGCCGAGAGCGTAGCACCCAACTCATGCATCATGGACGGTCAGACGTCCATGGAAGACCTCTGCCGTTGCATCGGTGACTGCATCCACGTTCGCGGCCAGCATCCCGCTCTCTTCGTAGATTATCTACAGCTCATCGCCGCAACGTCCTTCGACGTCCGCGCTGAAGAGCGCGTTGTCATCACCGCTTGTGTGCAGGCGCTCGGAAACATCGCCCGGACGTATGACGTCCCCGTCTTCCTGATCAGCAGCGTCGCACGAGACAAGTACAACGACGCGAACACTGAGCTCAACGTCTTCGCGGGCTCGCAGGGTATCGACTATGGCTCCGACAACGCCCTCTTCCTGCAGGTCGACGGCAGGGACAAGAAAGAGCGGAGGTACAACTCAGAGCTAGATGTTCGTCCCCTGCTCGTTCGCGTCCTTAAGGCACGCTATGGCACGCTTGGGAGCGCCAAGCTCACCTTCGACGCGCCCCATGCCACCTTCTATGACCAGGAGGGCTAGGCCATGCGCGGCAACAGCAAGACCGCGCATATCAACGTCCGAATGACCGAAGAGGAGCGTGCCGTCATCATGGCGCGCTCCTCCTCTTTTGACATGGCCCCATCGACGTTCATGCGCGAAGCTGCCCTCCGCATCGGGCAGAAGCCCGTCAAGGTCGCCGACGAGGCGACCTTGCGGCAAATCCTCCACCAGATGAAGAAGCAGGGCGGAAACCTCAACCAGGCCGTCCATGCCGCAAACGCCTATGGCGTGGATGCGCAGACGGCCCGACAGCTCACGGAGGCCGTCCGACTGGTGTCGAGCACGGCCTCACAGCTTTCAAACCTCATCTCCAAGAATCGAGAACTATCATGAAAACCAAGATGCTCACAGCGCTCCTATCATCCCTTTTCCTAGCGATCCTCACATGCCCCGTACTCGCCGCCCCCATCGACATGCTCGTCGCCGGGTACGGACTCGACGCATCGGCAATTCCCACAACGTTCGACTCGGAGACCGTCCTCGGCTGGTGGCTCTCGGACGGGTTCGTCACCCATCCCCTCGGGGCCTTGTTCGTCTTCCTCCTTGCACTCTGCACCTGCGCCCTCATCGCCTACTCAAGCGCCCTTAAATCACGAGCCGAGGACGGCGGCGTGCTCGGCGACGCCCACGTAAAGACAGGTCGCGAGGTCGTGAAGGGGTCCGTGACCTGGGACGGCTCGACGATCCCATCGTCGCGCGGGTTCGTCTACGGTTTCACCAAATATCGCGGTAAGCCCTGTTATCTCTACGAGCCGAAGAAGATGATTTTCGTATCAGGGGCCACTGGGTCAGGTAAGTCACGCTTCCTCTACCTCCCCTCAATCGACCTGCTCAGCTACGGCGACGCCTCCAACGGCTCCGAGCCCGCGACCCTCGTCGTCTCCGACGTGAAGAACGAACTCATAGAGCTCACGGGCGATGAGCTTGCCCGTCGTGGCTACCGCGTCCTCCTGCTCGACACGCAGCACCCCTATCGCGGCCATAGGTTCAACCCGCTCAAGCAGGTTCTCGACCTCCATGCCGAGGAGCGCGACCAGGAGGCTGAGCAGGCAGCGGACGCCATCGCGGAGCTCGTGGTGCAGGACGACGAGAGGGGCAAGGGTTCGCACTGGACGGCATCGGCCAGGGGCCTGCTCTCGGCCCTGGTCCTGCTGGTCTCAATGTCCGACGAGTGCCCGGAGGGATCAAAGCATCTCGCGACCGTCTGCGAAGTCCTGGACCGTGGCACCGAGGCCGAGGGCGACGACCCGGCCGAGCCCCTGAAGGCCGTCTTCCGCTCCCTGCCGAGCGGCCACCCCGCCAAGGGAAGGGCGTCGCAGTTCGTCTCCTCGGGCGGCAACGAGCTCAGGAGCATCCTCTCGACGCTCAAGGTGGCGCTCCGCCCGTTCTCGTCCGCGCCGGTCGCATGGATGACGTCGGGTTCCGATATCGACCCGCGCTCGGTCCTCGAAACCAAGAGCGCCGTATTCCTCCACGTACTCGACGAGGGCTCCCCCTACAACTGTATAGCGGCGATGTTCCTCTCGCAGCTCTGGGCCTCGGTCCAGGCGGTCGCGGACGTGAACGGCGGCAGGCTCCCCCGCCCCGTGCAGATACTCGGCGACGAGTGGGGCAACCTGCCCCGCGTCGAGTGCCTGCCCGCCCTCCTCAGTCTCGGGCGCAGCTACGGGACGTTCTGGGTCGGCGCGACGCAGGACGTATCCCAGCTCAATAAGTATGGCGAGAGAGACGGCCGCAGGAAGATCCTCGCGAACTGCGGTGTGAAGGTCGCCATGAAGCTCGCAGAGGAGGAGGATCGCCGGTACTTCACCGAGCTCATCGGCAAGACCACGCGCCACACGCAGGGCACGAGCAGCGGCAGGGCCGCGTCGGGCACGTCCTC
>NZ_JBCPDN010000016.1:0-9844 GCF_040915425.1 Collinsella aerofaciens | reverse complement strand
CACCGACTGCACCAACACGCCCACAAGGGGGCACTTCGACCTCGGGACCCCCGAGCACGAGGCGGAGAACCGTCGCGCCTACCAGCGCCGCCTCGACGAGTCAGCTGCTGGGAAGATGCGCGAGGAGGCCTCGACCTGGTGCCCAAAGTGGCCCGAGCCGGAGAAGAAGAACGGGAGCAAGCCGGGCGGCAAATTCAGCGGGCTCTCGCTCGACTAGGGAGGCGACCATGACGGCGATAAAGCAGACGAGCGTCTGCAGCGAGAAGCACCTCGCGAGACTCAGGGATTACCTCTCCTGGGACCGCGACAAGGCGCTCGCCCACGGCACGCAGAACATCATCGACGATGACCGCTGGTTTCAGGAGATGGCAGACACGAGGGCGGCCATGGGCCACGACAGGCCCGGCAAGGCCGGTGCCAGGTGCACCTACATGCAGCACCAGATACTCGGGTTCCTCCCCGACGAGTGCGACCTCAACGGCGGGAAGATGACGCCGGAGATGTGCATGCGCTACGCGAGGGAGTACGCGGCCGAGCGCTACCCCAACCAGGAGGTCGTGATGGTGCTGCACCGCGAGCGCTGCCGCGCGGACGCCACCGACCGCTACGCCGTGCACCTTGGCATCAACCGCAGCGACCTTGAGACCGGGCGGAGGCTCGACGAGGGCCCCGCGCGAAAGGCGGCAAAGGCGCGGGTGAAGACCGTTCGTGCCCTGGACGAGCGATACGGCCTCAGGCAGCTTGAGCGTGGCAAGGCCAACTCGCGCGTCCACGCGAGGCAACCCGGCAGGGCCGAGTGCGACATGGCCCGAAAGGGGCAGGCCGAGCGCTCGGAGAACGCCCGCGTCCGCGTCGCGGTCGCCCGCCGGATCGAGGAGGTCGGGCGCACTTGCGACTGCCCTGACCGGATGGGCGAGCTTGAGCGGCGGCTCAGGCGGGACGGCATCGAGCTCGCCAAGTCCAAGGGCGGGAGCCTCCAGTACCGCTTCCCCTCGAAGTCGCTCGGGGCTGTGAGGAAGGTCAACGGCGGAAGGCTCGGTTTCGCCGTCGACCGCTCGACCGGCATCACCGTCCGCTTCACGCTGCGCGGGATAGCGACGGCGATGCGGGCGTTCTGGGAGCTTGAGCGAAAGGCGCTGGAGAATCAGAACGGGCGCGACGACTGAGCTCTTGGGGCCGGGACGCAACAGGCGTCCCGGCCCTTTCTTTTTGCCCTTCGGCGAGAGCGACCTCGGAGCGGTTCGCCGCCCCGCCGCAGGCGGGCAAGATGATTCCGTGCAACGGAATCCATATCTTGCCTGCACGGAGCGAGCCTGTTGCCGAGGCAACGCGAGCCCGGGCAGGTGAGCGACGGTTGAGCCGACGCCGAGGAGACGCGACCCATGGGGAGCGTCGTACGACGGCGCTCGGCGACCCGGCGCGAGAGGCCCCGCCCGGCGACCACGGCGGAGCGATGGCGACTTCTGGAAGCCATCGAGCGCAGCCGTTCGCCGGGTGGGGCCGGTGTGAGCGGAGGCGGACGAAACGCGACCCTGGGGAGCGTTGCCAGGGAGCCGCAGCGAGAGCGACGCCGCGCGTCGCGGGGGTCCCGCCCATAAGCGGGACCCATCGGCCGCAAGGCCGATTGCTACGCCCCGACCTTCTCGGCGTACAAGTTGAAGAGGTGGGCGACAATCTTCTCCTCGTCTCCGCCGAAATCAACGCCATAGGCGGCCTCAACGGCAGTGTCGAGCGCCTTGTGCGCCGCCATCAGCTCGGGGAAGAACGTCTCGTTCTTGGGATCGTACATGTCCGCGAGCGTCGCACCTTCTTGGGCATCCCGGGCGTCGAGCACGGCTTGAGCGCAACGCTCAACTTCCTCGCGTTGGGATTCCGTGGGCTCGGGCCAGACGAAGTTGTTGTAGTCAATACCAGCCGAGTACTGATAATCATCTTTCAGCCTTCCGGTCACGACCCTAACCCATGCATTATGAAATTGGGACTGCAACACCCCATATTGATAGAGAGTTGCATTTGGGATAAGACGAACTTTATTGCTACAAAAGACCTCAGCATCGACGAACCCCATTGGGATGTATCGCCTTCGGCTTGATGAAACCTCTGGTATCAAGATTGAATCTGTATCCGACAGGATTTCAGTTCCAAAATGGGCAGGGCACTCTGCAGCCTTAACGGTCTGACTTCTCTTGCTCTTGAGCCGATACCGGCGCACCGCTTCAACCCTTTCCCTGCATTTAGGCAGATTCTTTAGCTCATCCCAATTTGCGTTCCCAAGCCATAAACACCAACGGCTTTTGCCACGGATAAATTCTTGTGATCCAAGCCACTTGTGAAAGAATTTCTCTGCACCAGGTTCAATTTGCAAGAATTCGATTTTCTGCTCATCAGTGAAAAGGTAATTGCCGTCGTCTATAGGCTGGGAGCCTATTCCCATTTCTGGAACATCTGATAATGGCTTACTTCTGCTGTAGACAAAAACGTCCGGAGCGTCTTTAAGATAAGCATTGATTCGGGCCACGGAAATCTGCTCTTCGTCAGAATCGGGCGTTGCGTGATAGAAGAGCGTCTTGGCCCCAACCTCGCGCGAGAACCCGACGATGACGCAGAACACGTGTGCCTTGTCTGCCGCCTCGTTGTCCCAGCGGAAGGTGTTGTGCGCGAAGTCGATATGGATTCCCAGGTCGTACAGGGGTTTCCAGAGGTTGGCGACCTGCTCCCCCTGGCAGATGGAGTTGGTCGAGACCAGGGCGCAGCGCGTGCGCTTCCCTTGCGTGAACCTCGCGGCCTTCATGTACCAGGCCCCGCAGTAGTCGATGTTGCCCGCGTTCTTCGCGCCATCGAAGACCTCAAGGAGTTCGGCCTTCTGCTCCTTGGACTGGTTGCGGGCCCCGAGGAAGGGCGGGTTGCCCACGAGGTACGTGAGGTCATCGGGGAACACCTCGGACCAATCGGTCTTGAGGGCGTTGCCCTCATGGAGGTTGCTGAGGCTCCTGAGCGGCAGGAAGTCGAAGTCATAACCGACGTATATCTCCTGCGTCTTTCGGAGCATCTGCTCCTCGGTGATCCAAAGGGCGGTCTTGGCGACTGAGACGGCGAAGTCGTTTATCTCGATGCCGTACAGTTGATCGAGAGATACGCGGACTGGGCTGTCCTGTGCAATGACGAGGGATGTCTGACCCGCGTTGCCGGTCTCCTCGCTGAGCTCGTCCTCGATGATTCGGTTCTCGATGGTGCGCAGCTGCCTGTACGCCTCGGTAAGGAAGTTGCCCGAGCCGCACGCGGGGTCGCCGATGGTGATGGAGGCAACCTTGTCGTGCAGCCTCGCCAGGGCCTGCTTGCGTTTCGCCGCCGTCCTCTCGCCCTCGGCCTCGTGCAGTTCGTCCCACAGCTCGTCGAGGAAGAGCGGCCTGAGGCAGCGCTCGATGTTCTCCACGCTCGTGTAGTGCATGCCCCCGGCGTGGCGCGTCTCGGGGTTCAGCGTGCCCTCGAACACGCCGCCGAAGATTACGCCCGAGATCTCGCGCCAGTCGAAGTCCTGGGACGCGTCGGTGATGGCCTCGAGGATCTCCGGGGTCATCTGCGGGACGATGATGGAGGAGTCGGCGAACAGACCGCCGTTCACGTACGGGAAGGCCGCGAGGTCCTCGTCCATGTACTCGTCCCGCTTATCCAGGGGTGTGTCGATCGCCTCGAACAGGTCCACCAGCTTGCGGCGGAGCTTGGCAGGGTCACCCTCGCAGTACCTACCGAACGCCTGGTGCGATTGCAGGAGGTCGGCGTCCTCGGCGTAGAGCAGGAAGATGATTCGGGTGATGAGCACGTTGAGCGAGCGCTGCTCCTCCTGCGCGCGCTCGTCCTTCTCCTCGATGTGGTGGTACTGCTTGGCGAGGGCATCGTAGAGCCTGGAGACGTAGGCCCCGGCCTCGATGGAGAGCTGCTGCTCCTTGTGCAGGCGGCTCGTCTCGTTGGAGGTCAGGAAGGACAGGAGATACAGGCTGTCCTGGAGCTCTTCGAGGGAAAACTCCTGCACGGTGTCCTCGGGCCGCTCGTTGTCGAGGTCGTAGAGGCGGAAGGTCCCGAAGTTGCATGTCATCACCCAGCGGGGGCGCTCGGAGTACGGCAGGTGCCGCGCGTACCACATGGCCTGCTGGAGCGGCGTCTCCATGCCGCCGTTCCTGGGTTCGGGCTTATCGAGGTCGATGCCCCACGACTTCTGCTCGCAGAGGAAGTTGTGGTCAGAGACGAACACGTCGATGCGACGGCCTCTCACCTTCCGCTCGAAGTCAACGAAGCTGTCTATGGTGTTGGACGGGATGCCCAGGACGTTGATGAGCAGGTCGACCCAGAACTTTTGCGTGTCCTGCTGCTCGTTGTTGGAGCCCGCGGGGATGGCGGCAAGGCGCTTCTGCCACCGCTTGACGAACTCTTTTGCCTCTTTCTTGCTGGCAGGCATACCGGACCTCCTGCGTCGTTGTCACTTTCGGACAATTTTAAGGGGTAAAAGCCCTCTTCCAAGCGGAAGGGCGAGTTTTCGACGGTCCACGGTGTCGCAGGGTCCCAGGCGAAACCCGAAGACGTCGGGGGCTGTTGGAAACTCGCCCATCTCACAGCAACGTCACCCTAGGTTTTCAACGCTTTCCATGGCCGAAGGGCTTCTTATAAGCCCGTAGGCTGTGGGAAGGGTTGGAAACCGGACTTTGGGCATAGCCCTTCACAAAAAAACTTTCTACCCAAATTCTACCCAACTGACGTTAACGATGCCCTTATATAAGAAAGCAGGTCAGACGATTTATACCGTCTGACCTGCATTTACTTCTGGTGCCCCCGGGCGGATTCGAACCGTCGACACCCGCTTTAGGAGAGCGGTGCTCTATCCCCTGAGCTACGGAGGCATGTTGTACTAGTGTAGCAGATTTACGCCGTTGTAATACAGCGTATAGCCACTCTTCGAAGTTGCGGTGGAACAGCCCTCCGGAAAGTGTGTCCCACTATCCAGGCAAATTCTGGGTCAAACTTTCCCAATGGGACCTCGCTGGAAACTGTGTCCCAGAATTTCGGCTCGAAACGGGACACAGTTTCCCAAACGACCCCGTTCCGGAAACTACATCCCGGAATCGGCGCTCGAACTGGGATGCACTTTCCCGATCGAGCCCCATGGGAAACTGCGTCCCACTTGGGGGGCGCTCTTTAATGACTAGTTGCCTTTGTGGAAGAGGTTTTTGATAACGGAGGGGATGCTCTTGGCGCCCTTGGCCGTCACATCGATAAAATCGGGCGAACGCACAAGCTTATCCTCGTCGACGTACTTGCGGACCGCGCGCAACGTCTCTTTGTCGTCGCGCGTCGAAAACGTAAAGTGACCGTTGTCCTTGGTGAAGATGGCAAAACGCGTGATCTTCTTGGTGCCGCGCAAAACCTCGGCGGCAATATAGTCGACCTCATCCCACGGGATTTGAATATAATCCTCGGGATTGCGCTCGTTATAGTACTCAAACGCCTTATTGCCCACCATCACGTTACCGTGGCTGGTAAGCCCCATCAGGCAGGTTGCCGGCGTTGCCAAATCGACCGTGCTGTTCTGAGATTGCGCCATGCGCGCCTCGCCCTCCAAATAAAACAATCGGACCGCATCCAGTGTACCCACCGGGTGCGGTCCGTTTCAATGGCTCAAAAGCCCTTGTCTAGCTACTCTCGGTCTTAAGCCGAAGCGTGCTTACATGAAGCCGCAGAAGCGACCGATGATGCCGACGGCGAAGAGAGCCAGGATGATGACGATCGGGCTGACCTTCTTCTTGAGGAGCTTGCAGACCAGCAGGGTCAGGCACACGGCGGCAAGGCCGGGGATGAGCTGATCGAGGTTGGCCTGAAGCGTGGTGACCTTCATCTGATCAAGGGCGGTAGCACCGACGGAGTTGTACATCGTCAGCGCTTCCTTGATACCCTCGGAACCGGAGGGGAGGCTAGCCCAGTCGATAAAGGCGCCAGCAGACTGCTTGACCGTGGAGACGATCGGGGTGAAGGAAATGGACACCCAGCGCTCGACCAGGGCGCCGATGATGAACATACCCAGGATGGAAGCGCCCTCGGTGACCTTGCCCATCAGACCACCGGAGAGGTCCTTGGCGATGGAGGAGCCGACCTTGTAGCCAAACTCCTGCGTGTACCACAGGAAAGCGTAACGGATGATGTTCCACGCGAAGAAGAACAGCAGCGGACCGACGATGCTGCCGGACATGGCCAGGGAAGCGCCCAGAGCGCCCAGAATCGGGCGAAGGGTGAACCAGAAGACGGGGTCGCCGACGCCGGCGAGCGGGCCCATCATACCGACCTTGACGCCCTGAATGGCGACGTCGTCAATCGGGGCACCGTTGGCGCGCTCCTCCTCGAGAGCGAGGGTAACGCCAATGACGGGGGCGGAAACATAGGGGTGGGTGTTATAGAACTCCAGGTGGCGCTTAAGAGCGGCAATCTGGTCATCCTTGCTGGTGTAGAGCTTCTTGATCGCAGGGATCATTGCGAAGCACCAGCCGCCGTTCTGCATACGCTCGTAGTTCCACGAGCCCTGAAGGAACTGATGACGGAAGCAAACCTTCTTGCGGTCAGCCTTGGTGAGCTGAATCTTGTTCTCTGCCATATGTATCACTCCCCTCCTACTCGTAATCGTTCAGAATGTCGCCGAGCGGGTCGCCGGAGCCACCGCCCATGCCGCCACCCTGCTTGGCCAGATCCTTAAGGCCAAGGTAGATGAGGGCAAGGGAGATGCCGATGAGACCAAGGGCGATCAGCGTGAGCTGAGGGATGGCAGCAAGGACAAAGCCGAGGACGAAGAACGGCCAGGTCTCCTTGGTGGCCATCATGTTGATGACCATGGCGTAACCGACGGAAGCGACCATGCCGCCGCCGACAGCCATGCCGCCGGACAGCCAGTCGGGCATAGCGTTAAGCGCGTTGGTAACGGCCTCGGCCGGGATGACGCACAGAAGCACTGCCGGGATGGCGATACGAAGGCCCTGCATGAGGATGGCAGCATACTGCCAGCGCTCGATGCCGGAGAAGTCGCCCTTCTCGGCGCAACCGTCCATGGCGTGAGCGATAGCGGTAGCAATGGTACGGCAGATCATGGTCAGGAACAGACCAGCGACCGACAGCGGGACGGCGACGGCGATAGCGGTGGTAACGGCCTTGGCCGAATCGGTGGCGCCACCGTTGAGGGCGAGCACCATGATGATCGAAGAAGCGACCGAGGCCAGAGCGGCGTCAGGCGCGACAGCGGCGCCGACGTTAGCCCAGCCAAGGGCCATCATCTGGAGCGAACCGCCCAGGAGGATGCCCTCCTGAAGGTGACCGGTTACGAGACCGATAAGCGTGCATGCCACGAGCGGCTGATGGAACTGGAACTCATCCAGAATGCCTTCCATACCGGCAAGCAACGCGACAATCGCAACAAGCAGAATAGTGATTGCAGACATGTATCGGACCCTCCTTTACTATGCTTGAGCGGCCAGTTCGGCCTTAGCTTTCTTCAACATGGCGTCGAGATCCTCGGAGGAATCCGAAGGAACCTTGCGGACCTCGAACTTGACGCCCTTGGCCTTGAGGGCCTCGAGAGTCTTGACGTCGTCATCGCCCATAGCGACGGCGTTGGTGACGACGACCTTGCCCTTGGAGTGAGCCATGGAACCGATGTTGACTTCCTTGATGTCGACACCGGCCTCGATGGCCTTGAGCAGATCCTGCGGGTTCTCAAAGAGCAGCATGGCCTTGGTGTCACCAAAGCGCGTGTCCTTGACGACCTCGGCCATCTTCTTGATGGGAACGACGTTGGCATGGACTCCCGGAGGGGCAGCCTGCTCGATCATGGTCTTGCGGAGCTCGTCGTGAGCAACGCCGTCGGAAACCACGATGATGCGGTTGGGGTTGATCTGCTTGGTCCACGTGGTGGCCACCTGACCATGAAGCAGACGGGTGTCGATACGGACGTGGGCGATCTTGATGTGCCCATCGCCGATGACCGTTCCCGGAGGGATGGCGCCTGCAGGAGCAGCGGCGGCCACAGCCGGCTTCTTCTCCTCGGGCTCCAGAGACTCGGGCTTGACACGCACGCCAGCCTTAGCCTCAGTCACGAGATGTTTTGCGATCGCATGTGCAGTGTTCTTTGCGTCAAAGCGCTGCGAATATGCCTCGATGAGCATAGGCAGGTTGACACCGGTGACGATAGCCCAGGAATCGTGGCCCTCGATGAGCCCGCTGATCTGGTTGAACGGCGTGCCGCCCCACAGATCAACGAGGAAGAGCACCTGCTCCTGGTCTTCGAAGGAAGCGATTGCTTCCTCGACCTTGGCACGGAAGTCGTCGGGGCCCATGCTCGGCTCGAGCGAGACCACGGCAACAGACGGCTGATCGCCAAAGACCATCGAGCCCGTCTGCTTGATTCCAGCTGCCAAGTCCCCGTGGCTAGCAAGAACAATACTTACCATCACATAACCTCCTTTTTGTCTACGTATTTCCTACACGACATGAAAGGAGTATACCTGTTTGGATTGTGGAATTATAGCTGAATCCGCAAAAGGTTGGATTATTTGTTTAAACGTCTAAGTTTGTTACAAGTTGATTACGTTACTGCTTTTTGACTCATTACACGACAAGGCGTCGCTCATCAAGCCATGCCTTTTACAGATACAAGCAGGCTGTTCATTAATATCGATTTTAGGCAAGCGCGAATGCGCTTGTACTGCCGCCATTTTGTTTAAACAGACATGGCTTGACTAACCGAAGCAAATATGTTAGGAACTCTAGCCCATGTAGTCATTGGATATTAGGCGATATGGAGAGGGTTGGCGGCGTCGACGGCATCGGGGGCGTCGGAGAGGCCGTCAGGAGCAGCGTCTGCCGGGTCCTCGTCGGGGGTCTCGATCTGTTTGATCATTACCTCTTGACCCTGCAGCAAATAGGTCTCGCCGCTACCGCACTGGGGACAGGTCTTGCCGTGCTCGACCGTCGCGTAGTCGCAGCCGCACGCCTCGCAATGTGTCACGGCCTCGACGGGCTCCACGATAAGCTCCGCGCCCTCGGTGATAGGCTTTTTATCTGCTGCCCAGCGCCAAGCGTCGAGCAGCAAGTCGGGAACGACGCCCGAGACCTCGCCCAGTAGCAACGTCACGCTCGAAACGCGACGCACGCCATGAGCGCGCGCCACATTCTCGACATCGCGAATAATGTGATAGACGATTCCCAATTCATGCACTTTTTCTTCCGCCGTTCTAACGAACGGCGGTCGGCTTGACGCTGCGCGAGCCCCAGACGGGCGATCTGCCTTTCAATCGTCGGGCATGGGCAAAAGCCCTATGCCCTCCTCTTTCAAGGCACCTCGCCACGCCTGGGACTCGCTCGCTGTCCAACCGCTCTCTGCGCCGTTCTCCTGCTTGTTGCGTTTCTTACTTCTTCCCGAATTTGATCTTGATGGCGCGCTTGAGCGCATACTTGCCGAGGCTTGGGAGCTTTTGCTCGTATTTGACCATCGTGGAGCACTCGGGGCGATCGCGATCCAGGTGGATGGCATCGAACGCGCACTTGGTGGTGCACAGACCGCAGCCGATGCACTTGTTGGGGTCGACGATCGAAGCACCGCAGCCCAGGCAGCGGGCGGTTTCGGCGCGCACCTGCTCCTCGGTAAAGGTCTCGACGTACTCGCTAAACGGCGCGGCCTTCTCGCGCTCGCGGTTGACATGGGCGACCTCGCGGCTCGCGTTGTCGTAGCTCTCGAGCACAACGTCGTCGCGGTCGAGCGCGGTGTAGCGGCGCTGGTTGCGGCCGATGGTGAGCGTGGAGCCCGGCTGCACAAAGC
>NZ_JBCPDN010000015.1:6095-36186 GCF_040915425.1 Collinsella aerofaciens | reverse complement strand
CGGCCCGTTCTGGGCGCGCCTCAATCGTAGCCCGAGACGGTCCCGGGCTGACAATTTCGACTGTAATGGACGTTCTTGGTTTAAGGCTGGTCATTTATGTCTGTCCCCAATGAGTAGGTGCGGAAAGGGTGTGAATGTTTGATTTACGCGCTATGATGTGCCCTTGCATAGAGAGCCCGGCGGAATGGTAACGGTCGCCGGGACACGTTTTTGAAAGGACAATCATGTCAGAAGAACTTCGTTCCATCCCGCCCCAACACGGGTCCTTTGTTTTTACGTCGGAGTCGGTGACCGAAGGTCATCCCGATAAGATCGCTGACCAGATCAGCGACGCCGTCCTCGACGCAATCCTCGCCAAAGAAATAGAGCTCCAGGAGCAGGGCTACATCGCCCCCAACGGCGTGCCTGCCAACGTGGAGAACGTCCGCTGCGCCTGCGAGACCCTCGTGACCACCGGCACCGTCATCGTCGCCGGCGAGATTCGCACCCAGGCCTACGTAGACGTTCAGGAAATCGCCCGTGGCGTTATCCGCCGCATTGGCTACAACCGTGCCAAGTTCGGTTTTGACTGCGACACCTGCGGCGTCATGAGCCTCATCCACGAGCAGTCGCCCGATATCGCCCAGGGCGTTGACGAGTCATTCGAGACCCAGACCGGCGCCACCACCGACCCGATCGACCTGATCGGTGCCGGCGACCAGGGCATGATGTTCGGTTATGCCTCCAACGAGACCAAGACCCTCATGCCCATGCCACACTACCTGGCAAGCCGCCTGGCCGAGCGCCTGGCCACGGTGCGTCACGACGGTACCCTCGCCTACCTACGTCCCGACGGCAAGACCCAGGTCACCGTGCGCTACGAGGACGGAAAGCCCGTCGAGGTCACGACCATCGTCATCTCCACGCAGCACGCCGCCGAGATCGAGAACATGGGCAAGATCAAGGCCGACCTCATCGAGCACGTCATCACCCCGGTCATGGCCGCTGAGAACATGCCGTGGGATAACGCAGACATCTACGTGAACCCTACCGGTCGCTTTGTCGTGGGCGGCCCCATGGGCGACACGGGCCTCACCGGCCGCAAGATCATCGTCGACACCTACGGCGGTTACGGCCGTCACGGCGGCGGCGCCTTTAGCGGCAAGGACTGCACCAAGGTTGACCGCTCCGCCGCGTATGCCGCGCGCTGGGTCGCCAAGAACGTGGTCTCCGCCGGTCTGGCCGACCGCTGCGAGGTCGAGCTTGCCTACGCCATCGGCGTTTCCAAGCCCCTCTCAATCATGGTCGACACCTTCGGTACCGCACATGTTGCCGAGGACAAGATCGTTGAAGCCGTAGAGAAGACCTTCGACCTGCGCCCGGGCGCAATCATCCGCGACCTAGACCTGCGTCGCCCCATCTACGAAAAGACAGCAGCCTACGGTCACTTCGGCCGCGAAGACCCCGACTTCACCTGGGAGAAAACCGACCGAGTCAAAGAACTCAAAGCAGCCTGCGGCCTGTAAGCTAACGGCAAAAGCTACAGCCAAGAAACAACGCACCAAAAGAAGTACCGGCTCCAACCGGTACTTCTTTTTTTATTAATCCGGTGGTGAAGATGCTTCGATATGAGCCTACGCTGCGTCCCTAGCTAATGAATTTTGCCATCTAGCAACCCCAACCATGTATCCTTAGTCCCGAGGGGCGGGGCATAAGGTCGATCGCGAGTTCCGCACGAGCCGGAGAGCACTTAATGTGCTCTCCGTGCGAGCAGGACTGTCCGAGCAGGCGACCTTATGCCCCGCCCCTCGGGACGACGGGATAGAACAGGAGCGCATATGGCAGGCAAGCCGCAAACACTAGCTACGACCTCGGTATTCGAGATCTTGGGCCCCGTCATGGTCGGCCCCAGCTCATCGCACACCGCCGGCGCCCTGCGCTGCGCCCAAGTTGCCGCCAGCCTGTTGGAAGGCCGCATCACCAAAGTCACCTTTGGCCTGTGGAACTCCTTCGCCCACACCTACCGCGGCCACGGCACCGACCGTGCGCTCGTCGCGGGCATACTGGGCCTCGACACCGATGACGAGAACATCAAGCAGGCCTTCGACCTCGCACGCGAGCAGGGCCTCGAATATCACTTTGACATCAAGGGCGACGACGCGTCCATCCACCCCAACACCGTCGACATCGACATGGTCGACGACACAGGCGCCACGGCACAGATTCGCGGCGAGAGCCTGGGCGGCGGCAAGATGCGCATCAGCCGCATTAACGGCGTCGGCGTCGACATCTCGGGCATGTATTCCACGCTCTTCGTCGCGCACAAGGACGTCCCCGGTGTACTCGCCGCGCTCACCAACCTGCTCGCCTACGCACACGTGAACATCGCCTTCTGCCGCACCTACCGCACCGAAGTGGGCGGCCAGGCCTACTCCGTCTTTGAGACCGACGGCGCGCCCGACGACACCGTCGTCCCCATGCTACGCAAGCTCGACAATGTCGATTACGCAACGTTTATCGAGCTCCCCGGTTCTGCCTCGTCGCTCTCCCCCGGCGTCTCGGCCAAGGAGATCTTCGACGACGGTGAGCAGCTGCTCGATGCGTGCGAGGAACTGGGGCTCAGCATCGGCGCCGTTATGGCCGTGCGCGAGGCGCGTCTGACCGGCGAGGCCCACGCCGTCGCCGCCATGCGCCGCGTGCTCGACGTCATGCGCGAGGAGACCACGGCCCCCATCGCCAATCCGCAGCGTTCGCTCGGCGGGCTTATCGGCGGCGAGGCCAAGCTCGTCGAAGCCACCGGCCGCAACGATTTAAGTGCAAGCCTGATGGGCCCCGTTCAGACCGAAGCTGTGGCCCGCGCGATGGCCGTGCTCGAACGCTCCGCCACGATGGGCGTGATCGTCGCCGCCCCCACGGCGGGCTCCGCGGGCGTCGTCCCAGGCTGCGTGCTGGCGCTCGCCAATCGCCTGCAGCTCGACGACGAGCAGGTCATGGACGCGCTCTACTGCGCAGCCGCAATCGGCCTCAACCTCACCACAAGCGCCTGCGTTGCCGGCGCCGAGGGCGGCTGCCAGGCCGAAGTCGGAAGCGCCGCCGCCATGGCAGCCGCCGCGCTGGTGCAGATGCTCGGCGGCACGCCCGAGCAGGCGCTCGACGCCAGCTCCATCGCGCTAAGTAACCTGCTGGGTCTCGTTTGTGACCCCGTCGGTGGCCTCGTGGAAGTGCCCTGCCAAAACCGCAACGCCATCGGCGTGGCAGCGGCCTTTAGCTCGGCACAACTCGCCCTCGCAGGCATTAAGAGCCTGGTGCCGTTTGACCAGATGGCACATGTCATGCTCTCGGTGGGTCACGCGTTGCCGGCAACGCTGCGCGAGACGGCAAAGGGCGGCATCGCGCAGGCTCCGGCCGCACTTTCGGCCTGTGCAAAATGCGGTGTGTGCGGGTAGTGACCCTGAACGACTCGATAGTGGGACATTTGTCCCAGCTCTTTCGAATGCCACCGTTTCCGTACCACAAACAGTAGGGCAATCGCTATAATGCAAGCCCAGTAAAAACACGATGAACCGCAAGGTAAAAACACGATGAACCGCAAGGCGAAAATCGAAGGATATGCATACGATGTCGCAAAACGATCGAATTCAACTGATTCCCGATCCGCAGCAGCCGAGCAGGCACACCGGCGGCGTTCAGTCGCCGCGTCCTATCGCGCCGAGCCACGGTCAGCAGCGTAGTGCAGCAAACGCTTCCCAACACCCGAACCAACAGCGACAGCAGCGTCAACAACGTCAGCGGCGCCAGGCAAACGGCAATGCACCCAAGCAGCCCCCCACGCACGCTCGAGGCGATCGCGGCCCCGCGCGCAAGTCCGCCGAGAACAATAAGTCGGGCAAAAAGACGACGTTATTTGTCGTCCTGGGCCTAATCGTCATTGTCTATATAGTAGGCGTCGTAGCGTTTTCGCAGGTAGCCTACCCCAACACCACCATCGCCGGCGTCGACGTCTCGTTCTCCAACGCTTCGTCTGCCGCCACCAAGGTCAATTCGGCATGGAAGCACTATAAGCTCGCCGTGACAGGCGATGACTTTAGCTGGACCTATCAGCCCGAGTCCGATGAGCCCATCGTCGACGGCGAAGCTGCCGCAAAAGAAATCATCAGCCACAACGAAGCCTTTGTATGGCCGGTCCGCCTTGTGGAATCCTTAAGCGGCAAGACCAAAACAACCGCCACCCCCAACGAAGTCGATCTTGATCAAGACGTTGACCTGTCCATGCTCTCCGACACCTTTAACCAAAAGCAGTTTGAGAAGGATCTGGGCGCCGCCATCGACGAGTTTAACGAGGGCCGTTCGGGCACGTTCGAGGCCAATAGCTCCTATGACGAGCAGGCCGGCAAGTTTACCGTCGAGAAGGCGCGCTCCAACGAAAAACTCAACCGCGAGCATGTCATTAAGTATGCCGAGCTCGAGCTTGCCTCGCTGGCCGAGACCGTCGATCTTTCCAAGCTCGGCAACGATGCCTATGATCCTCTCAATGGCACGCTGACCGATGATCAGATTCAGGCCGCATGCGATGCCGCCAACAACTTCTTGGGCGTCAACGTGACCCTCAAGCTCAACGGCGAGGATGCCGGAAAGGTCGACGGCAGCTCCGTGTTGCAGTGGATCAGCTTTGCCGATCCGGCCAACCCCACGCTCGATACGTCGCAGATCAGTAGCTGGGCAGCCGAGCTCGCCAACGGCTTTAATACCGTGGGCTCCACTCGCTGGTGGACGCGCGCCGATGGCAAGCAGTGCGCCGTCGAAGGCGGTGACTTTGGTTGGTCCATCGACAGCAGCTCGCTCGCCAAGCAGGTCGAGGACGCCATTAACAACAAGCAGACCGGCGAGATCGAGATCAAGTACTCCCAGAAGGCCGACACCTTTACCGCAAAGGGAGAGCCCGACTGGAAGGCGTATATCGACGTCGACCTGTCCGAGCAGCACGCGCGCTACTATGACGAGAACGGTAATATCGTTTGGGAGGCCAACTTTATTTCCGGCAAACCGGGCGAAGACGCCACCCCCGAGGGCGTGTGGCAAATCAACAGCAACGACGGCGGCAGCACCCTGATCGGAGCCAAGGACCCCGAGACCGGTAAGCCCAAATACGAGAGCCCGGTGAGCTACTGGATGCCGTTCGAGGGCAATATGATCGGTTTCCACGATGCCACCTGGCAAAACGACAAGAGCTTCGATAATGCCGAGTCCTATAAATGGTGCGGTAGCCACGGCTGCATCAACCTGCGCCTGGCCGACGCCAAGGCACTGCACGATTGCATCAAAGTCGGCCTGTGCGTGGTTGTCCACTCGTAGTGCAACGCGCGCATTCCTACAACGTGGAACCGCTGCGACCAATCTAACAGTTCCGAAAGAAACCGTCCTATGCGCCCGCCCCAACCGGTGGGCGCATATAATTATCGAGGTTCTTTCTATAAAGGAGACGCTATGCCGAATGTCCCCACGATCACCCCGGGCCCAGATGATACCGAGCGCACGCCCGAAGGTGCCACCGAAACGTTTCCTCTGATTACAAACGTACATGCCGACAAGCAGAGCGGACGCGCGAACGATACGGCCGAGATTTCCGATGAAGAGGCATATGCCAAGCTCAAGGCAAAGCGTGCCGAACGCCGACGCAAAAAGCTGATTCGTCGCGGTATTGCCGCCGGCGTCGTGGGTGCCGTCGCGCTCATTGCCATTGTTGCAACCCTTGTTATCAATGTGCAGCCACAGGGCGCTAGCGGTCCTGTGACCGACATGGTGACCGAGGGCACGTTTACCACAACGGTCGAGGCGAAAGGCCAGCTCAAACCCATTTCGTCCTCAGTGGTCTCCCCTTCTGTCGACGGCACGGTCGATTCTATCAACGTGCAGGCAGGCCAATCCGTCAACGAGGGCGACGTACTTATGACCATTAAAAACGACGAGCTCGATCGCAACGTTGCCGAGGCGCAGCGTGCAGTTGCTGCCGCTCAAGAAGACCTCGCCAACGCGCAGAAAGCCGCAGCTGCTGCGCAGGCCACCCCAACGACGGACGTCGAGGGAGCTTCCGCAGCGGCTGGCGTCTCCGCCGCATCAGTGGACACGAACGCCGTATCGGCCGCGCAGCGCAGCCTCGCATCAGCCCAGGCAAACCTCGACCAGGCGAACGCCAAGGCCTCCAGTCGCACGGTCACGGCCCCGAGCTCGGGTAACATCGTGGAGCTCAATGCCAAAGTGGGCGCCACGGTTACAGGCGGCATGATCATGGGCGAAAGCGATACGAGCGGCGGCAAGCAGTGCATGCAGATCGCCGACCTATCTAAGATGAAGGTGACCGTGCAGGTGGGCGAAAAGGACATCGCCAAGATCGCCGTTGGGCAGAGCGCCAACGTCACGTATCCCGCGTTTCCCGATATCGTGAGCCAGGGCACCGTCACGGCTATCGCGTCGGTGGCAAACTCCGACGCCGCCAACGGTGGCGGCGGCAGCGTGACCTTTAACGTCGATATTCTCATCGAGGCGCCCGACGCGCGCCTGAAGCCGGGCATGACGGCCGAGGTCTCGGTGGTGACCGAGCAGCTCGACGACGTGGTGATGGTGCCGACGATGGCGCTCATGACCGAAGACGGCGAACACTATTACGTCAACGTCGCAACCGATGACGAGGGCAAGCAAACCCATCGCGTGAAGGTGACCGTCGTGACGCAAAACGACAACGAAGCCGTAGTCGGCAAGACACAGGTTAAGCGCGACGACCAGGGCAACGAGATCAACCCCAACGTTCCGGTTACCAAGCTGCGCGATGGCGACACCCTCGTCATGGACACCGGAGCGGACGCAACGGCTGACGGCGGCTACGGTGCGGATTCGGGCAGTATGTCTGCCGACGAGGGCATGTAATGCGTCCCGTTATCGACATCCGCAACGTGCACCGCATCTTTGAGAGCGTGGCGGGGTGCGCCCACATCCTGCACAACGTGAGCCTGGCGGTAAATCCCGGCGAATTCGTCGCTATCACCGGCCCCTCGGGCTCGGGCAAGTCGACGCTCATGAACATCCTAGGCTGTCTGGATAAGCCGACGGCGGGCGACTACTACCTGCAAGGGCTCAACGTGGCCGAGCTCGATGATGAGGAGCTCACCGAAGTTCGCGCCCTGAGCATTGGCTTTGTCTTTCAGAGCTTCAACCTGCTGCCGCGCCTGTCGGTTATCGAAAATGTGATGCTGCCGCTGGCCTACACCAATGTGCCCCGTAGCCAGCGCGAAATGCGCGCCGTGCACGCGCTGCAGGCTGTCACGCTGCCCTTCGACCACTGGGACCACCGCATATCCGAGCTCTCGGGCGGCCAGATGCAGCGCGTCGCAATCGCGCGCGCCCTCGTCAATGACCCGCCCATCATTCTGGCCGACGAGCCGACGGGAAACCTGGACTCCGCTACCGGAGCGCTTGTGATGGAAACCTTCCATAAGCTCCAGAAGCGCGGCAAAACCATCGTGCTTATCACACACGACCCCGGCATCGCCGCCGAGGCCGACCGTGCCGTGACCATCCGCGACGGTCGCATTCACGATGGCGCGTATATTCCACATGCACCGCGGACCCTGCGCAGCGCCGTGGATAGCCTGCCCAGGATTTCCGCCTCCGCCAACCCGCCGAAAGGAGAGATGGTATGAGCGCCCGCGATCTCATCCAGGAAGCCCTTCACTCGCTCGAAGCCAACAAGGGGCGCAGCCTGCTCACCATCCTGGGCATTGTCATCGGCATCGCCTCGGTTATCGCCATGACTTCGCTCATCGGCGGCATCCAAAACAGCCTGGTCAACAGTCTGGGCCTCAATGCGGCACGCATGGTGCAAATCTATTCGTCGCAAGAACTCACCGAGTCCGACATCGAGAAGCTTCAAAAACTGGTGCCGCAGATAGAGCAGATCGGCATTGTCGACAGCGCGTATACCGAGTACAAGACCGGCGATAAAAGCTATACCGTCATGGCACAGGGTGTCGATAGCGACATGCTCGACGCCGTGGGGGCCAGCAAGCTCGTTGCGGGGCGCACCTATTCCCAGGCCGAGTCCCAATCAGGCTCGCGCGTGGCGCTCATCAGCCGCGGCGGCGCCGATCAGCTTTACGGCAACGAACAGGATGCGCTGGGGAAAACCATCAAGGTGTCCAACGGCGAGGTGCAGATTGTAGGTGTGATTGATGGCGGCAACGACTCCATGGGCTCGCTCACGCTGTATATGCCGCGCGAAACCATCTCAGGCCTGTTTGGCGACGAAAATCCTTCATTCTCCAGCGTGACGGCTCTTGCCGCCGAGGGCACAGACATGGATGAGCTCTGCAAAACCATCGAGTCCAAGGTGCGCGCGATGAAGGGCATCGAGGAGGAGGACGAGTACGACAGTGTATCGGCGACCTCCATGAAAAGCGCCATCGATGCACTCAACTCCTTTATGGGCGCGTTCTCGCTCATCATGGGCGCTGTCGCCAGCATCTCGCTGCTTGTCGGCGGTATCGGCATTATGAATATGATGCTCACCAACGTGACTGAGCGCATCCGTGAGATCGGCATTCGCCGTGCCCTGGGCGCAAGTCGTCGCGATATCACCGCGCAGTTTTTGGCCGAGTCCTCGGCGCTGTGCGTCACCGGCGGACTGTTGGGTGTCCTGATTGGCTATCTGCTGGCATGGGGACTCACGTTCTTTGCCGCAAGCTCGGGCATCATGAGCGAATTTGGAGCTACCGGGACGATCACGCCAAGCTTCTCCATTACAACAGTATTGATCGCGTTTGCCGTATCGGTCGGCATCGGCGTAATCTTTGGCTTCTACCCCGCTCGCCGTGCAGCAAAGCTCGACCCGGTGGAATGCCTACGCTACCAGTAAGCCACCACCAACAAGTTGCGGTGAATTAGGGACTGAATATGCTATTTAGCAGCAAAAACAGACGCTATTTCACCGCAACTTATTGAAGGGCTGCTTGCGCCAGTTCCGTGCGTCGTCCTCGAGCGATTGGCGGATGACAGGATTGTACGGGTCGAGCTTGCTCGGGGCGCTCCTCCTCGCAGGCGGGAGGGCACGCATGCGCGGCGAGCGCCTAGCGCGCGAACTCCCGTAAGAGCGCGTCTTCCACTTCCCTAAGCGAAAGGGCCCCGCCTCCCTCGGCGGGACGGGCGACCACGATACAGCGCGCTCCCACGTCGCGCGCGGAGGCGATCTTCTCGGCCGTGCCGCCTACGGTTCCCGAGTCCTTGGTCACAAGCCACTGGGCGCCCACCTGCCGAAGCATCGCCTCGTTGAGCTCGCGGGTGAAGGGCCCCTGCATGCCGATGACGTGCGACGGCGAAAACCCCGCGTCGATGCACTTCGTTATAGCACCGGGCAGAGGGAGCACACGCACGAAGAAGCGCTCCGCGAAATCGGCGACGCGCGTGTAGGGAGCAAGCTCCTTGCTCCCCGTCGTGAGAAGCGCGCGACCCGGGTTCTCGGAGAGAAAGCGCGCCGCGCAGGCGATCGACGCGACCGACACGACGCCTTTGGGCAGCACCTCGACCGGGCGCGCAAGGCGCAGGCATCGTGCACCCACGGCGAGCGAAGCGGCCCGGATGTTGCCGCTTGCGAGCGTAGCGAAGGGGTGCGTGGCGTCGACGACGATGCGCGCGCCGGAAAGCTCACGCTCCATGTCGGCCTCGTCGAGCCTGCCCGCATGCACCTCGATGCCCGGAAGCTCGCCCAAAAGCTCGCCTCCGTACTCGGTTGCCGCGTAGGCACGGGCGGGGATTCCCGCCCCGCTCGCCCATTCGCACAGGAGGCGGCCCTCGGTGGTGCCGGCGAAGATGCGCAGCGCCGGCGCGGATGCGGGGGCCGTCACTTCGGGCCGCCTGGGCGCGTGATCTGGTAGAGCAGCGCGTTCATAATGGCGGCCGCCACGGTCGAGCCGCCCTTGCGACCCCTCGCGACGATGGCCGGCACGCGTCGCGCGAGTAGCTCCTCTTTCGCCTCGACCACGTTCACAAACCCAACCGGCACCCCAACGACGAGCGCGGGCGCGATCTTCCCCGCGTCCATGAGCTCGGCGAGGCGCAGAAGTGCTGTGGGAGCGTTGCCGACGGCCACGATGAGCGGACCCTCGATGCCGCAAGCTTTGTCCATGCTCGCAACGGCGCGAGTCGTGCCCGCGGCGCGCGCCGTTGCGGCGACATCCGGGTCGGCCATATAGCACACGGCCTGGCAGCCGATCTTCGCGAGCGCGGGCTTGCTTATGCCTGCGAGCGCCATGTTCGTGTCGGTGAGCACCGTGGCCCCTGCGCGCAGTGCGTCGAGCGCACAGTGCGCGGCGTCATGGGTGAACACGAGGGAATCGGCGTACGAGAAGTCGGCAGTGGTGTGGATGACGCGCTTCACGACGGGCTCTTCGAGCGGCGGGAACGTGCGACCGCCGAGCTCTTCGGTGATGATTTCAAAGCTGCGCCGCTCGATGTCGCCGGGCGCCATCTCCTTGGAATCCATCTAGTACTCCACTCCTTCCCTTGCACATATCCCCTGCTCGTAGGGGTGTTTCTCGCACCGCATCTCGGTTATGTAGTCGGCCTTCTCCACGATCTTGCGGGAAGGCGCGCGCCCGGTGAGCGCTACTTCGACGCCGCGCGCGGACATATCGAGCGCGCGGTCCACGAGTGCCTCGTCGACAAGCCCCTTCGAAAGCGCGTCGAGCGCCTCGTCGAGCACGAGCAGCCCCTCCTGCGCGCCCTCGAGCTCGGCGAGCGCGGAAGCGAGGTTCCCATCGTGCAACTCGCGCGTCGCGGCAAGTTCTTCCGTCGTCATGGACCAGGTAAACTTGTCCGACGCCTTCCCCGCGAACACGGGCACGCCGAAATGCTCGGCGAGCAGGCGCGCCTCCCCGCTTTCGCCGTCTTTCAGGAACTGCACAACGACGACGCGGCGGCCTGCGGCGAGCATGCGAAGGGCGAGCCCCATCGCCGCCGTGGTCTTGCCTTTGCCGTCGCCATGATACACGTGGATCATACGCCCTCCTCGATAATGCGGTAGACATACTCCATGTCGAGCGCCCCGCGCACGGAGTCGGCCAGGCGGTCGAACTCGCGCGCACGGTGATCGGCCGCGGACACCGCGCCCTCAGCACCCACGACGCTCTCGGGCAGGCCGCGCATGCGCGCGAGCGAGCGCGCGAGGGCGAGTGCCACCCCCGGTTCGTCGAACAGGCCGTGGAGATAGGTTCCGAACACGTTTCCGCAGGCCGCGCCTTCTGGTTTGCCGTCAATCGTGCCCGCAGGGGCGCAGGAGACGGTCGTTTCGCCGTCGTGAATCTCGTACCCGCGCGCCGTCATGCCGTTCCACACCGAGAACGCGCCTTGGGCGCCCGTGATGCGCAGCTCCGACTGGGCGAGGCGCTTTTCCTCCTTGAACACCGTACTTGCAGGGATGAGCCCGAGCCCGCGCGCGGTGCCAGCGCCTTCCCTGCCGTGCGGGTCGGAAAGCTCGTCTCCCAAAAGCTGGTAGCCTCCGCATATGCCGAGCACCGGCGTGCCCGCGCCCGAAAGCGCGCGTACACAGGCTCCGGTGCCACTAGCCGCAAGCCAGCGCGCGTCGTCGACCGTGGACTTCGAGCCGGGAAGCACCACCAGGTCGGGTCGGCCCAGATCGGTCGTCGAGGAAACGTAGCGCACGCCCATGCCGGGCACGCGCGAAAGCGGGTCGAAGTCGGTGAAGTTCGATAGATGCGGAAGGCGCACGACGGCGATGTCGATGACGCCGCGCGCCTCGCGGGCAGATAGGCGCGGCGCAAGCGAGTCCTCGTCGTCCAGGTCGAGCGTAAGATACGGCACGACGCCCACAACGGGAACCCCGCACATCTTCTCGAGCGGGGCCAAACCCGGGCGCAGGATTTCCACATCGCCGCGGAACTTGTTCACCACAAGCCCCCGCAAAAGCGCGCGGTCCTCGGGCGCAAGGAGCGCGACCGTGCCGTAGAGCTGGGCAAACACCCCGCCTGGGTCGATGTCGCCCGCGAGCAGCACGGGAGAGGACACGGCGCGCGCGAGCCCCATGTTGACGATGTCGTTTTCGGCAAGGTTGATTTCGACGGGGCTGCCGGCGCCCTCGATGACGATGACGTCGTTTTCCTCCGCGAGCGAATCGAACGCCTCCAAAATCTGCGGCATGAGCGCCTTCTTTCGCGCGAAGTAGTCCCTCGCAGCGAAGGCTCCCTGCGCCTTGCCGGCCACGATGAGCTGGCTTCGGTGGTCGCTTTCGGGCTTGAGCAGGATGGGGTTCATGCGCACGTCGGGCGCGATGCCGCATGCCTCGGCCTGCATGATCTGGGCGCGCCCCATCTCGAGCCCGTCGGCCGTGACACCGCTGTTGAGCGCCATGTTCTGGCTCTTGAAGGGAGTCACGCGCAGGCCGTCCTGCGAAAGCACGCGGCACAGCCCCGCCGCAAGCAGGCTCTTCCCCGCGTTCGACATGGTGCCCTGGATCATGATGGGCTTCGCCCTACCCACGGGTATCGACCTCCTTCGCCGAGCCCCGGCCATCTGCGCCCGCCATAGCGCCGCTGCATGAAGCGCCGCCCCGTTCGTCGGGTTCGCCTTCGCCCGATGCGCCTTCCGCCCGAAGCGCGCGGCTGAACGCCATCGCAAGCCGAGCGTTCTCCTTGCGCGTGCGCACCGCGACGCGGCACCAGAAACGGGACAGTACCGAAAACGAGTCGCACGTGCGGACCAAAACGCCCTGATTATACAGGCGCTCGGGGAAGTCTTTCGCCGGCGTGCGGACTAAAAGGAAGTTCGCATCCGACGGCACGACGGAAAGCCCGAGCGAGGAGAGCTCGTGGGAAAGCCACGCTCGCTCGCCCGCCAATACATCGCGCGTGCGTGAGACGTATTCGACGTCTTCCAGGGCGGCGATGCCCGCGGCCTCGGCGACCGAGGAGACGGGCCACGCCTGCCCCGCCCGGCGAATCCCCTCGATGAGTTGGGCGTTTCCACTGATCAGATATCCCAACCGCAACCCCGCCATTCCGTAGAGCTTGGTGAACGCGGAGAGCACGGCCACATGGCGCGAACACGCGGCGCGTGCGGCCACGCTCCTTTCGCGGGCGTCAGGCGCGAATCCGAGGAAGCACTCATCCACGACGAGCAGCGCGCCCGCCTGCTCGCAGCGGCAAGCCGCGGCATCGATCACGCGGGGGTCGACGAGGCGCCCCGTCGGGTTATTCGGATTGCAGAGGTACGCCACGTCTCCCGGCCCCTCGATCGCGTGGGCGAAGGAGGCGGGCACGTCGAAGTCGTCCGCTTCGGAGAGCGGGAACTCCTGCACGCATGCGCCGTAGTACGATGCCGCCTCCGCATATTCAGAGAACGTCGGCGCGCACACGACGAGGCGTTTCGGGCGCACCGCCGCGGCGAGCCGCCAGATGATATCGGACGCGCCCGCGCCGCAGACGATAGTATCTTCGGGAATGCCCTGGGCGCGCGCTAGGGCGCGAACGAGGGCAAGACTTTCCCTATCGGGGTAGGCGTCGATTCGAGAAAGCGCCTTGCAAGCTGCGGCGACGGCGCGCGGCGAAGGGCCTGCCGGATTCACGTTCACCGAGAAGTCAATGAGGTCGGAGGCGCCCCCTTCGCAACCGATGCCGAGCGATTGCGCGCTGCCCCCATGCGTACGGGCGCGCAGGATTCCCCCGGCAGCCCGGGACGCAGCGTGGTCTTCCCTCATGCCATCGCCCCCACGGCGAGCACGACCGCCGCGCGCGCGGCGCCGAACAAGACGAGCGCGCATACGGACGCGGCGAGCATGAGCCTTGTCGCCCGGGCGATGTCGCCCCACTCGATTTCGCGGGACGCGTCGCCTATCGTCGGTTTCTCAACGAGCTTGCCGAAATACACCGCGGGTCCCGCCAGGCGCAGCCCGAGCGCGCCCGCGCACGCTGACTCGGTCTGCGCCGAGTTGGGGCTCGCATGGCGACGCCTGTCGCGGCGCCAGATGCGCGCCGCCCCGCGCGCGTCGAGCCCAACAATCGGGCACACGGCGATCATAAGCAGGGCCGATAAGCGCGAGGGAATCCAGTTCACCGCATCGTCGAGGCGCGCCGAGGCGCAGCCGAAGTCGATGTAGCGCGCGTTTTTGTAGCCCACCATGCTGTCGAGCGTGTTCACAGCCTTGTACGCCATGCCCAAGGGCGCACCCCCGATCATAAGGTAGAAAAGCGGCGCGATGACGCCGTCGCTCGCGTTCTCCGCCACCGTTTCCACGGCGGCGCGCGCAACGCCCTGCTCGTCGAGAACAGACGTGTCGCGTCCCACGATGAGCCCGACTGTTTCGCGCGCCGCGACAAGGCCGCCCTTCGAGAACGCGCGGGCCACGGCCAGGCTCTGACGGCGCAGCTCGCATGCCGCAAGAATCTGATAGCTCGCCCATGCCTCGGCCACGAAGCGCAAGCCGGGGTGAACCATGCCGCAAAGATGCAGGATTCCCCAGGCCAAAAGCCCACACGCAAGCGGAAGCGCCACGGCGAGCACAAGCCCTGCGGCGCGCGTGCCCGCGGACGTTTGCGGGAATGCGCCCCGCAGGCGGCCTTCGGCCCACGTGATCGCGCGCCCCATGGCGACGACGGGATGGGGAAGCCAGCGCGGGTCGCCGAAGGCAAGGTCGGCCGCGAACCCAGCGGCGACGGCAAGAATCGTCATCACCGGGCATCGCCCCCCGAAGCGGGGCGAACGTCGCGAAGGCAGCGCCCATCCCAGGTGGCGGCCCATGCGCCGCCCGGCTCGGTATGCACGTCGAAGTATTCCATTTTCGGGACAGCAAGCTCGGAAAGCAGCGCTTTCACGGTACCCGCGTGAACGACGAAGACGGCGCGCCCACTCCCCTGGGCGCGCTCCGATTCGCACGCCTCCCGAAACGCCGCGACGACGCGGCGGGTGAAATCGCTCTTGCCCTCGCCATGCGGGCAGCGCGTCTCGCACCAGGAGTCTACCCAGGCGCGGTAGCGCGCATCCTCTTTAAGCTCGGCGGCGCTTCGCCCCTCGAAGTCACCGAAATCCATCTCGCGCAGACCGAGGCATGCCATAAGCTCCGCATTCGGGAAGAGGATGCGTGCCGTCTGGTCGGTGCGGGCCATGCCACTCGTGATAACACGGAACACGTCACGATCGCACGCGAGCTCGCGCAAAGCGCGCTCGCCCGCACTCGACAGGGGCTCGTCGGTGCCCGCCCCGCTGTAGCGATGGTCTTCCGTGCCCGCCGTGGCACCATGGCGCACGAAGACGACTTCCAAAGGCGCGCCCGCGCCCTGCGTCCCTCGAGGTGCATCGGTAAGGTTTCCTTTGATGACCTGGGGAATCCCGCACGTCATGCGCACGACGACGTCGGCGCGCGCAGCGAGCGCGCATCCCAGACGCCCCGCGCGCTCGCGCCATTGGGCGTCTTCCGCACGCATGGGGACGACCCCCGAGCCGACCAAGGACAGAATCACTGCGTCGAAGCCGATCAGCCGCTCGAGCGCCCGGTCAGCGTCGAGCGCGCGTACGAGTTCCTCAACACGGTACGCGACGCGGCCGGCAAAAGCCGCGGGCACGCCGCCCTCCGCAAGCTGCGCCGCGTCGACGAAATCGTCCGCCGCGAACCCGAGCTTTTCGCGCACGAAGGTCCTCTTCCCCGAATGCGCACCACCTACCACGAGAATCATAGGAGCATACCCCCCGCCACCAGCATGGCAAGCATCGCGAGCTCGGCCCATTGCAGAAACCATCCGGCCAAATCCCCCGTCACCCCGCCGAAGCGGGACAGGGCAACATGGTGGTACCACGCGAGCGCCAAAAGCCCCGCCACCGCCATAAGGGCGCCGACGGCCTGAGCGCACGCGACCATCCCTGCAGCCGAAGCCGCAGCGAAAGCGCAAAGCGGCACGACGATCGCCGCGCGCTTCTTCGAAGGCGAGAGCCCCGCGGCCATGCCGTCCGCCCGCGCGGCAGGCCAGCATTCTACGGCGAGCCCCGAAAGCGCGCGGGAGAACACGAGCGAGCACAGAAGCGCGAGGAACGCCCCCGCCGTAAGTGGCAGCGCGGCGAACAGGGAAAACTGCAGAATAAGGTACACAACAACACCAATGACCCCGAAGGCGCCCGCCCGCGGGTCGTGCATGATCTCGAGCTTTCGCTCGCGCGGGGCCCAACTTGCAAGCGCATCGGAGGTGTCGCAGAGCCCGTCTAGGTGGATGCCTCCCGTCACCGCCACAGGCAGCGCCGCGAGCACGGCCGCGACGATGGTCGCGGGTACGCCGAGCAGGTTCGCCACGTACCCCCACGCCGTCATGAGGAAGCCTTCCGCAAGGCCCACCAGGGGAAACGCGGCAAGCGCATGGGTTGATCCGAAATCGGTCCAGGCCGATTTCGGGACGGGGATGCGCGAGAACGTTCCGAACGCCGCGCCGATTGCCTCTGCTATCTTCACCTTGTAGGTCCTTCGCCTTTCATCCACACGGGAATCCCGCATACCACTTCGACTGCACGGTCGGCCAGCGCCACCACACCCGCGTTCACGCGCGCGAGCGCGCGCCTCCATGCCTCGGTCCCCTCATCGTAGCGCATCCCATCGGCGAACACGTCGACGGTGACCACCACCGTATACGCAGCGGCCTGAGCGAGCCGTTCGATGCCTCCGAGCACCTCGCGCGCCGCAGCGTCGGGGTCACGTGGGGACAAGCCGCCTTCCGCGAAGAGCTCGTTCGCAACCAGGTTGCCCACGTCCTCCAAAAGAAGCGTGCAGCCGCACGGAAGCCCGGACGCTGCGGCGCCCACGTCACGCGTGCGCTCGAGGGTGGAAAACCCTTTGCCCTCGCGCAGCGCCCGATGGCGCGCGATGCGACGGTCGCCCTCTTCCCCGAAGGGCTCCATCGTTGCCAGGTACACGCGGGGGCCGTCGTGCCCGAGGCACAGGGACTCGGCGTAGGCGCTCTTGCCGCTCGCGGCGGCGCCGATGACGAGCGTCACCGTCATTTCCCGGCCTCGAAATGCTCGTAAGCAGCCATGCCAGTCGCCGTGAACGTCTTCCCATCCCGGTACACGCGCAGCGCCGAATCCAGAAGGGGCAGATACGCCATGGCACCCGCGCCCTCGCCCAAATGCATGCCTGCGTCGAGGGGTGCCTTTATGCCGAGCTCGCGAAGGAGCTCCTGGCTTGCGGGTTCGCTTGATGCGTGGGTGCCCACGAGGTAGCCCAAGGCGTTGGGGCAAAGGCGCACCGCGCACAGGGCCGCCGTGCAGGATATGACCCCGTCGAGGAGCGCCGGCACCTTCGAGGCCGCGGCCCCCAGGTAGAAGCCGCACATCGCCGCGATGTCGAAGCCGCCCACCTTCGAGAGCACGTCGATCGGGTCGGCGGGATCGGGCGAGTTCGCATCGATAGCGCGCTCGACCACGTCGCGCTTGCGCGCGAGCGAGGCGTCCGAGAGCCCCGCGCCGCGCCCGACGAGGCTCCGCGCGTCCGCCCGGATGAGCACTGCGGCCACCGCCGCCGAGGTGGTCGTGTTGCCGATGCCCATCTCGCCCGCAGCGAGAAGGCGCACGCCGGCGCGGGCAAGCCCGCACGCGACGGCGATTCCGACCTCGATCGCGCGCACGGCCCCATCGCGAGACATGGCGGAGCCGTGCGCGATGTTGCCGCTCCCCCGCCGCACGTTCGCGCGCACCATGCGCGCGTCTTCTATGCCCCGGGCCATACCCACGTCGACGGGCACGACCTCGGCACCCGCGAACGCCGCCATGCGGCAGGCGCTCGTGGCCCCCTCGCACATGTTGCGCGCGACGGCTCGCGTCACGTCTTGCCCGCTTTGTGACACGCCTTCGGCAACAACCCCGTTGTCGGAGAAGAATACCGCGAGCGCACGGGGAAACTCGGCCACCTCGGCGCTCCCCTGAGCTGCGGCGATACACGCGACGGCGTCTTCAAAGTCGCCCAATCCCCCCAAGGGGTGCGCGATGGAGTCCCACGCGGCGTACGCGGCGGCGCGGGCGCACTCGTCTGCGGGCGCGATCCGGGAGAGCGCGGCTTCGAGCACGGCGCCCGGCGCCGACGAGAACGCGCGCTCGACTTCCTCGCGGATGCAGGCAAGCGCGGTTTCGGTTGCTTCAGCCATGCCGTCTCCTCTCTGCGAACGACGCTGCGGCAGACGCGAACGCGCGCGCAACGTCGGGGTTCGCAGGATAGTACACATGCGGGAAGCCCGCAACCAGGTACGGGGTGGTCGTCATGCACGGCCAGCCCTTGTCGCGCCGGGGCTTCTGCGCCCAGAAGTCGCCGCCCGGGCAGGTGGACTGCCAGTAGTGGAACTCGTGCGCGCGGATGCGTGTGCCGCGCGGCCCGTAGAGCCCGTCGCGTTGGGAAGTGAGATCCACGTACCCGAAATGGAACAGCCTTCCCCCGTTCTCGCTTGCGCCCTCAAGGGCGCCCGCAACAGGCCAGCGCCGCCCCTCGCTATCGGCGATTTCGCGCTGCAGGTACAGAAACCCACCGCATTCGGCGACCGTCGGCATGCCGGATTCCACCGCGCGCCGCACCGCCTCGCGCATCGGCGCGTTCTCGGTGAGCTGCCGCGCATGGAGCTCCGGGTAGCCGCCTCCCAGATAGAGGGCGCTTGTCCCCCGGGGCAACTCGCTATCACATAGGGGGCTGAAAAAGGCAAGCTCGCAACCCAGGTCCTCGAGCGCGCGCAGGTTTTCCTCGTAGTAGAACGAGAACGCCTCGTCACGCGCGACGGCGACGATGGGCCGCGCTCCCGCGATCGGCTCCAACCGGTAAGGTTCCTCGCGGATATCTGGTGCTGTCGCCGCTATTTCGAGCAAGCGGTCGACGTCGACGCTCTTTTCCACCAGCTCGGCCATCTTGTCGATGCGCGCGGAGAGCTGCTCGACCTCGTCGGCGGTCACAAGCCCCAGATGCCGGCTTTCGAGCGAGAACGCCTCGTCGGCGGGGATATTCCCCAAAACCACGACGCCCGTGTGCCTCTCGATCGCAGGCGCCGCGTAGGCGCAGGCAGCGGCGCTCGTCTTGTTCAGCACGACGCCGCGCACGTTCGCACAAGGCAGGAACTCGGCGATGCCGCGGATTACGGCGGCGAGCGATAAAGACGCCCCGCGCCCGTTCACCACTAAAACGACCGGCGTTTCCGTGTCGCGCGCAACCTGGTAGCTGCTCGCGTCGGCCACGCCGGGCGCCATGCCGTCGTAGAAGCCCATGACCCCCTCGAGCACCGCGACATCCGCGCCCGCGGCGCCGCGTGCGAGTAGGGCGCGCAGCGTCGGGGCGTCGGTGAAGAAACCGTCTAAGTTGCCCGAGCGCGCACCCACGACGCGGCGATGAAAGAGAGGGTCAATGTAGTCGGGGCCGCATTTGAAGGCCGCGCATGCGAGGCCGCGGCGCGCGAGCGCGCGCAGGAGCGCGCACGTAACGACCGTCTTGCCGCTCCCGCTCGAGGGCGCAGCGACCATGAAGCGCGGGATGGTCGTGCTCACCGGGCGCCGCCTTCCCCACCTGCGGCGTTGCAGTTAGCAAGCGAGACCACCTCAGCGGATGGGTTCCCCTCGGCAGAGGAGTCCTCCCCGACAGGCGACTCAGCAAGCGCCCCGACTTCGGCAAGCTCCTCGGCATCCGCGCCCGCACCACGCGCGCTGACGAGGAACACGGGGTTTTGTGCCTTCATAAGATGGTACGAGCCTACAGCCTCGGCGCGGGCGGCCGACACCTGGCACGCCTCGAACCCCATAAAGCACGAACCCGAGAGGAGCGCGCACGCCTCGGTGAGTGTCTCAACGGTGACGCATGGCACGCACAGGCGAACCTGCGAGTTCTTCTCGAGCGCCGCCTCCACGATGGAGGGAAGTTCGCCCGCGCTCCCGCCGACGAACACGGCGTCGGGGACGGACAGTTTCGCGAGCGCTTCGGGGGCGACGCCGGGGACCGCATGCACGTTGCCGCACCCGAATGCATCCGCGTTCTCTCGGATGAGCCGCACGCCGGCCGCGTTGCGCTCGACCGCCCATACCGACCCCGCTCGCGCGACGAGCGCCGCCTCGATCGATACGCTCCCCGTGCCGGCGCCGACGTCCCACACGGTGTCGGTCGCGGTAAGGCGCAGCTTCGCGAGCGCGACGGCTCGCACCTCCTGCTTGGTCATGGGAACGTCACCGCGGATGAAGAGCTCGTCGGGAATGCCCGAGGAAGCGTACGGCCAGCGGGAGCTCGCGGCGCGGGATGCGCCCGCAGAGTCCACCACGGAAGAAGTCGCCGCGGGCGCAGACGCGCCGGCCGGCGCCTCGGAGGCTGCGCTAGAGCCCGCAGGCGACCCGGCGCCGCCTGCGAAATCGATAAGCATCACGTTCAAGTCGTCGAACGTCTGACCTGCGATTTTACTTGCGGTCGCACAGGTGATGCGCTCGTCGGGGTACGACAGGCGCTCGGCCACCGTCACGCGCGCGTCCCCGAAGCCCGCCTGCACAAGCTCGCCGGAAAGCCGCGAGGGGTCTTCCCCGTCCGACGTGACGAGGAAGAGCTCACCTGCGCGCTCGGCCTCGGCCACGATGTCGCACGCCACGCCGTGAGCGCTCGCAAAGCGCCAATCCTGCCATGGACGCGCGAGGCGCGCGGCGAGATACGACGCTGAGCTTATGCCGGGAATGACGTGCACGTCCACCTGCGCGTTGCCGGAGAGCGACTCCACCAGGCGGCGCGCGCCGCTGAACAGCCCCACATCGCCCGTCATCACGACCACGGCGCGCTGCCACGACGCCGCATCGGTGAGCGCGGCGACGATGTCCGCCGTCTTCACGAGCTCGCATCTCACCACGTCGGGCGGCACGTCGATGCCGGCAAGCGCGCGATGAGCGCCGATGACCACGTCGGCGATGTCGATCGCGTCGAGCGCCGCGCGCGAGAGCAAGTCGGGGTTTCCGGGCCCCGCCCCGATGATCGTTACCTTTCGCATGGAATCTCCCGATACCCGCGCGGCGTGACCATACGGCCGCCTACGAGCTTCGTGTCCGCGTTGCCGACGAACACGGTGGTGAACATGTCGGCGTCGATCTCCCCCAGCTCGGAGAGCCTGCACATGCCCGACTGCTGCCCCTCGCGCCCGATGTTGCGTACCCAACCGCAGAGCGTGTCGGGGGCCTTCCATTCGAGCATAATCTTCGCCGCGCGCGAGAGCCTGTCGGCGCGCTTTCTGCTGCGCGGGTTGTACAAACAGATGCAGAAGTCGGCGCTCGCCACGGCGGCGAGCCTGCGCTCGATGACCTCCCACGGCGTGAGCAGGTCGGAGAGCGACACGACCGCGAAGTCGTGGGCAAGCGGGGCGCCGAGCACCGCCGACCCGCTCTGAGCCGCGGTGGCCCCGGCGATAACTTCCACGTCTACATCGGGGTAGTCCTCCGCAAGCTCCAGCACGGGGCTCGCCATGCCGTACACGCCCGCGTCACCGCTGCACACGAGCGCCACGGCTTCTCCGCTCTGCGCGCGCGAAAGCGCCAGGCGGCACCGTTCGACCTCGTGCATCATCGGCGTCGCGAGATGCGCCGCGTCGGGCACGGCGGCGAGCGCGAGCTCCACGTATTTCGTGTACCCCACAACGATGTCGGCCGCCTCGAGCGCGCGCCGGGCCGCAATCGTCATGCCGTCGGGGCCGCCCGGGCCGATCCCCACCACGAAGAGCTTTCCCATCACCGCTCCTTAAACGAAAGTTCGATAGTTACCTTGGAAAACGCGACGGTCACGCCGCCGTGAGCGAGCTTCGGGAAGATAAGTTTGCCCCCGTCCGCGAGCGCCGCGCGCTCGCACACGTTGTCGACCCCCACCGTCGAGCGCACGAAATCAGATGGCGAAACGCTGCCTTCGACCTGCGACAACTCCTCTGCGGAATACGTCGCAAGCGGGATATTGCGCGCGCGGCAGAAGGCGAGCAGACCCTCCTCGTGCGCCTTCACGTCGATCGTCGCCGCCTCGCGCACGGCCGAAGGCGAGATACCCGCCTGCCCGCACGCGAGAAGAAACGCCTCCCCAATCGCTTCGGCGCACGCACCGCGACGGCACCCTATACCCGCAACGATGCAGGGCACGACAAGGCGAAGCGGCTCGGGCGCAGGCGCCTGCGCCCTCACGCCCGCCGGCTTCCCCGTCTCACCGGCGGGCAAGACCCCGCCCGTTGTCTCCGCCGCGCGAAAGGACGCACCTGCATTCGCGCCAGCAAACGGCGACACGACGATATCGGCCCGCGCGCGGTCGGAAGCAATGTCAACCCCCTCAGGCGGCTGTCCCGAAATCGGCATGTCGGAATAGAGCGCCACGCGCCCGCCCGAAAGCAGCCGCGCCGACACTCGCTTGATGGCCTCGGGATTCGAAACGGCGAGCCCCGCACGGCGCGCCCACGTATCCACCGCCCACACGCCGCGGACGTCAGTCGCCGTGGTGATGACGGGGATGGCCCCTGCCGCGCGTGCCACAGTTTGCGCAAGCTCGTTCGCACCGCCCAAATGCCCCGACAAAAGCGGGACGGCAAAGCGCCCCGCCTCGTCGATCGCCACAACCGCGGGATCGTTTGCCTTCGAGGCGACATGCGGCGCGATCGCCCGCACGGCGATGCCCGCCGCACCCACGAACAGAAGCGCGTCCGACGCTTCCCACGCGAGCGCCGTCCATGCGCGCAGGTCGGCCTTCCCCTCACCGAAACCGCGCGAAACGGAAACGTCCCAGCCAGGGTCATCTTCACCTGTCTGCGCGCAATCGGAAAGCGCGCGTGCGGTGCGCTCCGCCAACGCATACCCCCTCTCAGTGAACGCTATGCAGGAAACCCTCATCTAGCGCACCACCATCGTCGAGAAGTAGCTGCCCCGATCGGGCACATCGTCGAGCGAGCGGTACACGCGCTCGCCCGGAAGCCCACAGTCCTCTACGAGCTCGGCACCGTCGAAGGCGCCCTCCTCGCGAAGAATGCGCTTCGTGTCCGCAAGCGAGCGGCGCGCCTTCATGACCACCTTCGTCCCCGGCCAGCCGATTGCGCGGCCCACCCCGTACAGCACGCCTTTATTCATACGTCGCCCCCAATTCCCCGATAACCGCATCGGCGCCCGACGTGCGGAAAAGCTCGCGGCGCTCGGCGTCGAACACGACCGCGGCGATGTCGCATGCGCCCGCCGCGCGGCGGCGCAACCTGTCCTCGATTGCCGCAGCGAGCGAGGCGCGCGCAGCGTCCCCCACGCCGGCGGCCTCGATTACCTCGAGCGCCGCCGTGGTCGTGACCGACGACATGATCTCGCGCACGGTCTTCGCGCCCGCTCCGGCCATGGCCGCGTGGGCGGCCAGAATCTCCGCGCGGCAGTCGGCGGTACGCGAATGGGTGTCCATGATGCCGCCCGCGACCTTCACCAACTTGCCGATGTGTCCCACAAGAAGGACATTGGTAAATCCCTCGCGAACGCAGCAGTCAATCGCATCGCCCACAAAGTTGGAGATGAAGACCACCGGCGCACCGTTTAGGTGGAAATGCCCCGAGATGAACTGCCCGCCGTAGTTGCCGGGCGTGAGCACAACTCCGCGCCGCCCCATAGCCGCATGCTGCCGGATCTCGAGCTCGATGCTGTCGCGCAAGGCAGCGAGGCTGCGCGGCTCGACGATGCCCGTCGTGCCCAGGATGGAGATGCCGCCCTCTATCCCCAGGTGCGGGTTGAAGGTCTTTTCGGCAAGGGCAACACCCTCGGGTACCGAAATCGTCACAGCAATATTTCCAGAAAAGCCGTGCGCGGCGCACACCTCGCGCACCGCCGAAGTGATCATCGCGCGCGGCGTCGCGTTGATGGCGGCCGCCCCAACCGGCTGCTCGAGCCCGGGCAACGTCACGCGCCCCACGCCCACGCCGCCATCGACGGAAACTTCCGATTCGCGCGCGGGCACGTCCTTGCCGCCCGCAGCACCCGTGCCCGACCCCGCATGTTCCACGCGCGCGTACACGAGCACGCCGTCGGTCACATCGGCATCGTCGCCTGCGTCCTTTCGCACGGCGCACTGAGCGCACCCCTCGCCGATGCATGCGTCGATCACGTTCGCCTCGACGGGCAGCCCGCCAGGGGTGACGATCGACACGAGGCCGACGGGCTTTCGTGACAAGAGCATCTCGCAGGCTGCCTTCGCCGCGAGCGCGGCGCAGCTCCCCGTGGTGTAGCCGCAGCGCAGGCGGGTCGTCCCGGTATATATGTAATGCTCGAAGGCCACGCTAGCTGCTCGCCTTCCGATACCCCGTGGCAAACGAAGGGTCGTAAAGCTTGCTGCGCTCGTACGACTCCGTTTGCGCGCCGTTGTGCGCAAGCCCGCCGCGAGCTCCGAGCACGCGGCCCACCACCACGAGCGCCGTGCGGTCGATGCCCTCTCGCGCGCCCGCGTCGGCGAGCGTGCCCACTGTGCATCGCACCACGCGCTCCTCAGGCCAGGTCGCCTTGTACACGAGCGCCGCAGGCTCGTCGGAGCTGCGGCCCGCGGCCAAAAGCTCGGCGGAAAGCTCGGCGAGCATACCCGAGCTCAGGAAGATGACCATAGTCGAGCCACTTTCCGCCATGGTGCGCATGCCCTCGCCCGCGGGCATGGGGGTACGTCCGGAAAGCCGCGTGATCACGACCGACTGGCTGATTCCCGGCAGCGTGTATTCCTGGCGAAGCGCCGCCGCGGCACCGCAAAAGCTCGACACGCCGGGCACCACCTCGTAGTCCACGCCGCGCGCGTCGAGCGCGTCCATCTGCTCCTGGATGGCGCCGTACAGGCACGGGTCACCCGTGTGCAGGCGCACCACGTCCTCGCCCCGCGCATCTGCCGCGCACATCACGTCGAGCACTTCCTCCAAGGTCATGTGCGCGCTGTCGTAGACGATGCAGGATTCCTTGCACTCAGCGAGCAGCTCGGGGTTCACAAGGCTTCCCGCCCAAACGACCACGTCGGCTGCGCGCAGAAGGCGCGCCCCGCGCAGCGTGATAAGGTCGGCGGCGCCCGAGCCTGCGCCAACGATATGAATCATCCGAGCCTTCCCTTCCCGTTTCTCATCGCAACCGTTTACGCCGCCATTCGCGCAGCGGGCAAAACACGGCGCCTGCGGCGGCAATCGGCGCAAATACGCAGGCAGGAGGCGCAATGCCGCCCGCCCTGGCTTTGACACGTTCACAAGTGCCCACTATCATAGTAAAAGATTCGGCAACGAGCATATGACAATCGGATAAAAGGAAATGACCGGCGCGGCGCCCGCACAGCCCGCGCTGGCTTGCGGAGGGAACCAGGTGGGAATCCTGGGCAAGGGACATTACTGTATAGGACGCGCGGGCGAACCGCCTCGCGCCCCAAGCCAGACTGCTTCGCCTTTTCCTCACGGCATCGCCGTGGCGTTAGCTCCTTGTGAACCCCGAGGGGTGCGCTTTTCTTTCGCTTGTGCCGACAAGCAACTGTCGCCGGGGGACCGGCAAACCGAGGAAAGGAAAAACTATGTCCGACCAGATGTCACGCCGCGGCTTCATGGGCGCCGCAGCAACCGGAGCCGTCGCGCTCGCCGGAGTCGCGCTCGCGGGCTGCTCCAACACCTCCGCGAGTTCCGAGAAATCGAGTGAAAAGGAGAAGGCCGTGAAGCCGGTCATCCTCGTCACGAGCTTCGGCACGAGCTACAACAACTCGCGCCACATCACCATCGGCGCCATCGAAGACGCTATCCGCGAGAAGTACTGGCAGGACTACGACATCCGCCGCGCCTTCACCGCGCAGATCATCATCGACAAGCTGAAGAAGCGCGACGGCATCACGATCGACAACATGACCGAGGCGCTCGACCGCTGCGTGGAAGACGGCGTGAAGGAAATCGTCGTGCAGCCGACGCATCTCATGGGTGGCCTGGAATACACCGACGTGAAAGACGAGCTCGACAAGTACGCCGACAAGTTCGACAAAATCTCGCTCGGCGACCCGCTGCTCACCTCCGACGACGACTACAAGAAGGTGGCCGCAGCCATTAAGGAGAACATGGCGTCCTTCGACGACGGCAAGACGGCGCTGTGCCTCATGGGTCACGGCACCGAAGCCGATTCCAACGCCGACTATGCCAAGATGCAGGAAGTGTTTAAGAAAGAGGGCTTGACGCAGTTCTTCGTCGGCACCGTCGAGGCTGAACCGACCTGCGAGGATGTTATCGCCGCCGCGAGCGCCGCAGGCTACAAGAAGGCCGTGCTCGCGCCGTTCATGGTGGTCGCGGGCGACCACGCGAACAACGACATGGCAGACGAGACCGACCCCGACAGCTGGGCTGCGAAGTTCGTGGCCGCCGGCTTCGAAGTGACGTGCCTGCTCCAGGGTCTGGGACAGAACGTCGCGGTCGACGACATCTACGTCTCGCACGTGGACGACGCCATCGCCAAGCTGTAAACTCGCCGCGCACGGGGGCGCCGGTCGCGTCCCCGTGCAACGGGCATGCGCCTTCCCCGACTGACGGCGCATGCCCGTTGCATTCGCATCCCGCCCGCCCACCGCACGGCGCGGGCGGTCGAAGCGATTGAAAGGAACCCCTCCATGTTGAAGAAAACCCTCGCCTTCGCCCTGTCGGCGGCGCTTTTCGCGTTCTCGCTCGCCGGCTGCGGCGGAAATTCAATCGACAGCGCAAAGGCAAGCGATGCCGATTCCCAGGAAAAAACTGAACAGGCGGCCGATGCGCCCGAGGGCGCAAGCGCTGCCCCCATCACCGCCGACAAGGTGGCCGACGGCACCTATCCGATCACCGTAGATTCCAGCTCGAACATGTTCAGGATTGTGGACGCCCAGCTCATCGTGGAAAACGGCTCCATGCACTGCGTGATGACACTTTCCGGCACGGGCTACGGCAAGCTCTTCATGGGCACGGGCGACGAGGCTGCCGCCGCAAGCGAGGCCGACTTTATCCCCTATGTGGAAAACGCGGAAGGCAAGTACACCTACGACGTGCCCGTTGATGCGCTCGACGAGGACACCGCCTGCGCCGCGTGGAGCATTAAAAGGGAGCGGTGGTACGACCGCACGCTCGTATTCGAATCCGCCGGCGTCGATCTGCGCGCCGACGCGCTGAAGTAACGCCATGCGGTCGATTCTTCCCAAGGGGGAAAGCAGAAAGCGCCGCAGCATCTCGGCGCGCGCGATCGCCTGCGTTCTCGTCGCCCTGCTCGCGCTTCCCTTCGCGGGGTGCAGTGCGAGCCCGAACGCGACCGGTGCCACGACGGGCTCTCAGGAATACACTGTGAGCGTCTCGCTTTCCGGCGGGTCAGGGCGCGCAAGCATCGCCTCACCCACCACAATTGTGAAGGACGGCGACACCTACACCGCGACCATCACCTGGTCGAGTTCGAACTACGACAAGATGACCGTCGACGGCGTAGACTACGCGCCCGTAAACGACGGCGGCAACTCCACGTTCGAGATACCCGTCACGCTCGACGAGGACATCGCCGTGTCGGCCGAGACCGTCGCCATGTCGACGCCGCACACCATCGACTACACGCTCTACTTCGACTCATCCACCATGAAGAAGAAAACGGGCGACGATGCAAGCGGCGACTCCCCTGCGGGAACGGCTTCAAGCGCCGCGGCCGACTTCCACAACGCCGATTTGGGCTGCGGCTGGGAGCCGACGGGGACGCTTCAGCTAGAATACGCCAAGCACTTCACTGTCGACGAGTTCGAAGGCGGCTTGCGGCTTATCTGCGTTTCGAACGGGGAGCGCTTCCTCGTGGTGCCGCAGGATGCGAAGGTACCTGATGGGTTGAGCTCCGACATCGCGGTCATAAGGCGCCCCGCCGACAAGGTGTACCTCGTGTCGTCGGCGACGATGTGCCTGGTCGACGCGCTCGATGCGAACGACAATATCCTCATGTCGGGCACGAAGGCCGACGATTGCTCGGTCGGGGGCTTCAAAAGCGCGCTCGAAAGTGGGGCGATCGCCTACGGCGGCAAGTACAGCGCGCCCGACTACGAGCGAATATCGGCCTCGGGCTGCACGCTCGCCATCGAGAACACCATGATCAACCACACGCCCGATGTGAAGGAAAAGCTGCAGAAGCTCGGGCTCGTCGTGCTCACCGAACAGTCGTCGAGCGAGCCCGAAGCACTCGGGCGCGTCGAGTGGATTAAGCTTTTCGGCGTCCTGTTCGACAAGGAAGACGAGGCCGCGCACCTGTTCAACGAGCAGAAGGCCCGCGTCGAGCAAACGTCGAGGCTCGCGTCGTCAGGTAAAACCGTGGCGTATTTCTACATTAACTCGAACGGGGCCGCCGTCACGCGGCGGGCGGGCGACTACGTGGCGCAGATGATCGAGCTTGCAGGCGGCAGCTACGCGCTCGATGACGCGCAGACGGCGTCGACGTCAGGTTCGTCAGTAACGCTCGAAATGGAGCGCTTCTACGCGACGGCGAAGGATGCCGACATCATCGTCTACAACGGCACCATCGACGAATCGGTTGCCACCTTGAACGACTTCGTAAGCAAAAACGCGCTATTGTCGCAGTTCAAAGCCGTGAAGAACGGCAACGTCTGGGTCACATGCGCCGACATGTACCAGCAGATGACTTCTACCGCCGACATTATCGACGAGCTGCACGGGGCGTTCACCGGCGATGACGCGAGCGACTTCCATTATCTGAGGAAGCTTGGCTAGCGTCATGAGAAGCCGGCTTTCCATGACATACGACGAATCGGGACGCGCCGCGCGGTGTCGCGTCGTGACGGCGCTGCTCGCTGTTGTCCTCATCGTGCTCGTCGGGGCCAACCTGTGCATCGGGAGCGTGCTCGTGCCCGCAGACCACATCCCCGGCATCCTTTCGGGCGGCACGGCCAATTCCATGGAAAGCCAAGTCATCTGGGAGATTCGCCTGCCGCGCGTGCTTTCAGCCGTGCTTCTCGGCGGGGCACTTTCGCTCTCCGGGTTCCTGCTGCAGACGTTTTTCAACAACCCCATCGCCGACCCGTTCATCTTGGGCGTCTCCTCGGGCGCAAAGTTCGTCGTCGCGCTTACGATGATCGTGCTTCTGGGCGCGAACCAGGCCATGTCCTCGCCGGCCATGGTGGCCGCAGCGTTTCTGGGATCGCTTATCACCATCGGCTTCGTGCTCCTCATCGCACGGCGCATAAGTTCCATGGCCATGCTCATCGTGGCGGGCGTCATGGTGGGATACATCTGCTCGGCGGCGACGAACTTTCTCATCGCCTTCGCCGACGACCAGTCCATCGTGAACCTGCACAACTGGTCTTTGGGTAGCTTCTCGGGTTCGAACTGGGACGACATTGCGGTCATCGCGGTCGTGGTGATCACCGTGAGCGCATGCGTATTCGCGATATCGAAGCCCCTTTCCGCCTTCCAGCTGGGAGAAGCCTACGCGAAAAGCGTCGGCGTGAACGTCGCACGCTTCCGCGTGGTGCTCGTCCTTCTAGCGAGCATGCTCTCCGCCTGCGTGACCGCGTTCGCTGGTCCGGTGTCGTTCGTAGGCATCGCGGTTCCGCATCTCGTAAAGTCGGCGCTGAAGTCGTCGAAGCCCATCCGCGTGATTCCTGCGTGCTTCTTGGGAGGCGCCATCTTCTGCGCGGGTTGCGATTTGATCGCGCGCACGCTGTTCTCTCCCGTCGAGCTTTCCATCAGCGCCGTCACCGCCATCTTCGGCGCGCCGGTGGTTATCGCACTCATGTTGAAGAAGCGGGTGAGGTAGATGGCGGAATTCGTGCCGCGGCCCAAAACGCTCGGAGGGAACATTCCATGCTTGGCCAGTCCTGAGCTCGCACGAAAGCGCCAGAAGTCACTTTCGGCTCGTGCGGAACTGCGCGCGGAACGCCTCCTTCGAGCGGAGTTGAACCTCGAAACCCCGGTCGAAACGCAGGCTGACGGAGCGCCGCTTTTCCGCATAAGCGACCTGTCGGCGGGCTACGACAAGAAGGTCGTAGTCGAAGGTGTCAATCTGGAGGTTCGCGCGGGCGACGTCGTGGCGCTCATCGGGCCGAACGGCTCGGGCAAGTCGACCATCTTGAAAACCATCACACGCCATCTTGCAC
>NZ_JBCPDN010000015.1:0-5943 GCF_040915425.1 Collinsella aerofaciens | reverse complement strand
CCCTACACCGGGCGAATGGGCACACTCTCGCCCGACGACCATAGTCGGGTCGACGAGGCAATGAAAACCGCACATGTGGAAGAGCTCGCCGAGCGCGACTTCATGCAGATAAGCGATGGGCAACGCCAGCGCGTCATGCTCGCACGCGCCATCGCGCAGGATCCGCGTGTGCTCGTGCTCGACGAGCCCACGTCGTATCTCGATATCCGCTACCAGATCGACCTGCTGCGAATACTTCGCCACCTTGCGAAATCGCGGAATGTGGCTGTCATCATGTCCATCCACGAACTCGAGCTCGCGCAGAAAAGCGCCGACAAGGTGATTTGCGTGAAGGACGGCCGGGTCTTCCGCGCCGGCGCACCCGAGAACATATTCACGCGCGAGACAATTGGCGAGCTCTACGGCCTTCAGCATGGCACCTTCAACGAGCGCTTCGGCAGCGTGGAAATTGGGCGCCCACACGGTGATGCGCACACGTTCGTCATCGCCGGCGCAGGTACGGGGTCGGCTGTGTTTCGCCAGCTCATCCGGCAGGGCAAGGCGTTCTACGCGGGCGTTCTGCACGAAGGGGACATCGACTGCGAGCTCGCGCGCGACCTGGCGACGGAATGCGTGGCCGAGCGCGCCTTCGAGCCGATCGGGGATAAAACCATAGCCCGCGCCAAAGAGCTCCTCGTCCACTGTGCGCGCCTTATCGTGTGCCCCGCCGCCTTCGGCACCATAAACGCCCGCAACGCAGAGCTCGTCGAATTCGCACGCTCGCATGGTATCGAGGTCATGCGAGCGTGCGAAGGTGCATCGGAGGATTCCCAATTGGAGTGGGAAGGATAAACTGGACTTTCATTTAAGGATCCTAAGGCTACAGCTCCTACGCCGGCGAGGTCTCCAAGGCGCCGGAGAACCTCGTGAACAGGAATTTCCACGCCGACGAGCTCAACTAGGCCTAATCCAAACGAGATTCCAGGCTCGACAGGCCGTTGAGAGTCAGGTCGTTGGCAACCTCCGAGACGCGCTCGATAGGAACCGAGCCGTCAGACAGCGCCCACGTGCGATAGATACCGATAATACCCGACAGCAAAAACGCCAGATAGTAATCGAACATCTCGTCCTTGAGACCTTGGGGCAGCAGATCGCGCTCGGCAATCTCGTGCTCGAGCGGCGCACGAAGACGAGCCATAAAATCATCGAGCGGAATGTTCTCGATCAGCTGACGATTAAGCACCAGGTTGTTGCACAGTGCCTCATTAACGGTTTTAAAGAAGGTCGCCGCCGCGCCCAGGGCGCGCTCATTGGTGTCGCCGTCCATGGAAGCAAGCGTTTTCTCGACCGAGTCGACAATCATCTCCACCACATCGACGGCAATGGCATCGAGCAGGCCGTCAACTGTACCAAAGTGAACGTAGAAGGTTTTGCGGTCGACATTGGCCTCGCGCGCGATGGCACTCACCGTAATGTCTGCCAGCGGCTTTTCCATGAGCAGGCGCTCGAAAGCGGAAAGGATGGCATTACGGCTGCGAACGATGCGGCGGTCAAGACGCGGTTTGCTGGTTGCCATGGGCGTGTCCCTTCGATATGCGAGCATTCATCAACAGATGAGAGATAATCTACGTAAGAGGATTATCCCCCATACAGTACAAATATGCCCCGCATCATGAAGAACGCACGACTGCCCTACTGCGACTTAGGGTGCTTCTTCTTATTGAGTGCCGACGGAGATACGCGAATACCATCGCCTGTCTGGCGCACATAGGCTTTATGAGCCGGCTTAGCGGTCCCAGAAGCCTTCTGAGCGTGCTTCTTGGGATCAACGGTAACAGCATTAGTGGGGTGCGGCTTAGTGGGCGCAGAGGGCGTCTGAGGCGTGCGGCCGAGCTTGCGCATCACGCGATCCCAGCGCGCATGGATGCTCTCGTTGTGGGCGCTCTTAAGTCCCAACAGGGGCGCAGCCAAAATGGTCGGCGCAATAAACGTAATGAGACGCCACAGCAGATAGCCGGCGGTCGAAGCCGACCCAAAGAAATGACCCAAGAACAATGCAAAGCCGCCCTCAGCGCCACCAGTTCCACCGGGCAGGGGGACCGCAGAGCTCAACAGCTGGACAAAGGCGCTCGCGGCCATGACCGAGAAAAAGTCGACCTCATGGTGGCCAAAGGCAAGCATCAGGAAATACGGCACGAGGTAGAAAAACGCGAGCTGCAGCATGGTGATGACCACCGTGAGCAGCATGGACGAAAAGTGGCCAGCCGAAAGCTTGAACTTCTCAGAGAACGAGTAGATCTCGCCATCGACAAACGTGCGCCAACCCTCGATCTTAGTGGCCGAGACACCAATGCGCTCGAGCCAATTGATGATGCAATGGGCGACGCGCGTGACGGTCTTAGGCATGAGCGCGACGGCGAAGATGCCAAGCAAGATGCAGCAGTGTCCACCAAAGCTAAAGACGCACAGCAGCGTCATGTCGCCGTAGCGTTCGGCAAAAAACGGCATACGGGCGAGCAGCAGGATAGCGCCCCAGGCGACCAGGCCAAACTGGTACACGATAAAACGCGTGAATTGCGTGGCGCCGGCCTCGCCCACGTTTTGGCCGGCCTTGGTCAGGCGATAGATCTGAGCCGGGGTGGAGCCCATCATCATGGGCGTCAGGTTGCCAAAGAAGATGCCACTCGCCTCGACCGAGATCAGGTCGCGGATGCCGACGGGCGAATTGGGATCGAGCCAGACGGCGATCGCATAGGCCACAATGCCAAAGAACAGGTACATGAACATGCAAAGACACGCGACAACGAGCCATGACGCCTGGACGCTCGACATAGCGGCCCAGAACTGCCCCATCTGCCCGGTTACCACCAGATAGACGATATAACCTACCAGCACGACGCCGATAAAGATGGCGCCGCGGCGTGCGCTCTTATTGTCATCTCCGCCCGAGGCCTCAACCTCGACCTGGGGCTTAGACGTATGCTGAGAGGACTCCGTCATGAGACTCCTTCTAACAGTCAAAATATCTTGGATATTGTACCCGTAAGGGCCATAGACAGAACGCAAAGCTCTGGTTCAAACGGGAATTGCAGACGGTTGTTTGAAAATAAAAAACCCGATCTTCCATGGGAAGACCGGGTATCAGATGCGTGGTAGCCCGTACCAGATTCGAACTGGTGATCTCCGCCTTGAGAGGGCGGCGTCCTAAACCGCTAGACGAACGGGCCACAAGACATCTGCACTGCCGTGCTGCGAGGAAATATATTACGGGACAAAAAACGTCAGCGCAAGAAGAAATTCCAAATTGCCGAAAAATTGTCGGCAGGTTATGGAACACGCAGGTAAACTGGGTAGCTAATTCAAGTTGAGATGGACCAAAAGAGCTTCACGATTGTTGGGAATGTTGTCTTCGATCACGGCGTCGAGGGCGGAGTTGAGAAGCTGACCCAGTTCCGGCCCGGGCTTGACTCCGGCACGGATCAGGTCGCCGCCGTTGATGGCGAGCATCTTGAGCGTATAGGGCTCCCCTGCCTTCAGCAGCTCGTGCGCCATCGCGCGCATCTCCTCAATCGTCTCAACGTAATAGAAGCACGACGGGGCCTTGCCGAGTGTGTCAGCACGCTTGAGATCCATGAGCTCGTCCATCAAACGCGGCGTGTCGACGCCCTCGCCCGAAAGCGCGCGCATCATATTGAGCAAGCAGGAGCGCTCGGGGCGCAGGGGCTTGTCGTGATATTTGATGAGCAGGCACACGTCGCGCACCAGGTCGTGCGAGAGCGCCAGGCGATCCATAATGACGCGCGCTTTCTTAGCGCCGAGCTCTGGATGACCATAAAAGTGTCCGCTGCCGGCGTGATCGACCGTGAAGCACTCAGGCTTGGACACATCGTGCAGAAACGCCGCCCACATAAGGCTCGACGATGGCGCGACGCCGTCGCACAGCGCCAGCTCCCCTGCCACCGTCAGCACACGGGCGATATGCTCGTAGACGTTAAACGCATGATAGACACTTCGCTGATCAAACCCGCGACCCGCTGCCAACTCGGGCACGGCGGCGCAGATGAGCTCAGGGTAGCGCAGCATCGCGTCTCCCCCATGACCGGTCGAAAGAATGCCCTCGAGCTCAATACCCACACGCTCGCGCGCCACAGCATCGAGCAGCGGCGCGCACTCGGCAAGCGCACGCTTAGTCTCGGGCTCAATCATAAAGTCCAGGCGGCAGGCAAAGCGCACCGCACGCAGCATGCGCAGGGCGTCCTCATTAAAGCGACGCTTGGGATCGCCGACAGCGCGAATCAGCTTGCGCTCCAAGTCGCCCTGGCCGTCGTAGCGGTCGACAAGCCCGCGTTCGGGATGCCAGGCCATGGCGTTGACAGTAAAGTCGCGACGCGCCAGATCGTCCTCGAGCGAGGCGGCACGCTCGACACTCTGAGGATGGCGCCCATCGGTATAGAAGCCATCAAGACGGTACGTGGTGACCTCGATACGCTCGCCATCGGAAATAGCCGTGATTCCGCCAAATTTAATGCCCGACTCCACGACCGCGATATCAGCGGCCTCGAGCGCCGCCTTGGACTCCTGCCACAGGCCGCTGCAGCACATATCAACATCGTGGCTGGGGCATCCCATCAGGGCGTCGCGCACCCAACCGCCAACGTACCAAGCCTCAAGACCAGCCGCCTCAAGCGCGCGCAGGACGCGCAGGGAGGCATCGGACGGTTGCGTACCGTTGAGCGAAACATTGCACATGCCTGTGGCCTCCTGCGACTATCAAATTGGCTATCGATTGCGTCTGCAAGAAGTCTAGCAAGAAACAGCCTCCACTGCACACGCAAGTCCGATAAACAAAAACGCATCCGTCCTAGTCTAAGACGGATGCGAAATAATCAAACTAGTCAGGCAAGGTACAGGGACTAGCAGACCTGGCGAACCTCGATGTGCTTCTTATATTCGTCCACCTTGGCAAAATCGCCCAGACCGGGGCACTCGACCACGTTGGCGCCGGTGGCCATCGAAAGACGCAAAGCATCCTCAACGCGCTCGGGGGCGTCATGCCACACGGACAGGAAGGCAGCGAGCGAGGAATCGCCGGCGCACACCGTCGACAGCAGCTTGACGTCGAAGGTGCGGTTGGCAAACCAGATATGCTCGCCGTTGGAGAAGTACGCGCCGTCGCCACCAAGGGTCAGCAGCACGTTCTTGGCGCCCTTGGCGTGCAGCTCGGCCATAGCGCCCTTGACAGACTCGTCGTCGCCACCGCTCACCTTAATGCCAAAGATATCGAGCAGCTCGTCGTCATTGGGCTTGATCAGCGGCGGCTCCATGGCAATGAGGTCTGCCAGCTGATGGCTCGAGATGTCGAGGACGAACTCGGCCCCCTTGACCTTGACGCGGCGCAGGACCTCGGCCAGGAAGCCCTCGGAAGTGTTGGGAGGCAGCGAGCCGCTGATGACCAGACAGGTCATGTCATCGAGCGAATCGATAAGCTCAAACATCTCCTGCTCGTTGGCCTCGTTGATGGCGGCACCGGCGTTGACCATGTTGTACTCGGTGTCGGGGCCGGCATTGAGGAACACGTTGACGCGCGTGATGCCGTCGGTCCACACGGGCTTGACGGGCACGCCCAGGGCCTCGGCGCCCTTAACGATAAACTCGCCCGAGAAGCCAGCGAAGAAACCCAAGATCGTGGTGTCGACACCGTAGTGGTCAAGCGTAAACGAGACGTTAAGACCCTTGCCGTTGGGCGTATAGACCGCGTTGCGGGTACGCGTGACGGTGTTGGCAGCAAGGCCGTCGCAGGCGATGTTGTAGTCAATGGCGGGATTTGCAGTGAGCGTGTAAATCATGAATGTTCCTTTCACGAAGCAACGTGTTAATGAAAGTATATTCCACGAGTCGACAAAAGGCTACAACATCTCGGTGAACGGTGTGGAAGCGATGAATTACGGCAGGACACCTCTCCCC
>NZ_JBCPDN010000014.1:18025-36411 GCF_040915425.1 Collinsella aerofaciens | reverse complement strand
CCGCATCTGATGGTGTCGACGTCAATGGTATACGGGTGCATCATCGACGTCTTCAATACAGAAGATATCAGTGCGGAATGTTCCGGAGAGAAACCCCCGTCACGCCCCCGGATCCCCTACGTTCACGGCCTTGAGGTCGGCGGGCGGAAAAGGACGTGGTTGTTGGGGAGACATGTCCCGGTTGCTGTTTCGCGCTTTGCGCGAAAGGCGCATCACTTTGGTGTGGACGGAGAACGTGGTCGTCGCGTTAACTTGTCCCGGGCATATTTCTGGGCTATTTCCCCCGCCATAAATTACCCTCGGCATACTTGCGCGAGCGATTGCTCGTGCTACACTTGCAATTGCTGTTTCAGGGCGGGGTGGAATTCCCCACTGGCGGTAAATCGGGCGGTGTCAAAGGGACGCCGTGGCGCAGGTGAGATGCGTGCGACCGAGCCGATGAGTCCGCGACCCGTGTGTGCGTTGGTTCGCATGCCGGCTGAACTGGTGAGATCCCAGTACCAACGGTTAGAGTCCGGATGAAAGAGGCAGGTGATCTTATGTCTGAACAGTCGCAGCATATCCATTTTGAGAACACGAATAGGTGGAGCACCAAACAGCTCGTTACCATGGCGCTGATGTGTGCCTTGGGCGCCCTGTTTATGTACGTGCAGCTGCCCATCCTTCCTTCGGCGCCGTTTTTGACCTATGACCCGTCGCTGGTGCCGGCGATGGTGTGTGGATTTGCGTATGGCCCTGGTGCCGGCACAGCTGTTGCCGCTATGGCGATCGTTATCCATGCGCTTACCACGGGCGATTGGGTCGGTGCGCTTATGAACTTGGTTGCCACGCTGGGCTATATTCTGCCTGCGGCTATCGTCTATCAGAAGATGCACACCTACAAGGGTGCCGTGATTGGCCTGGTGCTCGGCGTCATTGCCGCTACAGCGCTGTCTATGGTCGCAAACCTTACTATTGGCGTATGGTTCTGGTATGGCTCGGCCGATGTGATTCTGCCGCTCATGCTTCCCGCTGTTTTGCCGTTTAACCTCATCAAGACTGTGCTTAACTCGGTACTCACGCTGGCGGTGTACAAGGCGGTCTCTAATCTCATCACGCCCAAGAAGGACCAGGTCAAAGGCCGCGCATGATTGAGTGTCGGGGCGTTTCCTTTAGCTATGACGGTGCCGTACCGGCGCTCGACGGCGTCGATCTGAATATCGAGGACGGCGAGTTTTTCTGCATCCTCGGTGGTAATGGGTCGGGCAAGTCGACGTTTGCCAAGCATCTGAATGCACTGCTGCAGCCCGACGCGGGCACGGTACGCATCAACGGCATGGATGCGTCCGACCCCGAGCTGGTCTACGACATTCGTTCGACCGCGGGCATGGTGTTCCAGAATCCCGATGATCAGCTGGTGGCAACGCTTGTCGAAGATGACGTTGCGTTCGGTCCCGAAAACCTTGGCGTGCCATCGGCGCAAATTGCGCAGCGCGTACGCGAGGCGCTGAAGGGCGTGGGCCTGGTGGGCTTTGAGTGCCACGAGACCCATGCGCTTTCGGGTGGCCAAAAGCAACGCGTGGCGCTTGCCGGCGTGCTTGCCATGGAACCGCGCGTTCTCATTTTGGACGAGGCTTCCTCGATGCTCGATCCGCGTGGACGTAAGGGCCTCATGAAGGCTTGCCGCGCGTTGCACGCTCGCGGTATGACCATCGTGATGATTACGCACTTTATGGAAGAAGCCGCCGAGGCCGATCGTGTCGCGGTGTTTCGGGCGGGGCACGTTGCCATGCTCGGTACGCCCGAGGAAATTTTGACGCGGGCGGATGAGCTTGCGCAGCTCAACCTGGATATGCCGGAGTCGTGTCGTCTGGGCATGGCGCTTCGTACGAAGGGCGTGCCTGTTCATGCGCAGGTGCGCGAGGTGGATATGGTCGCTGAGATTGCGCAGGCTTATGCCGAGCGAAGTGGGGCAGACACCGCGGGACAGTCTTCCGCATCCCAGTTGGAAATCGCTGACGGCACTGTTCCGGTAGACAACGAGGACAACGCGTCGGAGCCCGTCATCGAACTATCCCATGTTTCGTACAGTTATTCGCTCAGTCCGCGCGAGCGCCACCGCTGGCACAAGCGCTCGGCCACTGCGGACAAATCGAACAAACAGGCTCTCTGGGGAAACGACCCAAGCAGCCCGTGGGCGCTGCGCGATGTATCGCTGACGGTGCGTCGCGGCGAGTTCCTGGGCTTGGCAGGTCATACCGGTTCGGGTAAGTCGACGCTGGTCCAGCATCTCAACGGTTTGATTCGCCCCCAGGAGGGATCCGTTCGCGCGCTGGGGCTCGATCTGTCAAACAAGAAAGACGCCGCCGCGGTTAAGGCCAAGGTCGGCGTGGTGTTTCAATATCCTGAGCGTCAGCTGTTTGCCGAAACCGTGGCGCAGGACGTGGCGTTTGGTCCGCATAACCTTGGCTTGCCGCAAGATGAAGTCGACCGTCGTGTCGAGTCATCGCTCTCACGCGTGGGCCTCGACCTTTCCACGGTCGGCGACAAGAGTCCCTTTGAGCTTTCGGGCGGTCAGCAACGGCGTGTGGCATTCGCCGGCGTGCTCGCCATGGAGCCCGAAGTCCTGGTGCTCGATGAGCCCATGGCGGGGCTCGATCCGGCTGCGCGCAGGGATTTCCTTGAGCTTATCGATCGACTTCACCGCGATGGCCTGACCGTTGTCATGGTTTCGCACAGCATGGATGACCTGGCCAATTGCTGCGACCGTATCGTCGTAATGAACGAAGGCGCGGTGTTTGCCGAGGGAACCCCCGTGCAGGTGTTTGCGCATGCGGATGAGCTTAAATCAATCGGCTTGGGTGTTCCCGCTGCCCAGCGCATGGCGCTGACGCTTGCGAAGGCAGGCGTGCCGCTGCGCTTTGACGGCCTCTATACGGTTGAGTCGCTGGCAGATGAGTTGGTGGACCTGCTAATCGGTCGCTCGGGCGGTCCTTCTAACGTCGCGGACATTGCTAAATCCAAGACGGTCGCGCGAGAGGAGGGCTGCTGATGGAGGCGTTTTCGTTTGGTAGTTACTATCCCAGCGATAGTGCAATTCACCGCCTGGACCCGCGAACCAAGTTGCTCTTGGGCTTTGTGTTTCTGATCACGACGCTCACAGTCAGCAGCTTCCGCGGACTGGCCCCTGTCGCAATTTTCGTCGTGCTGATCTATGCCGTGTCTCGGGTGCCGGTTCGTCGCGTTCTGTCGTCGATGGCGCCGCTGCTGGCAATCGTCGTCGTGGTCGCGGTGCTCAACTTGTTTACCGATCAGAATGGGCGCATCCTGTGGCAGCTCGGATTTTTGCAGATAAGCGAGGGCTCGCTGCGTTCTGCCGTCTTTATGGCGTGCCGCCTGACGTTGATGATGGCCGGCATGAGCGCCATTACACTCACCACGCCGACGCTCGATCTCACCGCGGGCTTTGAGCGCCTGCTCGCGCCGTTTGCGCGTGTGGGACTTCCTGCGCACGAGCTCGGCATGATCATGGGTATCGCGCTACGCTTTATGCCGCAGTTTGCCACTGAGATGAAGCAGACGGCCGATGCACAAGCAAGCCGCGGCGCGCGCGTGACGGGCGGTCCGCTCGGTGGCGTACGCATGCTCGGCAGTGTGGCGATTCCGCTGTTCACCGGCGTGTTCCGCCATGCCGAGACGCTGTCTGCTGCCATGGATGCACGCTGCTATCATGGCGAGCAGGGCCGCACGCGCCTGCATGCGCTTGCATTTGGCCGCGGCGATGCGTTTGCGGCGGTGGTGACGGCGTTGCTGCTCATCTGCGTCATCGTCATCAATCTTCAACTTGTTTAGGCGCGATTCGAGCGCAAGAAAGAGGTCCCTATGACCGACAACGACCGCACGGCTCAGCTTGAGCGCGCCTGTTCGTATCTCAGGCGCATTCCGGCGTGGTATCTGGCCACGACCGATGTGGCCGATGGACATCAGCCCCGCGTGAGACCGTTTTCGTTTGCCATGGTCGATGACGGTAAACTGTGGTTTTGCACGTCGCGCGACAAGGATGTGTGGGCCGAGCTCAGCGCGAATTCCAAGTTTGAGCTCTCGGGCTGGAAGCCGGGGGAATGTTGGATCGTGTTGACCGGCGAGGCCGCACTTGAGGACGACGCAGTTGCGAGCGACAAGGTGCGTCAAGCGGGTTTTAAGCACATGGTGGGCATCGGCGAGGAACACGAGAGCGCCAACGACGGCCGCCTTGCTTTCTTTTCGGTCCGCAACATTGCCGCCCGCTTCTGTGATATCGACGGCAGCGAGGAGCGCCTGGAGCTCTAGCTCACACAAACCAGGCTCTCAAACTGGCTAATACAGGAGGACACATGGACGGATTGAATACGGTGTTGGAGTATCTGACGTCGGTGCCGGCGTGGTACTTGGCGACGAGCGTGGACGGGCAGCCGCATGTGCGTCCGTTTTCGTTTGCGCAGATCCAGGACGGCAAGCTGTGGTTTGTGACGGCGCGCACCAAGGATGTGTGGCAGGAGCTGCTGCAAAACCAACGCTTTGAGGCCACGAGTTGGTGGCCGGGCCATGGCTGGCTTATCTTGCGCGGGCATGCGGGTCTGGATGACCAGGCCGCTCCCGATATGCGCGAGGCAGGCTGGAGGCACCTGGAGCGCCTAGGCGAGCACTACGAGGGCGCAGGCGATCCCACGCTCGTCTTCTTTAGCGTCGAGGATCCCGAGGCTTTTATCTGCAACCATGACGAATGGGTGCCGGTCAAGCTCTAAACGAGTCTCCCAGCAAGCTTCGACAATTCAAATTCTCGCATGTAGCGGGTCCCACATTGCAACGTCACCGTAAGGCGCACTGGGTAATATGGGGCCCGCATTTATTTGTCAATTCTTTCAAGCGAATGTGTCGGGATTGTTTCAATGCATGAATATGCAAGCCATTTACGTGTTCATGCATCTTTTGGTGCTAAAGTTTCAACCCACTTCATAACGACCACTGCGAAATGCGCATCGGTGCATAAATCGCAGACAAGGAGTCTGATATGTCATTGAAGGTTGGAATCGTCGGCGCGGCTGGATATGCCGGAGCCGAGCTCATTCGCCTCGTGCTCGGCCATCCCGAGTTTGAACTTGTTGCCATTACGTCCAACGCCGATGCCGGCCAGCCGCTGTCCGCGGTGTATCCGAGCTTTGCTGGCGTGAGCGATCTGGTTTTCACCACGCATGACGCCCCCGAGCTTAAGAGCTGCGATGCGGTTTTTCTTGCCGTGCCGCACACGGCTGCCATGGCACAGGTGCCCGCGCTGCTTGCCGCAGGCGTTTCCTGCTTCGATTTGTCTGCCGACTACCGTCTGAGCGATCCGGCCGTGTTCGAGGCGTGGTATGCCGCCGCGCATACGAGCCCCGAGCTGCTCAAGACGCGTGCTTTCGGCCTCCCCGAGCTGTTCTGCCAGGACTTAGAGACCGCTGCTTCCAGCCATGCCGACGGCAAACCCGTGCTGGTCGCCTGCGCCGGTTGCTATCCCACCGCAACGAGCCTTGCTGCCGCTCCTGCCGTGCGTGCGGGCTGGGTGGCCGAGAACGGTCCCGTGATTGTCGATGCCATCAGCGGTGTAACGGGTGCCGGCAAGTCCTGCAACGCTCGTACGCATTTTTGCAGCGCCGACGAGAACTTGGAGGCCTATGGCGTAGGCAAGCATCGTCATACGCCCGAGATTGAGCAAATCCTTGGCCTGACCGATCGCATCGTCTTTACCCCGCATCTGGCACCGCTCAAGCGTGGCCTGCTCTCCACGGTGACGCTGCCGCTCACGCCGCAGGCCATCGACTCCCTGGCTCTTGAGGACGTTGTCGACTATTACAAGCAGTTCTATGCCGGTCGCACCTTTGTGCGCGTGCTCGACGCCGACCAGCAGCCCAAGACGGCTTCGGTCGTCGGCACCAACGCCGCCCAGATTGGCCTCGCGCTCAACAAGCGCGCAGGCGTGCTGGTGGCGACGGGCGCCATCGACAATTTGTGCAAGGGTGCTGCGGGCCAGGCGGTCCAGTGCGCCAACATCGTTTTTGGCTTTGACGAGCGACGAGGCTTGCTCACAGTGGCGTGCCCGGTGTAGCACATTCGATTGTTAGCGATTTGGTAGTCGGGTATCGAGTTGGGCGCCACTTTTAAGCTGGTCTAGTAGTTGCGACCGGTATGGCGTGCCAGCCGATGCCCGCTTTTTTGTTTGATATAAGGAGTCGTAGGGACGATGAACACCGACCTGATTGATATCAAGATTCGCGCCGTCGAGGGCGGCGTTACGGCTGCGGCTGGTTTTAAGGCTGCAGGCATCCACGCTGGGTTCCGCAAGAACCCCGAGCGTCTGGATTACGCGCTCGTCGTGCCTGATAAACCCTGTCCCGGCGCCGGCGTGTTTACGACCAACCGCTTTTGTGCGGCGCCCGTGCAGGTGAGCCGTGCCAACCTGGGCGGTGCGGACAAGGGCTATGGCATTATCGCCGGTGTTTCAATCAACTCTGGCAATGCCAACGCCGCCACGGGTGAGACCGGCCTTGCATGCGCGCGCGAGACATGCAGCATCGCATCGCAGGTCATCGGCTGCGAGCCCCAGCAGATTCTGGTTGCCTCCACGGGTGTGATTGGCCAGATTCTGCCGATCGACACGTTTGAGACCGCCATTCCTGCTGCCTACGAGGTACTTTCCGCCCACGGTGGCGCCGATGCCGCTCGCGCCATCATGACGACCGACACGCACTCCAAGGAGTACGCCGTGTCCTACGTCAGCGAGGCTGCGGGACACACAGGCAATGCCTATACGGTGGGCGGTATGTGCAAGGGCTCGGGCATGATCATGCCCAACATGGCCACCATGATCGCGGTCATCACTACCGATGCCCCCGTCGAGCCGGCGGCGCTCCACGCCCTGCTGCTCTCGACCGTCAAGCAGACCTTTAACAAGGTAACGGTCGATTCCGACACCTCGACCAACGACACCTGCATCATGCTTGCCTCCGGCGCCGCTGCCGCAGATGCCGAGCCTATCGTCGAGGGCTCCGATGCCTTCGACGAGTTGGCATTTGCCGTGCACGAGGTGTGCGAGAGCCTGGCGCGCAATATCGCCGCCGATGGTGAGGGCGCATCCAAGCTTGTTACGGTCAACGTTACCGGCGCCGTGAACGACGAGGAGGCCGATATCGCCGCCCGTGCCGTTGCCAACTCGCCGCTCGTTAAGACCTGCATCGCCGGCCACGACTGCAACTGGGGCCGTGTTGCTATGGCACTCGGTAAGTGCGGCGTGAAGTTTAATCAGGAAGACGTTTCCATTGACATGATGGGCATGCCTGTCTGTCACGACGGTCTGACTGTTCCCTTTGACGAGGACGAGGCTCTGCGACGTTTCGAGGCGCCCGAGATCGTGATCTCGGCCGACCTGGGCGCAGGCGACGCGGCAACGACTGTGTGGACCTGCGACCTCACGCATGAGTACATCTCCATCAACGGCGACTACCGTTCCTAGATTCCGGGCACGCTGCGCATCTTGCCGCGATTGCGGACAGCGGAGCACGGCGCGATAACGATACGAAAGACGAGGCAGATTATGAAATTCGCACGCGATTGTCGTTCGAGCGAATCCAACGAAGCAACCGCGCAGCTGCTGTTCGAAGCGCTGCCGTGGATTAAGAACCTGACCGGCAAGACGGTTGTTATCAAATATGGCGGAGCCGCCATGGTTGATGAGCAGCTGCGCCGCGACGTGATGAGCGACATCGTTTTGCTCAAGATCATCGGTATGCGCCCCGTCATCGTGCACGGCGGCGGCAAGGCTATCAACGAGGCGCTGAGCCATTACGATATTCCCGTCGAGTTTAAGAACGGCCAGCGCGTGACCACGCCGGCGACTATGGATATCGTGCGCGAGGTGCTGGGCGGCAAGGTTAACCAGGAGCTGGTTGCTGCCATCAACCACCACGGCAACCTGGCCGTGGGCGTGTCGGGCAGCGATGCCGGCACGCTCATCGCCGAGCCGCTCGACCCCGAGCTCGGTCGCGTGGGCAAAGTGACGCACGTCAACACCGACTATATCGAGCGCTTACTCGATAGCGAGTACATCCCCGTCATAGCTACCGTCGCGGCGGGGGAGGACGGCGGTTTCTTCAACATCAACGCCGACACCGCCGCCGGTGCCGTTGCCGCGGCGCTCCACGCGCATAAGGCGATCTTTTTGACCGATGTCGATGGCCTGTACAAGGACTTTAGCGACAAGGACTCGCTTATCTCCAACCTAACGCTCGACGAGGTCAACGAAATGCTCTACGGCGGCGAGGTCGATAAGGGCATGATTCCTAAGCTGCGTGCGGCCGTCGATGCGCTTACCGGCGGCGTATTTCGTGCCCACATCATTAACGGTACCACGCCGCATTCGCTGCTCCTGGAGCTGCTGACCGATGCCGGCGTCGGCACCGTGATCCATTCCACCGAGACAGCTTACGAGTTCGATACGCATCCGCATCCGCTTTCGACGTTTGCTGCGCGTCTGACCGAAAACCTTGACGAGGTCGAGAAGCTTCAGACGGTCTAGCTGACCCGCAGCCGCCCCATTCCTGCACCCATAGCCCCGCGCCGTCTGGCGCCCAACGAAAGGCATCCCATGTCACTTGCAGCTCAGCAATCGCTTGAATCCCATTACGTTATGCATACCTTTGGCCGCTCTCCGGTCGAGTTTGTCGAGGGTCACGGCATGAAGCTCACCGGCGACGATGGCCGTGAGTACCTCGACTTTCTTGCCGGCATCGGCGTGTGCAGCCTAGGTCATGGCGACCCGGCTGTGCTCTCGGCGCTCGAGGCACAGACCAAAAAGCTCATGCATGTCTCCAATTACTTCTACATCGAGCAGCGCGGACAGGTCGCGGCGCTGCTGTCCAAGCTTGCTAACGACGACGTAGATGGTGCGCGCGTGCTTGCCGATGCCATTGCCGCCGGCGATGAGACCACGGCAGCTGCTCTTGGTGCCCCGGCTGCGGATGAGCAGGTTTGGGAGACCTTCTTTGCCAACTCTGGCGCCGAGGCCAACGAGGGCTCGATGAAGCTCGCGCGCCTGTACGCCAAGCGTGCCGGTAATGGCGGCAACACCATCGTGTGCATGCGCGGCGGCTTCCACGGCCGTACGCTCGAGACCATTGCCGCCACCATGCAGGATTGGCTGCAGGACAGCTTCCGCCCGCTGCCGGGTGGCTTTGTGGCTTGCACGCCCAACGATGTGGACGAGCTGCGTGCGATCTTTAAGCAGCTGGGGAGCGAGATTTGTGCCGTGATGCTCGAGCCGATCCAGGGTGAGAGTGGCGTGCACCCCATGACCGAGGAGTTTATGGCGACAGCGCGCGACCTGGCACACGAAGTGGGCGCCGTGCTTATCGCCGACGAGGTCCAGTGCGGCATCTTCCGCTCCGGCAAGCCGTTTGCGTTCCAGACCTATGGCGTGGAGCCCGACATCATGAGCCTTGCCAAGGGCATTGCCGACGGCGTGCCCATGGGTGCCGTCGTGGCAAAGAAGGAGATTGCCGACGTGTTTAAGCCGGGCGACCACGGCTCGACCTTTGGCGGTAGCTGCTTGGCCATCGCGGCGTGCGCCGCGACGCTCTCCGCGCTCGTGCGAGGCGATTATGCCGACCATGCTGCCAAGGTAGGCGCCTATATGGAGGCAAAGCTCGCCAAGCTGCCGCACGTGACCGAGGTGCGTGGCCGCGGCTTGATGCTCGGCTGTGATTTGGATGATGCCGCGGGCGACGCGCATGATGTTGTTGCCCGCGCGCTGGCCGCCGGTGCCGTGATTAACGCTACGGGTGCCCATACGCTGCGTTTCCTGCCGCCGCTCGTCTGCGAGGAAGCCGACGTGGACAGTCTGATTGAGATCCTGTCGGGTGTCTTGGGCTAACGCGGTGCAATAACTCAATTTTGACCGGGTTCCGGACTGCGGACGTGTCCTATGCGGCATGATTCAGCGGTCTGGAGCCCGTTTTGCCTTAGATTTGCTAAGGCAGGGAGACCTGCTGGTCAAAAAACATCAAATATGAGTACTGTTACCGATTTGGTAGCAGCAATTTTGGACTAATAAGGCCAGATAGCAAGTCGAAATGGCGATGAAAGCATGATTTTGATCCAACTGTTAGTTCTTATAATGGACATATGTTGCGTAACTTAAGCAAATACTATCTTTTTATATGTTGCAAACAAAGCAGCAGTACTCATTTTTGCCATTATTTGGCCACGGACCTTGAAATAAGGGGTCCTTAGGGTTCGAATCCCATGCGCTGGGCCCAAACAAAAAACGGTCCCCTTGCGAGGACCGTTTCCAATTCAGTGGTGGGCGATGAGGGATGTCCGCGTGCGGCTGGCGCCGCCCGCGCCCCGCTTCGTCGCTCCGCTCCTCGCGTGCTGCGCTGGAAAACGCTTCGCGTTTCCTCAGCTCCGCACCCTTGCGGGTTCGAATCCCATGCACCGGGCACAAAAAAGAAAGGCCTCCATCGCTGGAGGCCTAACAATTCAATGGTGGGCGATGAGGGATTCGAACCCCCAGCCTTGTGCGTGTAAAGCACCTGCGCTAACCGTTGCGCCAATCGCCCGTGCGGAGAGAGTATAGCAAAACAATCGCCCCATTCACCTCATATCCATTAAAGGTAACTGGCGCGTGTCACAGCGGAGCTGATTCAGTTGAGATTGCCTGAACATTCCGCCCCTCTTTACGCCCTCGGGTATACTCAAAAGCTACTGATTCGATTTGATGCCCAGCAACAGCAGAGGGGATAGTATATGTGCGGTTTTGTCGGTTTTGTCGGTGGGACGGATAACCAATCCGAGGTGCTCACCAAGATGATGGACCGCATCGTCCATCGCGGTCCCGACATGGGCGGTCAGTTTATCGACGGCCGCGTTGCCCTCGGCTTCCGCCGCTTGTCGATCCTCGACCTGACCGAGGCCGGCGCTCAGCCCATGGCCAACGAGGACGGCAGCGTCGTCATTGTCTTCAACGGCGAGATCTACAACTTCCAAGAACTCCGTTCCGAGCTCGAGGCCAAGGGCTACAAGTTCCACTGCGGCGCCGACACCGAGAGCCTCCTACACGGCTACGAGGAGTGGGGCGAGGCCGTACTCGATCGTTTGCGCGGTATGTACGCCTTCGTCATCTGGGACAAAAAGAAGAATAAGCTTTTTGGCGCCCGCGACATCTTTGGCATCAAGCCGCTTTACTACTATCCCATGGCCGATGCGGGCGACGGCGCTCCGGGCGTGCTCTTTGGTTCCGAGATCAAGAGCTTCTTGGACTACCCGCACTTCCACAAGGCGGTCAACAAAAAGGCCCTGCGTCCGTACATGACGCTGCAGTATTCGGCAACCGAGGAGACCTTCTTCGAGGGTGTCTACAAGCTGCCGCCGGCGCACTACTTTACCGTCGATATCCCGACCGGCAAGATGAACATCGAGCGCTACTGGGATTGCGATTACTCTGCCGTCGAGAAGCCGTTCGAAGAGTATGTCGACGAGCTGGACGAGGTCGTGCACGAGAGCGTCGAGGCCCATCGCATCGCCGATGTCAAGGTCGCGTCGTTCCTCTCCGGTGGCGTCGACTCCAGCTACATCGCCGCTTGCCTTATGCCCGACAAGACCTTCTCGGTGGGCTTTGACTACAAGAATTTCAACGAGACCAACTACGCCAAGGAGCTTTCCGATAAGCTCGGCGTCGAGAACGTTCGCAAGATGATCACCGCCGACGAGTTCTTCGGTGCGCTCGAGGACATCCAGTATCACATGGACGAGCCGCAGTCCAACCTGTCTTCCGTGCCGCTGTGGTTCTTGGCCGAGATGGCCCGCAAGGACGTTACCGTCGTGCTTTCGGGCGAAGGCGCCGACGAACTCTTTGGCGGCTACGCCTACTACGAGGATACGGTCCCGGTGCGTAAGTACAAAAAGATGGTTCCGCTGCCCATCCGTCGCGCGCTCGGTAACCTGGCGCTGCATATGCCGTACTTCAAGGGACATAACTTCCTGGTCAAGGGTGCCGAGATCCCCGAGAAGTCGTTCCTGGGACAGGCTCTGGTATGGCCGGAGCGCGAGGTCGACGGCGTGCTCAAGCCCGAGTACAACACCGGCGACGGCGCCTTCGAGCTTGCCGCTCCCATCTATGCGCGCGTGAAGGGTCAGCCCGAGCTGGTCAAGAAACAGTACCTGGACATGAACATGTGGCTCCCGGGCGACATTCTGCTCAAGGCCGACAAGATGTGCATGGCGCACTCGCTGGAGCTGCGCGTGCCCTTCCTGGACCGCAAAGTCATGGAATTCGCCGAGCACATTCCCGACCGCTACCGCATCAACGAGAACGGCAACAAACAGGTACTCCGTCACGCTGCCAACAAGTCGCTGCCCGATGAGTGGGCCACCCGTCCCAAGGTGGGCTTCCCGGTGCCGATTGTCTACTGGCTGCGCGAGCAAAAGTGGTACGACTATGTCAAGGAGTACTTCACCGCGCCGTGGGCAAGCGAGTTCTTCGATACCGACGAGCTCATGCACCTGCTCGATCTGCACTTTGCGGGCAAGGGCGATTTCCAGCGCAAGATCTATACGCCGCTCGTGTTCCTAGTGTGGTACAAGCGCTTCTTTATCGACGAGGACCAGCCCGCTGTTCAGGCTGCCTAGCCTCGGCTTACGAACGCCTGCGCGTAACGGCTCCTCCGGGAGCCGTTTTTGCGTGGGTGCGTTTCAGTTACTATAAAAGCCGTCCCTGCCAAATGGCTGAGAAAGGTGAAAGATGCACCATTCGGATTCCGCGACCGTGACCACGGTCGATACGCTTGCCAAGCTTCTCGACGTGTGCGGCGAGCTGCGCGCATCAGAGCAGGTTGACGAGCGCGCCGTGACCGGCTGCTCGTTTGATTCGCGCGCGGTCTCGGCAGGTGACGTATTCTTTTGCAAAGGTGCTGCCTTTAAGCCCGCGTTTTTGAGCATGGCGCTCGATGCGGGCGCCGTCGCATTTGTGTGCGAGGAGTCGCTGGTCGAGTCTCTGGAGCCGCTGGCGAAGGAGAGCGGTGCTGCGATGCTGGTTGTTGATAGTGTTCGCACGGCCATGGCCCTGTTGCCGCCGGAGGTCTACGACCGTCCCGACCACGACGTCAAGATCGTGGGCATCACCGGTACCAAGGGAAAGACCACGGCCGCTTTTATGCTCCAGTCGATTATCAAAGCGGCGGGCGAGTCCTGCGGCATGATCGGATCGGTGAGTACCGACGATGGTATCGAGTGCTACGAGAGCACCAATACTACGCCCGAGGCCCCCGAGGTCTGGCGCCATATCGCCAACTGCCGCACGTCCGGTCGCCAGTCCATGGTCATGGAGGTTTCGAGCCAGGCGCTCAAGTACCAACGCGTCGAGAATCTGCCGTTTGACGTGGCGTGCTTCCTCAACATCGGCCGCGACCACATCTCGCCGATCGAACACCCCACGTTTGAGGATTATTTTGAGAGCAAACTCAGGATCTTTGACCAGGCAAAGACCGCCGTGGTGAATCTGGGCACCGAAGAGGTCGACCGTGTGCTGGAGGCAGCGTCGACGGCCGAGCGCTTGGTGACCGTTGGCGTCGAGCATCCCGAGGCAAGTCTGTGGGCGAGCGACGTACGCATGGTCGGCTTTAGCATCGAGTTCAACTTGCATGGCCTGTGTGCCGACGAGTCCGAGGCGGGGGAGAAGGTCCTGCTGGGCATCGCGGGCGACTTTAACGTGGAGAACGCGCTGGTCGCTATCGCCGCCGCGCGCGAGATCGGCATCGGTATCGAGGCTATCAAGAAGGGCCTCTCCAAACTGCGTGTGCCGGGCCGTATGGAGGTCGTGGAGTCGAAGGACGGCCGCGTGATCTGCGTCGTCGACTATGCGCACAACCAGCTTTCGTTCCGTTCGCTTTTCTCGTCGGTCAAGCGCGCGTTTCCCGCCAGCCCGGTCATCGCGGTGTTTGGCGCTGCCGGCGGCAAGGCGCAGGAGCGCCGCGAGCAGCTTCCGCGCGAGGCCGCACCGTATTCCGACCTGATGATCTTTGCCAATGAGGACCCGGCTCACGAGGACCCGATGAAGGTCTGTCGCGAGCTTGCCGAACATGTTCCCGACGATACGCCGAACAAGATCATCCTCGATCGCGAAGCTGCCGTGCATGCGGCGTTCAAGGCGGCGCGCGAGGAGTACGTCAACCCCGATGCTCCTACCATTGTCTTGCTGCTGGCAAAGGGTGACGAGGAGCTCATGCACGTGGGCGACGAGTTCGTGCCCATCGAGAGCGACCTTTCGTTGGCCAATCGCCTGATCGATGTTACCCAGTTTGACTAATGAACCATGATGGCGGCGGCGCCCTGAGTGCGCTGTCGCCATAAGCGTGTTCCCTCAATCAAAACATGCCGTCCAAGTCCAAACCCTTCTACGTAAACGGAGTAACCATGTCCCACAATACCCTGCCGACCGTCGCTGAGCTTTCGGGCGAGATGCGCGAGCGCTTGGCCAAGGTCAAGTACGTTTTTACCGACCTGGATGCCACGATGCTCGCACCCGGCTCGTGCGTGCTGCGCGACAACGACGGCAACCCCTCGACCAAACTCGTCGAGGCCGTCGTGGCGCTCGCTCGCGCTGGTATTCAGGTGGTTCCCACCTCGGGCCGCAACCGTACCATGATCCACGAGGACGCGCGCGTGCTCGGCCTCAACTCCTACATCGGCGAGATGGGCGGCCTGGTCATGTACGACCTCAAAGCCAACGATTGGGAGTATCTGACCGGCGACATGCCCTACGACCCCTCTTGCGGCCTCACGCCGCACCAGGTGATCGAGCAGACCGGCGTGTGCGAGAAGATTCTTGCCCGCTGGCCGCACAAGATCGAGTACCACAACGACATGTCGACCGGCTACAAGTACCGTGAGGTCACCGTCGGCATGCGCGGCGATGTGCCCGACGATGAGGTCCAGGCCATCCTGGACGAGGCCGGCTGCGGTCTGATCTGGGCTTGCAACGGTCACCTGACTCACCTGTCCAAGCCGACGACGCTCGAGCTCGATCGCGTCGAGGACGGTCGCGCATTCAACATCAACCCCGCGGGCCTCAACAAAGGCGTCGCCATTGCGCGCTTCTGCGAGCACCTGGGGATCGAGCGCGAGGAGACGTTGGCGCTCGGCGACTCCGAGTCCGACTTCTACATGGCCGATCATGTGGGCACGTTCTGCCTGGTCGAGAATGGCCTGACGAGTGCCGGCGCGCCCGAGTTCCTGGCTGCGTGCGAGAACGCTTTCGTTACGCGTGGCAAAATTGTCGACGGTTGGGCGGCGACGGCAGAGCTGCTGGTCGCGGCGCGTTCGTAGCGCGCCCGCCGCACTTGGACATGTCTTTTCGAGAGAGACTGGTGAGGTAATGTCCGATATCGAGAATCCGGCAGGCGACACGCGCCCGATTGGCGTGTTCGATTCTGGTTTGGGCGGTCTGACGGTTGCGCGCGCCATCGCGACGGCGCTGCCGCACGAGTCCGTCTACTACTTTGGCGACACCAAGCGCTGCCCCTACGGCACCCGTACCGAGGATGAGGTGCGCTCGTTTGCGTTGCAGGCGGGTCGTTGGCTTTCGAAGCACGACGTCAAGATTATGGTCATCGCCTGCAACACGGCGACCGCTGCGGCCTTGCGTCTGGCCCAGCAGGTGCTCGACGTTCCCGTGATCGGTGTGATCGCGCCGGGTGCCCGTGCGGCAATCAACAGCACGCGTACGCGTCGCGTGGGCGTGCTCGCCACCAACCTCACTATTCGCTCGGGCGCCTACACGCGCGCCATTCAGGACCTGGATGCCGGCGTCGATGTATACGGCTGTCCTGCCTCGAGCTTTGTCGAGGTTGTCGAACACGAGCTCGCCTCGGGTGCACATCTGCAGGAACAGTGGCTTGAGAACGAGGATATCTTCGATACGCCTGCCGTGCGTGCGCTGGTGGGTGCCACGGTTGAGCCGCTGCGCGACCACGGTATCGACACCGTGGTGCTCGGCTGTACGCATTTCCCGCTGTTGGTGGGACCTATCCGCCATGCGCTGGGGCCTGGAGTGCGTGTCGTGAGTTCCGCCGAGGAGACCACACGCGAGCTGACCGATATCCTCACGCGCCGCGAGCAGCTGGCGGGCGACGCCGCCGAGCCGCAGCATCGTTTTGCCACGACGGCTGATAACATTGCCGAGTTTGCGGTGGCGGGCAGCTTTATCTTTGGTCAGCCGCTCAAGAGCATCGAACATATCGATATCGATGAGCTGAAATAGATGTAAGGCAGCCGCCAAAGCCTCCGCCACATCTTTTGCCGAAAGGAAATTTCTATGGAGTACATGCAGGTCAACCGCGCCAACGGCCGCGCCGCCAACGAGTTGCGCCCCGTTAAGCTCACCCGTGGCGTCATGAAGCACGCCCACGGCTCGTGTTTGGCCGAGTTCGGTGACACGCGCGTGCTGTGCGCCGCCACTATCGAGGAGGGCGTACCGGGCTGGCGAAAGGGAGCTAAGGCCGGCTGGGTGACCGCGGAATACGCCATGCTGCCGGCGTCGACCGGCAAGCGCTGCAAGCGCGAACACGCCAACCGCAAGGGTCGCTCCATGGAGATCGAGCGCCTCATTGGCCGCAGCCTGCGTACCGTCGTCAACATGAAGGCGCTCGGCGAGTACACCGTCACCGTCGACTGCGATGTGATTCAGGCCGATGGCGGCACGCGTACAGCGAGCATCACCGGCGCCTGGGTGGCGCTGCACGACGCCCTCGCCATGTGGGTCGAGGCGGGCAAGATCGAACGCATCCCGCTTATCGGCCAGGTGGCTGCCATCTCCATGGGCGTTGTCGACGGCAATACGCTGCTTGACCTCGATTATTCGGAGGACAGCCATGCCGAGGTCGACATGAACCTCGTCGCCACCGACACCGGCGAGATGATCGAGCTCCAGGGCACCGGCGAGCAGGCGCCCTTTGACCGCAAACGCCTCAACGCCCTGCTCGACCTGGGCGACAAGGGTATCGCCGAACTCATCGAGCTTCAGCGCCAAGCCATCGCCTAACCTGCCAAAAGGGACGGGTTTATTTTGGTAGGTTTTATCTGCTGAAATGCTGCGTTGAAAGGTCCGATCGCCTGAGAGGGGAGAGGTCAAGTGCCCAAACGCCCCTCACGCGGCATTGCTATAGAGACAAGGAGGCCAGTCATGGCACTTGAGAAGATTGACATCGACACCCTCGACCCGGCGGCGACCATCGTCGTGGCAACGGGCAACGCCCATAAGCTCACCGAGATCGAGGCCATTTTGGGCAAGGTCATGCCCGAGGTGCGCTTTGTGGCGCTCGGCCAGCTGGGTGATTTTGAGGATCCCGAGGAAAACGGCACGACGTTTTTGGAGAACGCCATCATCAAGGCCCAAGCCGCGGTTGAGGAGACGGGCCTTATGGCCATTGCCGACGATTCGGGCTTGGTCGTCGACGCGCTGGACGGTGAGCCCGGTGTGTATAGCGCGCGCTATGCGGGCGTGCACGGCGACGATGCCGCCAACAACGCCAAGCTTCTCGTTAACCTGGAAGGCGTGGCAGATGAGGACCGCACCGCGCGCTTTATGAGCGTCGTCGCGCTCATCGACACGGACGGTCTGGTTACCTATGGCGAGGGCGCCTGCGAGGGCGTTATCGCGCACGAGGGCCGCGGCGACCATGGTTTTGGCTATGACCCGCTGTTCCTGCCGGTCGACACGCCGGGCAAGACCATGGCCGAGCTGACGGCTGACGAGAAGAACGCCATCAGCCATCGATTCCACGCGCTCGAGCACCTGTCCGCCAAACTGACGGGCGAGGAGTAGGCCGTGCGCGCGGTGGTGCAGCGCGTACTCAACGCCGGCGTGACGGTCGACGGCGAGTGCGTGGGCAAAATTGGGCGCGGCTATCTGGTGCTGCTTGGCGTGGGCCACGGCGATACGCGCGCTGAGGCTGATAAGCTGTGGGGCAAGCTCCGCGGGCTGCGTATCAACGAGGACGAGAACGGCAAGACCAACTTGGCGCTTGCCGATGTCGACGGTGAGGTACTCGTGGTGTCGCAGTTCACGCTGTTTGCCGACTGCCGCCACGGCCGCCGTCCGTCGTTTACCGATGCAGGCGCCCCCGATGTTGCCAACGAGCTCTACGAGTACTTCCTGACGCTCGTTCGCCAAGATGTCGAACACGTGGCGCACGGCATCTTTGGCGCCGATATGAAAGTCGACTTGGTCAACGACGGCCCATTCACCATCGTCTTGGACACCGATAGTCTGTAAGTAGTCAATTTGGGACCGGGCTTTTTTAGCTACTTGCGTATGGCCACAACAGGGTGCTATAGTATTAGAG
>NZ_JBCPDN010000014.1:0-17874 GCF_040915425.1 Collinsella aerofaciens | reverse complement strand
GGCCAACATGGGCCGTACCCGCGTCGTCGAGCGCATGGGCACCATCAAGAGCGTCCACCCGGCCGTCTTCATTGTCGAGGTTGACGAGCGTCGTGGCCGCAAGTCGCGTCAGTCCTACCAGTATATCGATGTGCTCACCGGTCAGGTCGAGCTGTTCGACCCCGAGAGCGGCGAGCATATCTTTACCCCGCTCGGCAATCAGCTCGAGGAGCATTAACGGTGACCGATCGGTCCCTGACTCTTTCCGCGCCGGCAAAGATTAACCTCTACCTGGGGGTTCATACCGAGCGCGATGACCGCGGCTACCACAGGGTCGATTCCCTGATGGCGGCCGTCGGTCTTTCCGATACCGTGACGGTCACGCCGGCGCAGGCGCTGACCGTCCAGACGGTTCCGGCATCAGATTTTCCCATGCAAAAGAATACGGCGTATCGGGCTGCGGTTGCTATGGCCGAGCATTATGGTCGCGAGGCAAACATCTGCGTGACGATTGAGAAGCGCATTCCATTGTGCGCCGGCTTGGGCGGCCCCTCGACGGATGCGGCCGCGGTCATTGTCGCCTTGGCAGAGCTCTGGGGCATTGATCGCACCGACCCCGCGCTCGATGACATTGCGCGGGGCATTGGTGCTGACGTCCCGTTCTTTTTGCACGCGAGCCCTGCGTTCTACGTAGGTGGGGGAGACGCGCTGGCAACCGAGTACCCCGCACTACCCGCGACACCCGTCGTGCTGGTTAAGCCGCGGGAGGCGAGCGTTTCGACAATTGAAGCCTATCGACGTTTTGACGAGGCCCCGGTGCCTGCGGACAGGCCCGGCGCGATAGCTTCTGCCTTGCGTGCTGGTGATGCCGAGACGGCATATGCACTCATCCATAACAACCTGGGTGTCATTTCCGCACAGATGGAGCCGCAGATTCAAACGGTTCTCGATTGGCTGCGTAAACAGGACGGCACCGTTGCTGTAGATGTGTGCGGATCGGGCGCTTGCTCGTTTGCCATTTGCGACACCGCTGCCACGGCCGAAAGGCTTGCCGATGCTGCCCAGCAAAATGGCTGGTGGGCCTGCGCGACTGAGCTTATTCCCAACACGGTTCAAATCGACGCGCCAAAGAAATAAAAATTTCTCTAGCACGCGGCGAAAATCTTTGTTACTATAGTCGAGCTAACGGGTTGTGGCTCAGTTTGGTAGAGCACTGCGTTCGGGACGCAGGGGTCGCTGGTTCAAATCCAGTCAACCCGACCAGAGCATGAGGAGGGACCGCTTCTTGCGGTCCCTTTTTTTAGCTATTGTTGTGATACCGCGATACCCGCGGTATACTCATTCGAGCTTGTCTCGCTGTATTGTGGAGGTCTACATGTTTGGACTGAGGGCTCCTGAGCTCATCATTATTCTCGTCGTTGTCCTGATTATCTTCGGGCCCAAGAACCTGCCGAAGCTCGGCAAGTCCCTCGGCTCTACCGTCAAGAATATCCGCGAGGGTATGGAGGGCGACGATAAGGCCGAGACCAAGCAGGCCGAGGAGGTCGTGGTCGAGCAGTCCGAGGAGGACAAGGAGATCGCTGAGCTCGAGGCCAAGCTCGCTGCTGCCAAGAAGAAGCAGGCAGAGGACAGCGACGCGGACGCAGAGTAGTCCCATCCCTTTGGGGTGAGCACCTGACCGGCTTGCCCGCAGGCTAGCCGGTCTTTTTCGTTTTGTTGACAGTTGATTGTTTGATCAGAGTTGGGGAGATATCCGTATGGACGCAAGCCAGATCGTACTGACCGCTGAGGGCCGCCAGAAGCTCGTCGAGGAGCTCGCTTGGCGTGAGGGCGATTACGCCAAGGAGATCGTCGAGGACATCAAGGAAGCCCGCGCGTTCGGCGACCTTTCGGAGAACTCCGAGTACGACGCCGCTAAGGACAAGCAGGCCCAGAACGCCGCTCGTATTGCCGAGATCCAGGCCATCCTCGCCAACGCTCAGGTTGCTGCCACCACGGGCGACCTGACCGTCTCCATCGGTTCCACCGTTTCGCTGATTGATCCCAACGGCGAGGTCATGGAAGTCACGCTCGTCGGTACCACCGAGACCAACTCGCTCGAGCACAAGATCTCCAACGAGTCTCCGGTCGGTCACGCCATCATCGGTCACGGCGAGGGCGACTCCGTCGAGGTCGTTACGCCTTCCGGCAAGACTCGCGTCTACACCATCGCCAAGATCGCACGCTAGACCACGGTCCCGCGTAAAGGTATGTTTTCGCTCCCTGGGACCGAATCCTGGGGAGCGTTTTAGTTTGAGGAGCTAACTTATGGCAGAGAACCAGAACGCCGCCGATCAGGCATCGACGCTCAACGACGAGCGCGCCACCCGCCTGGCCAAGCGCGCCGCCCTGTTCGAGGCGGGCCAGAACCCCTATCCCGAGCACTCTGAGCTTGAGGACTACGTCGCCGATATCGAGACTAAGTACGCCGAGCTCACCGATGGTGAGGACACCGAGGATGTCGTGAAGATCGCCGGCCGTGTGGTCGCCAAGCGCGGTCAGGGCAAGATCATGTTCATCGTCGTGCGCGATGCGACTGCCGAGATTCAACTGTTCTGCCGCATCAACGACATGGACGAGGCTGCCTGGAATACGCTCAAGGCCCTCGACCTGGGCGACATCCTGGGCGTGACCGGCGTGGTCGTGCGCACCCAGCGCGGCCAGCTTTCCGTTGCCCCTAAGAGCGCGACCCTGCTTTCCAAGGCCGTTCGTCCGCTGCCCGAGAAGTTCCACGGTCTTTCCGACAAGGAGACCCGCTATCGCCAGCGCTATGTTGACCTGATCGCCAACGACGACGTTCGCGAGACCTTCCGTAAGCGTTCGCAGATTCTCTCCACCTTCCGTCGCTTTATGGAGTCCGACGGCTACATGGAGGTCGAGACCCCCATCCTGCAGACCATCCAGGGCGGCGCTACTGCCAAGCCGTTCATTACCCACTTCAACGCGCTCGATCAGGAGTGCTACCTGCGTATTGCCACCGAGCTGCACCTCAAGCGCTGCATCGTCGGTGGTTTTGAGCGCGTGTTCGAGATCGGCCGCATCTTCCGTAACGAGGGCATGGACCTCACCCACAACCCCGAGTTCACCACGATGGAGGCCTACCGTGCCTTCTCCGACCTCGAGGGCATGAAGGCGCTCGCCCAGGGCGTCATTAAGGCGGCTAACAAGGCCATCGGCAACCCCGAGGTCATCGAGTACCAGGGCCAGACCATCGACCTTTCTGGTGAGTGGGCCAGCCGTCCCATGACCGACATCGTCTCCGATGTGCTCGGCAAGCAGGTCACCATCGACACGCCGGTCGAGGAGCTTGCTTCCGCCGCGCGCGAGAAGGGCCTGGAGATTAAGCCCGAGTGGACCGCCGGCAAGATTATCGCCGAGATCTACGATGAGCTGGGCGAGGACACCATCGTCAACCCGACCTTCGTGTGCGATTACCCCATCGAGGTCAGCCCGCTTGCCAAGCGTTTTGAGGACGACCCGCGCCTGACGCACCGCTTTGAGCTGGTTATTGCCGGCCACGAGTACGCCAACGCGTTCTCCGAGCTCAACGACCCGGTCGACCAGGCCGAGCGCTTTGCCGCCCAGATGGCCGAGAAGGCCGGCGGCGACGATGAGGCCATGGAGTATGACGAGGACTACGTGCGCGCCCTCGAGTACGGTATGCCTCCCGCGGGCGGTATTGGCATTGGTATCGACCGCGTGGTCATGCTGCTTACCAACCAGGCTTCTATCCGCGACGTGCTGCTGTTCCCGCACATGAAGCCCGAGAAGGGTTTCCAGTCCGGTGCCGCTGCCGCCAAGGCTGCCGAGGCCGGCAACGCCGCGAGCCCATTCGTTAAGTCGCTTAAGCCCACGCTCGATTACTCCAAGATCGCCGTTGAGCCGCTGTTTGAGGAGTTCGTCGACTTTGATACCTTCTCCAAGAGCGACTTCCGCGCTGTGAAGGTCAAGGCATGCGAGGCCGTCAAGAAGTCCAAGAAGCTGCTGAACTTTACGCTCGACGACGGCACCGGCACCGACCGCACCATCCTCTCCGGTATTCACGCTTATTACGAGCCCGAGGACCTGGTTGGCAAGACCTTGCTCGCCATCACCAACCTGCCTCCGCGCAAGATGATGGGTATTCCCAGCTGCGGCATGCTGATCAGCGCTGTCCACGAGGAGGAGGGCGAGGAGCGCCTCAACCTGATCCAGCTCGACGCCTCCATCCCCGCCGGCGCAAAGATGTACTAACTAGTTACGCGGTTCTACGAACCGCGTAACGGCTCGACGCTGCGCGACGTCCAGGGCGACAATTTGTCATTCAAAAGGCAAGGCATGACCAGAAGGTCTATGCCTTGCCTTTTTCATGCCAACTTGTCGCCCTGGACGTCGCTCGCTGTCCGTCCTCTACCTGCGGCGTTGCTCTGGCTGGCACTTAGGGACGTTCCTCTTGTGCTGGCACTTAGGGACGTTCCTTTTCTGCCGGCACTTGGGGACAGTCCTAGTCGTTGGGGATCTACCGACGCATTGGGGGTTTGCGCCTTCCATGCATGACAGCCGTCTCTTTTATGTTTCCTTTAGCCGTCGCTGTCTAGGATGGGGGTTAGTCGATAGGAAGGGAGCACCGGGATGGACGATGCGAGCGAGCGCGCGATTGAAGAGGACATGCTCGATCAGTTCAATTACTTTGATGATGAGGACGAGGAGCTGATCGACCGTCGCGAGCCAGCGCCGCTTGATTCCTTTGATCTGGTCGATGAAGAGGCTGATGAGGTTGAGGACGAATCAACGGAGCCCCCACAGTCTTCGCGCCTTAACTCGCTGCTTTCGAGAGCCCCCATGCACCACGGTGTTCGTGCCGGCGCGCTCCATATGAAAACTGACTGGCACCAGATCGTGACGGCAGGCGATGAACTTGCCGTCGATGCGCCGCTCACCGATAAGTCGTCCATCATCTGCCGCACCGGTATGCTTATGCTCGCGAGCGGAACGGGTGCCTGGCGTGTACGCGATACCATGAATCGAGTCGCCGCCGTACTCGGTGTCACCATCCACGTCGACTTGAGTCTTCTATCGTTTGAGTGTACCTGCATCGAAGATGGTCACTGCTTTAACGAGGTCGTCAGCCTGCCGACAACCGGCGTCAATACTCATCGCATTTGGATGATGGAGAGTTTCCTCAAGGAAATCGAGACCTATGGTCGTCGCTTCACGGTGCACGAGTATCACGAGATGCTCAAGACCGTTGAGAGTTCAAAACCTGATTACGCGCCTTGGCAACAGGGCCTTGCGGCAGCTTGTGCTTGCGGCGCCTTCGTCTTTTTGCTCGGCGGCGGCCCTATCGAGATGGCCTGCGCGTTTGTGGGCGCGGGTGTCGGCAACTTTGCCCGCTCCCATATTCTCAAGCAAGGCCTTGGTCAGTTCAGCGCGCTGACGACCGGCGTTGCGCTCGCTTGCGTTTCGTATCTGCTGGCATTGCTCGGCCTTGGCCAGGTCATACCGGGGGCAATGTCGCACCAAGAAGGCTATATCGGCGCCATGCTCTTTGTGATTCCCGGCTTTCCGCTCATTACGGCGGGCCTCGACATCGCCAAGCTCGACATGCGAAGCGGTATCGAGCGCCTTTCATATGCCGTATCGATTATTGTGATGGCGACGCTCGTAGGTTGGATGGTTGCCGAGTGTGTTGGCCTGGCGCCGGACGACTTTGCCCCACTGGGCCTTTCGCCGCTTGCCCTTACGCTCCTGCGCGTGGTGATGAGCTTCGTTGGCGTATTCGGCTTCTCGGTGATGTTCAACAGCCCGGTAAAGATGGCCGCGGCAGCTGGGTTGATCGGCGCCGTGTCCAATACCCTGCGCCTTACGCTCGTCGATGCGCCGACGGTGCTTCCCTTCCTGGGCCTGAGCGCAGGCATGCCTCCCGAGGCGGCCGCGTTTATCGGCGCGCTCGTATCGGGTCTGCTGGCAAGCTTGGCCGAAGTCAAGCTCACCTACCCGCGCATCGCTCTCACGGTGCCTTCGATTGTCATTATGGTGCCCGGTCTGTATCTCTATCGCTCTATGTATTACATGTGCACCTTCGACACGGTCAACATGCTCGGCTGGTTTGTGCGCGCAGTGCTCATCGTGGCTTTTTTGCCCGTTGGGCTGGGTGTGGCGCGTACGCTCACCGACCCTCGCTGGCGCCACACCAGCTAATTGGTGCAAGGGAGACAGGTTACTTTGCACCAAATGAGTTGCGGTGAAATAGGGACTGAATTGCTGCTTAAAGGATCAAAACAGTCCGTATTCCACCGCAACTTATGGGGTCGGGGGATTATCGGTGCCCTGCATCTTCATAAACTCAACGCTTACGAAGCGCATGCGTTTCGTGCTAGGCTGGTTCCACCACATAAGTAGTCGCAGACGCGCGTACCACGGGCGGGCGAGATGAAGTTCCAACAGCTCCATCTTGCCCGCCCGTTTTTGTTGCGTGGCGCCGCGGCGTAACACAGAAAGGAATCTGCCCTTCATGCCTATCAACAAACGAGAGAGCCTGCTGTTCACCTTTATCATGTGCTTTTGCATGGTGCTCTGGATGAGCATCTACAACGTTGCCCTGCAGCACGGGGCCATCAACGGCGAGGTCGTTGCCGCTGCGTGGCTCGGCTTCCCCGTTGCCTACATTTTTGCCATGTGCTGCGACTGGTTCGTCGCCAGCCCGCTCGCCAAGGGTTTCGCCTTTAAGTACTTGGTCACGCCGGGCAAGAGCTCGCCGCTTGCCATGACGCTCGCCGTCAGCTCCTGCATGGTCGTTCCCATGGTTATCATCATGTCGCTGTACGGTGCCTGCGAGGGTCTGACGCACATGCCCGGCGGCATCCTTGCGAACCTGTATTCCGTGCCCGCGATCTGGATGATCAACATCCCGCATAATTTTGTGATGGCGCTGCCGTGGAACCTTTTGGTAGCCGGTCCGATTTCCCACTTCGTCTTCCGTCGCGCCTTCCCTGTGGGGACGGTTTTCGAGGAGGAGCATGCCGAGCTCTTGGAGCAGGCTATGGCTCCTGAGTGCGAGTAGCTCGCTTAGGGATCTGCTGAGCGCGGGCGACTTGCTTGGTTGGAGCCCTAAGCGTGGATAGCTCTCTCGGCGACATCGCGGGCGTGAGCGGTGCGCATGACCGGAGGGTCCGTGCTGCTCCGTTGCCCGACGTGCTAGCGCGCAGAACAATCTGTTGGTGCATTCGGCGGCTGCTGAAGCGTTTCGGCAGCCGCTTTTTATACGGAGTTTAAATACAACAGTCTGTTGTATTACGTAGAGTGGTATATCTCTAGCGGGAAAAATGCGAGAGACGGAGCATTATGGCGTTGCTAGTAGGACTGGACGTAGGGTCGACGACGACCAAAGTTTACGCGATGCACGAGGATATGACCGAGGCGTGGTGGGGATATCGCCGCCACGGGGCGTGTCAGACAGCGAGCGTGCGCGCCATGCTCGGCGAGCTCGCCGAGCGCTTTCCCCATGAGTCACTGCGCGTTGCGGTGACCGGCTCGGGTGCGCGCGATATCGCGACCGCGCTGGGCGCCTCGTACGTTCAGGAGGTGGTCGCCAACGCGCTCGCGATCAGCAGGTTCTATCCGCAGACGCGCTGCGCCATCGAGCTGGGCGGCCAAGACGCCAAGATGATCTTCTTCCGCACCAACGATAAGGGAGACATCGAGGTTGCCGACATGCGCATGAACGGCTCGTGCGCAGGCGGTACCGGTGCATTTATCGACGAGATGGCAAAGCTCATGGGGGTCGGCACCGAATCGGGCGAGTTCGAGCAGCTCGCAAGCCGGGGAACGACCGTCCACGAGGTCTCGGGCCGCTGCGGCGTGTACGCAAAGACCGATATCCAGCCGCTGCTCAACGAGGGCATTCCTACCACCGACCTGGCGCTTTCGGCGCTTCACGCGGTCGCCCGCCAAACGATCGGCGGTCTGGCCCAGGGTATCGACATCGAGCCGCCGGTAATCTTCGAGGGCGGTACGCTCGCCTACAACCCCACACTGGTCCGCGTGTTCCGGGAGCAACTGAATCTATCGGACGATCAGGTTATCGTCCCGCGCGATCCGCAGATCATGGTCGCGCGCGGTGCCGCCCTGTCGCTGACCGACATGTTCGCATCGTCCCAACCGATCGACCTTCCCGACGCTTTTGTCCGGCTGGATAAGCTCGAGACGGTCGCGCCCGCAAGCGGGGAGGGACGTCTTGCCCAGCCCTTTTTTGCCACACCTGCCGAGCAGGCGGATTTTACGGCACGCCATGGCAAAGAGACGCCGGCAAAGGGTCCGGATGCGTATGCGCCCGGAGAGACGGTGCGTGTGGCGCTCGGTATCGATTCGGGGAGCACGACGACCAAGTTCGCCCTGGTCGATGAGGCGGGTGAGCTTGTCGATTCGTTCTACGCGTCTAATAACGGCAGACCGCTCGACGTCGCCCAACAGGGTCTTGTCAGCTTGAAGAACCGCTGGGAGACAGCGGGAGTCACGCTTGCGATCGATGCCGTGGGCACCACGGGATACGGCGAGGAGCTTTTCGCGCGCGCGTTCCACGCCGACTACCATACGGTCGAGACGGTCGCGCACGCCCGCGCCGCGTGCGCATGCGTTCCCGATGCGACCTTCGTGCTCGACATCGGCGGACAGGATATGAAGGCCATCTGGCTCAACCACGGCGTGCTGACCGATATCGTCGTCAACGAGGCGTGCTCTGCGGGCTGCGGCTCGTTCCTCGAGGGTTTTGCCAAAAACCTCGGAATAGCCGTTGAGGATATCGCGACCGAGGCATTTTCGTCCAAAGCCCCCGCCGTTCTCGGCAGCCGCTGCACGGTGTTCATGAACAGCAGCGTCGTTTCCGAGCAGCGGCGCGGTAAGGGTCCGGGCGACATCATGGCCGGTCTCTGCCGTTCGATTATCGAGAACGTGTTCACCAAGGTCATTCGCGTTTCAAATCTCAACCGTCTGGGCGACAAAGTCGTCGTCCAGGGCGGCACGTTCCGAAACGACGCGGTGCTGCGCGCATTCGAGCAGTATCTGGGCAAACCCGTCACGCGTGCGCCCCACCCGGGGCTGATGGGCGCTATCGGTATCGCCCTGCTCGCGCGCGAGGAATGCCGCAAGGGCGACGCCGACACGTCGTTTATCGGGCTCGATGCCGTGGAGCGCTTCGAGCATCGCGAGTTCGGCGGCGTTACCTGCCGTCGGTGCAACAACCGCTGCCAGCGCGCGGTCGTGGCATTTGGCGACGGCTCGCTTTACGTCACGGGCAATCGCTGCCCGCGCGGCGGCGCCATCTCATGGGATGAGCTCGTGCGCGAGGTTCCCGCGGCGGAGGAGCTGCGTCCGCAGGGTGCTTGCGAGGCACAGGCACCCGGCACGGGGCGCGACCGGACCGCGGCTGCCCCCAATCTCTTTGTCGACCGCGAGAAGCTGCTGTTCGAGTCGTACCCCACGGTTCCCGTCAGCGGGGGGCGCGATGTCACGATCGGCATTCCCCGTGTGCTCGAGTTCTGGGACACCATGCCGTTCTGGTCGACGTTCTTCAGCACGCTCGGCTTTAAGGTGCGCGTCTCGGGACGCAGCACCAAGGCGATGTACGAGCGCGGTCTGGCGCACGTCACATCCGACACCGTGTGCTTCCCGGCCAAGCTCGTCCACGGGCACATCCGCAATCTCGTCGACGCCGGCGTCGACCGCATCTTCATGCCCATCATCACGACGGTGCCCACCGAAAACACCGCCTCTACCAGCGAGTGGATGTGCGCCGTCGTAAAGGGATACCCCTACGTGATGCGCAATTCCGATAACCCGGAGGAGCGTTTCGGCGTTCCGTTCGATACGCCGCTGTTCCACTGGTACGACGAGGGCGACCGAAACCGCCAGCTCAAGGCGTGGTGCAAGGAGACCTTCGATATCGATGCCGACCTGGTTGCCAAGGCGACCGAGCAGGCGGACCGCGCGCAGGAGACGTTTGAGAACCAGCTGCAGCTGCGCGGCAGGCAGGTGCTCGAGAACGTGCGCGAGGACGGCGGCTACGCGGTGGTGATCGCTTCGCGCCCGTACCACAACGACCCGCTGGTCAACCACGGGCTGCCCAAGCTCTTCTCTGAGCGCGGCATCCCCGTGCTGACGCCCGATGCGGTGCCGGGGGTCTGCAGCGTCGATCTTTCCAACAGCCGCATCGACATCGTGAACAACTACCATGCGCGCATGCTGTCGTGCGCGGTCATCGTCGCATCGACGCCCGAGCTCGAGCTCGTGCAGATGGGCAGCTTCGGCTGCGGCCACGATGCGTATCTCACCGACGAGATCGCGCGCATGATGGGCGAGATGGGCTCCAAGGTTCCGATGATGATCAAGCTCGATGAGAGCGACGTCGCCGGTCCCATGGGCATTCGCGTGCGTTCGTTTATCGAGTCGGTCAACCGTCGTCGCGCGGAGGAGCGTGCCGAGGGCGCCCGGGTGCACGCGGTCCATCCGCTCGACGACCCGTATAAGGTCAAGTACACCAAGCGCGACCGGCACGACAAGATCGCGCTGGTCCCCAACACCTCCCATGCGTTCTGCAGGCTCATGACCGCGGCGATGCGCAATCAGGGCGTGCGCGCCGAGGCCCTTGATATCGGGCGCGAGGATGCCATCCGCCTGGGCAAACGCTATGTGCACAACGACATCTGCTTCCCCGCGCAAATCGTGATCGGCGAGGCGCTCGCGGCACTCGAGAGCGGTAAGTACGACCCGCACGACGTCGCCGTGGTGACTGGCAAGTATATCGGCGACTGCCGCCTGACGCACTACATGCCCCTGCTGCGCCGCGCGCTCGACGACGCGGGATACGACTATGTCCCGGTGCTCACCAACGACGACGTCGATGCCCACAATGCGCATCCGGGCTTCAAGCTCGGCCTTGGCCCGAGCATCCAGATCGCCTACGGTCTTCCCATGATCGATGCCCTCGAGGCCATGCTTAGGCGCATCCGTCCCTACGAGCTCGAGAAGGGCGCGGCGGACGCTGCGTTCGACCGCGCGCTCGATGAGGTTATCGAGGGCATGGAGCGCTCCGGGCTGAGAGGCCAGGCGACGGGCTTCAAACGCGCGCTTGCGATCATGGACGCCGTTCCGTACGACCGCTCGAACCCGCATCCGACCGTTCTCATCGTGGGCGAGTACCTGCTCAATTTCCATCTCGGCGCCAACCACGAGATCGAGCGCTACCTCGAGGACAACGGGCTCGAGGTCATCGAGGCGCGCATGACCGACGTGATCCGCAAGACCTATTTCTACAAGCATGCGCAGTCGCGCGAGTTCCACGTCGACCTGTCGCTGCCCGAAAAGGCCTGGTACGCCACGGCGGACAACCTGTTCGAGCTCGCGCACGACCGTTGCGACCGCCTGGGCGCGGCGAGCCCGCTCTACGAGCCGCCGACGCGCATGCCCGAGCTCGTGCGCGCGAGCGATAAGATCCTGCACCATACGTTCGATGCGGGCGAGGGCGTGCTGATTCCGGCGGAGATCCTCGAGCACGCCAAGCGCGGCTGCCGCAACTTCGTGATCCTGCAGCCGTTCGGGTGTCTGCCCAACCATGTCGTGGGGCGCGGGCTCATCCATGCGCTCAAGGAGCAGTATCCCACGGCGCAGTTCCTGCCGCTCGACTACGATCCCGACGTGAGCTTCGCCAACGTGGAGAACCGTCTTCAGATGCTCATCATGAACGCCAAGGCGCAGAGGTGCGGTGAGGCGCATGGCGAGACCGCGTAAGGACGCCGATGTGCCCGATGCACGCACCCGTATCATCGAGGCGTTTTGGGAGCTCATCGAGAACAACAGCATCTTCGAGCTGTCGGTTGGCGAGGTGACCCGCGCCGCCCAGTGCAATCGCGGAACGTTTTACTACTATTTTCACGATTTCGATGAACTCGTCGCCATCGCCATAGCCCAGCTGCTGCAGGATAACGAGCTCATCACCGATGCCCTCTGGCATTTTTCGAGCGAGGGCGACCTTTCGGCGTTCGACCGGCGCGACGTCCGCTGCCTGCTGCGGCGCATCGTCATCACCATGAGGGCGGGTGCCGCCGAGCAGGTCGTGCAGGGCATCCATACGATCATCATCGACCGCGTGAGAGAGATCGTCCACCCCGACGGAGAAGAGCTCAAGGCAGATTCGAGCTTTGCGGTGGGCTTTCTGGTCTCGGGCATCATGGGCTTTGTGATGGCGGTCGGCTTTGCCCGGGAGGGCGGCGAGGAGATAGACCTCGAGCAGCTGGGGGACAGCGCGTGCGCGTACCTGAGGGCGGTCGCCATGCAGACGGTGGAAACGGTCGCGCAAGTCGAGGGCGTCGATACATCCGAGCTGCTCGAACGCGTCTCCAAGGAGGCCGATGCCTATCGCGCATCGCGTGCGACGAGTCCCGACGTGGTGAAAGACGCCTAGGGTTTCTCTTGCGGGGCGCCTGTCGCGCATCGCGCGGTGAGTCCCGCGATGCGGTCATAACCTGCATTCATGTGAGCCGGGTTTATAGATATTCCTCCAGCTGTTAACATAGACAACCTGTGGGTAAAGAGACAAAAGCGCCGCCGACGGGCGGGCGTTTTGATTTCGATGAACTCATGTAAGGAAACGAGCATGTTAGATAGATTTACCGATCGAGCGCGCAAGGTCATGTCGATGGCCAAACAGGAGGCGCTCGATCTGCACTCAAATAAGGTGGGCACCGAGCACCTGCTGCTCGCACTCGCCAAGGAGGACGAGGGCATCGCTGCCGAGGCGCTGCGCTCGCTTGATATCTCCTACGACGACATCATGGACACCCTCAAGGAGGTCCAGACCACGGTCCCCGAGCCCAGCGAGGAGACCGAGGCTGCCAAGCTTGCCTTTACGCCGCTCGTCATTAGCGTGATGGAGCGTTCATTCCGCGTGGCGCGCGAGAACAATCAGACCTACGTGTCGACCGAGCACCTGCTCATCGGTATCGTCGAAGAGGGCAACGGCATGGCCATGGACATCCTCATGCGCCTGGGCGTGTCGTCCGCCTCCATCAAAAAGGCTATCGAGAAACTCACCGCCAAGGACCAGGACAAGAAGCGTCCGCTTGCCGGCGCCGGTGCTGGTCGTCCCGGTGCGGGCCTGCCGTTCTTTAGCGGCTCGGATGCCTCTCAGCAAAAGGGGAGTGGCACCGATACGCTCAAGCAGTTCGCCACCAACCTCACGCAAAAGGCGCGCGATGGCGAGCTCGACCCTGTAATTGGTCGCGAAAAGGAAGTCCAGCGTATGATGGAAATTCTTTCGCGCCGCACCAAGAACAACCCGCTCATTCTGGGCGACCCCGGCGTGGGCAAGACGGCCATCGTCGAGGGCCTGGCTCAGCAGATTGCAGCCGGCAACGTGCCCGAGAACCTTATGAACCAGAATATCTGGACGCTCGACCTGCCGGGTCTTGTCGCGGGTGCCAAGTATCGCGGTGAGTTTGAGGAGCGCCTCAAGAACGTGATCCAGGAGGCGACCGAAGCCGACGACGTTATCTTGTTTATCGACGAGATGCACACCATCATCGGTGCCGGCTCTGCCGAGGGCTCCATCGACGCGAGCTCCATGCTCAAGCCCGTTCTCGCACGCGGTGCTTTCCAGATCATCGGTGCCACCACGGCCGAGGAGTTCCGCAAGTACCTCACCAAGGACCCGGCCTTCGAGCGTCGCTTCCAGACCATCGATGTCGAGGAGCCGAGCGTCGAGGACACGGTCAAGATCCTGACCGCGCTCAAGCCGCGCTACGAGGAGCACCACCATGTGCGCTATACGCAGGGTGCTATCGAGGCCGCCGCGAACCTCTCCAACCGCTACATCCAGGATCGCTTCCTGCCCGATAAGGCCATCGACCTCATTGACGAGGCCGGCGCCCGCGCCCGCATCGCCGCCAACCGCGCGCCCGAGCCGGTGCGCGAGGCCGAGCATCGCGTGGAGGAGCTTAAGGCCGCCGCGCAGGAGGCCACCGAGAGCGACGACATGAACAAGGCCGCCGAGATCACCGAGCAGCAAAAGGCTGCCGAGATTGAGCTCGCCGAGGCCAAGGCTGCCTGGACGGCCGAGCTCGACGCCAGCCCGCTCACCATCGATGTCTCCCAGATTGCCGACATCGTGTCCGTGACCTCGGGCGTGCCGGTGTCCTCGCTCACCGAGAGCGAGAGCCGCCGCCTGCTGCAGGCCGAAAGCGTGCTCAAGACGCGCATCATCGGTCAGGACGAGGCCGTCGAGGCCGTTGCCAAGGCCGTGCGCCGCAGCCGCTCGCCGCTCAAGGACCCGCGTCGCCCCGGCGGCAGCTTTATCTTCCTGGGCCCCACCGGCACGGGCAAAACCGCGCTCGCCAAGACGCTCGCCGAGTATCTCTTTGGCAGCAAGGACGCGCTCATCAGCTTCGATATGTCGGAGTTTGGCAGTGAGTTCGAGGTCTCCAAGCTCATCGGTAGCCCCCCGGGCTATGTGGGCCACGACGAGGGCGGCCAGCTCACCAAGGCTGTTCGCCGTCACCCGTACTCGGTCGTGCTGTTCGACGAGATCGAGAAGGCGCACCCCGACATCTTCAATATCCTGCTGCAGGTGCTGGAGGAGGGTCGTCTGACCGATAGCCAGGGCAAGACGGTCGACTTCCGCAATACCGTGATCATCATGACGTCCAACGTGGGCGCCCGCGAGATCGCGCAGGATGCGAGCGTTGGCTTTGGCACCACCGGCGAGCAGGGCCTCACCTCGAGTGAGATCAAAGGCCGTGCGATGGGCGAGCTCAAGCGCCTGTTCCGCCCCGAGCTGCTCAACCGTATCGACGACATTGTGGTGTTCCAGAAGCTCTCGGGCGAGAACCTGACCAAGATCGCGCACCTGCTGGTGGACGACCTGCGTCAGCGCCTGATTGCCAACGGCATGAACATCAAGCTCACCGATGCGGCCTATGACAAGATCGTGGCCGAGGGCACCGACCTCACCAACGGTGCGCGTCCGCTGCGCCGCGCCATTCAAAAGCTCATCGAGGACCCGCTGTCCGAGGAGCTTCTGGCCGGCGAGTGGGGCGAGGGCGATACCGTCCTGTGCGACGTGGCCGATGACAAGTTTGTCTTTAGCCACGGCACGGGCGAGATCCCGGCACCGCGTCCGGCGGGCACACTCGGTGGCGATACCGTCCCGGCGGCACCGCACACCGGCAACGCCTCGCCCGTGAGCGGCGGCGTGACCTCGGGCCCCGGCGGCATGATGCAAGCCGGTTCCGGCGCGCTGTAGGGCGTGGCGACAATTTGATACGCGCAATCGAGGCGCTCCGGAAAGGGCGCCTCGATTTGTAGAGCTGCGGAAGTTGTGACCGTTACGCTATGCGGTCCACCGTTAGCCGATGATGCGAGAGCGCTCGGCGTTTTCGACTGGTTTATGCAAACGAAGTCTGGGAATATACAAGGCGCATGTCTTACTGTCTAACCAGTTGCGCCAAGGAGGCACCATGGACTACAAGATTACCGGCTACGAGCCCGCCCAGCTGTTCCATTTCTTTGAGGAGGTCAGCGCGATCCCCCGCGGGTCTGGCAACGAGAAGGGCATCAGCGATTTCCTGGTTGCGTTTGCCAAGGAGCGCGGCCTCGATGTGTACCAGGACGAGGTCTACAACGTTATCATTCGCAAGCCCGCATCTGCCGGTGCCGAGAATGCCCCGACCGTGATGCTGCAGGGCCACATCGATATGGTGTGCGACAAGTTGGGCTCCGTTGAGCACGACTTTACGACCGATGGTATCGACCTGGTCGTCAAGGACGGCGTCCTCACCGCTAACGGCACCACCCTGGGTGCCGACAACGGCATTGCCGTCGCGCTTATGCTTACCGTGCTCAACGATGATTCGATTGTCCATCCCGCCCTCGAGTGCGTATTCACCACCGACGAGGAGACCGGCCTGGTCGGCGCCGAGACGCTCGACAAGTCCCAGATTAGCGCCCGCACCATGATTAACCTTGACTCCGAGGAAGAGGGCGTTGCCACCGTCAGCTGCGCCGGCGGCGTCGTCGTTACCTACACGTGCCCGATCGCGCGCGAGCACAAGACCGGTAGCACCCTCACGCTCGACATCTCCGGCCTGCTGGGCGGTCACTCCGGCTCCGACATCAACCTGGAGCGCGGCAACGGCAACCTTATCATGGCCCGCATCATCGACCGCCTGATGGTCGCCGGCGAGCCCGCCATCGTCAGCTTTAACGGCGGCACCAAGGACAACGCCATCAACCGTGAGTGCAAGGCTGTTCTGGTCTACGCCGACCACGCTGCCGCCGAGGCCGCGGCCCAGATCGCAAAGGGCATCATCGCCGACGTCACTGCCGAGCTCGAGGTCTTCGACCCCGGCTTTACTTGCACCGTCGAGATTGCCGACGACGCCGAGGTTGAGGCCATGGACCAGAAGTCCGCGCTTGCCCTCATCCGCGCCCTGCGCCTTGCCCCTAACGGCGTGATTCGCCGTAACGTCGCCACCGACGGCTCCGTCGAGGTTTCCTCCAACATCGGCGTGGTCGCCACCTCCGATGACGAGGTCAAGATTATGCTGTCCCCGCGCTCTTCGATCACCTCGCTGCAGAACGAGTTCAAGGACCGTCTGCAGACGCTGGCCGATGTCCTGGGCTTCGACGCCAAGTTTGAGTTTGAGTATCCCGGCTGGAGCTATGCCGAGCATTCGCCGGTCCGCGAAGTCTTTGTCGAGAGCTATCGAGAGCTCTTTGGCTCCGAGCTGCGCATCGAGTCCATTCACGCCGGCCTTGAGTGCGGCCTGTTTGCCGAGGCTCTGCACGGCCTGGACGCCATCGCCGTGGGCCCGACGCTCTCCGATGTCCATACCCCGGACGAGAGCATGGAGCTCGCTTCTGCCGAGCGCTTCTACGAGCTGCTCATCGACGTCCTCAAGCGCCTCGCTGCGTAAAGGTCGCGCTGGCAGCAGTCCGAGCCACGTGCTAGCAGATTGCAAATGACATTACGAGAGGGGGCACCCGGTCTTTTGCGACGGGTGCCCCCTCTCTTTTGTTTGAAAAATGGGAAATAGTCTGGTGTCTAGTCCATTTCTGCCCTGATGAGGTCGAGGGTGCGCTGACAGTTTTCGCGGACGGGGCCGAGCATATGCTCGCGCAGGTCCGCCATGCCGGGCAGGTCGGCGTATTCGTCCATGACCTCTTCCATGCAAATGGGCACCTCGTAGGCGAGGTCCATCATGGTTGCAAAGCAAAACTTCTCGGATAGCCCGGCATCGGTGAGCGTCGCCTCCAGCGCGGGGTCTCCCATACCGTGGTATCGGCGGATAGCGCCTGGACCGATGCGCCCCACACGATTTTCGCCGCCAACGCTCATGGCAAGGCGCGCCCGGCGGCGCATGCGCTCGTATGCCAGCCCCGATGCGACATCGTACATTCGAGCCATCATGGCTGCGCCGTCGTTTCCAAGGAGCAGGGAATAGTTTTTCGCATGCGCATCCGGTGCACCGATAATGGCGTTGAAGAACAGTATCTGCGTAAACAGATACAGGTTAAGTTGATGGTGGCTCGTATTTACGAGGAGCTCTTGAATGTCGCGTGTGGTCGGGCCGCCGTCTGCCGTGTACTTTTGGGCGGGCATCACCCCAAGTGCCTGACAGAGGTCTTCTTGATGTAGGCGCCTGATCGTTCCGTCTCTGACTTTCACGCGGTCATAGCGCTCAACAATGAGGGCAGGTTCGTCCTCAAACATACGATATTCGACGTTTGCCGTTGCGATGCCGGCGCGCTGGTGTTAGCGTCGGATTATTTTAGCCAAATATAGTCGGCCGAGATTGACCAATCCCGGCCGACCCATTTTAGCCAACA
>NZ_JBCPDN010000013.1:0-36869 GCF_040915425.1 Collinsella aerofaciens | reverse complement strand
GCCTGACCCCATATCGTTGGGGCCAGGCCCGATTTTGCCTCTTGACAATGTCCTGCTCATATTAAAAGGAACGTCCCCATCTGCCGGATTAGGAGAGACTCTCCAGCACGCGACGGAGCTCCTGCTGGACGGCGTGGTCGCGGTTACAACCCACCACGCGATCGGCCACCGCCTTGAGCGCGGGGCGCGCATTTTCCATCGCGCAGCCCGTGCCGACAAAGCGAATGATCTCGTAGTCGTTCATCGAGTCGCCAAACGCCATGACCTCGTCGCGTTCGACGCCATAGTGCTCCATGAGCTGCTCGATTCCCGAGGCTTTCGACACACCGGGCTGCATGGCATCGATCCATGCGTTTCCAGAAGGCGCAAAGGTAAAGAGCTGGCCAAGCTCGCGCTGCAGTACGTAGGCACTGTCCATAACGGCACAGTCATCGCAAAAGATACTCGCCTTGATGATATTTACGCTGGGATCGGGCAGCTCCCAAATGCGCTCGGCATTGGGAAGGTCCTTATCGACCTCACGCACGAACTTGCACTCGTCATCGAGCAGGAAGGACTTGGTTCGGTCAAAGAGCGCAAGATGCAGATTGGGAAATGTCCTGACGGCCTGGGCGAGCCTTCGAATCGCCAGGTGGGAATACACCTCACGGTCTACCATCTTACCGTCGGCGTAGACCTGGGCGCCGTTAGCGGCGACAAAGTCCATCTTGTCGCGAACGGGCGCAAAGAACTCGCACAGGCGATCGTAGCGACGACCTGACGATGCGGCGAAATGCACGCCATGCTCGTGTAGCGCCAGGATCAGTTCATAGGTTTCGGGAGGCACCTGGCCGTTTTCGTCAAGCAACGTGCCGTCCATATCGGATGCAATCAGTTTAAACATAGAAAAGCTCCCTTCGGGCTTGTTGGAATCGAGCGTGTATCCGATTCCAACGTACCCAAAGGGAGCTCAAATAAGACCCCGCAGTCATAAACGTTACAAGGACCTGGCAAATAGCTCACGCGTGCCAGAGGTCTCACGGTCGCGGCGTCAGGCAGCCCGCCAAAGAGTGTCCCCGATGACTAGTCGTTTAAGAACGTCCCCGATGACTAGTCGGCGTAGGTGAAGGTTGTGACGTCGAACATGCCCTCGGGGCGGATGCGGAGCGTCGGGATGACCGGCAGGGGCAGGAAGATGATGCCCATGATGGGGTCGAGCGGCGGCTCAATACCCATGGCGCGCGCCTTGACCATAAAGTCGTCGTGCTGCGCAGCAACGTCCTCGGCCGTGCCTTCGCTCATAAGGCCACCGAGCGCCAGCGGAATACGCGCCACGACCTTGCCGTTGCGCACCAGCACGTGGCCGCCCTGGCCCACGGCCTCGACGGCAGCCATCATATCAGCCGCGCTGTCGCCCACCACGCACACGTTGTGCGAGTCGTGGCCGATCGTCGAGGCGATGGCACCGCCCGTGATGGTGAAGCCGCGCACCCAGCCGCGACCGATATGCTTGCCGACCAGGCCCAGGCCAGCGGGGCCGTCGCCATCGGCGCCCTCGGCCTGCAGCGACACGCCGCGGCCGTGGCGCTCGATCAGCATAATGCGGCGCAGGCCCTCGGCACTCTCGGGGCGAGCCATACCCGTGATGGCCTTACCCGGCACCACGTCGATCACGGCCTCGCCCGGCTTAAAGGCATAGTCGAACACGTCGAGCGATAGCTTCGGCAGTTTAACGGAAGCGCGCAGCTCATCGGCAAGGGCCGCAACCTCGGCCATCTCGGGTGCAATCTCGCCCACAAAGGTGCCGTCCTGCGCCACCAGAGCACCGGCGGCATAGACACGATGCGGAGCCTTGGCAAACGTCAGGTCATCGAGCAACAGCAGGTCGGCGCGTTTGCCCGGGGCGATCGCGCCACGGAGCTCATGCGGGTCGCGACAGCCGTGGTCCAGGCCAAATGCCTCAGCCGTGGAAAGGGACGCCATAGAGATGGCGACCACCGGGTCGATGCCGGCCTCGATAGCCACGCGGCAGACGTTGTCGATCATGCCGGTCGCAAGCGCATCGGAAGGAGCGCGGTCGTCGGTCGCAAAGCAGCAGCGGCGGGCACGGGCAGGATTCTCCAGCAGCATCGGAGACAGGTTGGCCAGGTCATGGCTGCACGTACCTTCGCGCAGCATCACGTACATGCCGCGAGACAGCTTGTCGAGCGCCTCCTCGGGAATCGTCGACTCGTGGTCGGCGATAATGCCCGCTGCGGCATAGGCGTTGAGGTCCTTACCGGCAACGAGCGGCGCATGGCCGTCAACCTGCCTGGACGGCGTCTGGTTGGCAGCATCAATGCGAGCACAGGTCTCGGGGTCGGCCATAAAGACGCCCGGCAGGTTCATCATCTCGCCCAGACCAAAGACATCGCCCGGATGCTCGGCAAAAAACGCCTGCATATCGGCAGCCGAAATAACGGCACCGGCCTGCTCATCGGGCAGCGCGGGCACGCACGAAGGCATCATGTACTTGATGGAGATGGGTGCGCGGCGGCCATCCTCAATCATAAAGCGCAAGCCGTCGAGACCGGCAACATTGGCAATCTCGTGGCTGTCGGCAATGGCGGTGGTGGTACCGCGCGTCGCGGCCATGCGCGCATACTCGGCGGGACGGATGTTCGAAGACTCGATATGCAGATGCCCGTCAATAAAACCGGGAGCGAGATAGCGACCCTGGCAGTCGATGACCTCAGTTGCCTCGTAGGTGCCAGCGGCATCGTCGCGACCATCGTAGAGCACGCCGACGATCACACCGTCCTTGACGGCAACGCTACCGGGCGCCACGCGCTGGCCATACACGTCGATGATCTGCGCATTGGTAAACAGCGTGTCGACGGGCACGCGGCCCTCGGCAGCGTCGATCACAGTCCTCATGACCTCAACGGACATACATACTCCTTTAACCGTAGAAAAAGCTGCGGAGCGGACAAACCTTCACCGCAGCAAGCCAATAGCCATTGTATGCCCAAACGATGGGTCAACAATGCGCCTCTCCGCTTAACGGCACACGCCGCTTGACGCAATGGGGACAGGTTGCTTTGCATTAATGGCAAGGATTGTCCCAAAGTGCCGGCACAGAAGGAACGTCCCAAAGTGCCAACAACGGAAGCGCCGATGTTTTGGCAACGACAGCGAGCGGGCCGCATTTGAGACAAGGTGACGTGAAACGAAAGGGCGCTGACCTTCTGGTCGCGCCCTTGAAGTTGAACGTCAGATTGTCCAAATGCGGCCCGCGCAGCGTCGGCCGGTCCGCCGTTCGTTAGAACGGCGGAACTAAATCAACTTGAAGCCCTTGCGCTTGCCCACGGAGAGGGTGTCGCCCAGCTTGAGGGCGCTGGGATCGATGTTGTAGCTCTTGGGAGCCACGGCCTTGCCGTTGATCTTGACGCCGCCGCCGTCGATGTCGCGACGGGCCTGGCCGGCGCTCGCCGAAAGACCCAAATCCTTGAGCAGGCCGGCGAGGTAGATCTGGCCCTCGTCGTTGACGGTCAGCTCAACGTGCTTCTCGGGGAAGTCGGCGAGCTGGCCCTCCTTGAATACGCGGTCGAACTCGGCCTGAGCCTCGTCGCCGGCGCCGGCGCCGTGGTAGGTGTCGCACAGGTCGCGACCCAGAGCGCGCTTGAGCTCGTAGGGGTCGGCAGAACCATCGGCCAGGGCGGCGTCGATCTTGTCGACCTCGGCCGGGGTGAGCGAGCTGGCCAGACGATAGTACTTGCCGATCATCTCGTCGGGGATGGACATGGTCTTGCCAAACATATCCTTGGGAGCGTCGGTCAGGCCGATGTAGTTACCATAGGACTTGGACATCTTGCGCACACCGTCGGTGCCCTCAAGCAGTGGCATGGTGAGCGCAATCTGCGGCTCCATACCCATCTTCTCCATGAGCTCGCGGCCGGCGAGCAGGTTGAAGAGCTGATCGGTGCCGCCCATCTCCACGTCGGCCTTGATCTGCACGGAGTCGAAAGCCTGCATCACGGGATACAGGAACTCATGCAGGGCGATCGGCGTCTGAGACTGGTAGCGCTTGGTAAAGTCATCGCGCTCAAGAATGCGGGCGACGGTGAACTTGGAGCACACCTGCAGCAGACCGGCCAGATCCATCGACAAGATCCAGTCACCGTTGTGCACGATGGTGGTCTTCTCGGGATCCAGGATCTTCATGGCCTGGCTCACATAGGTCTCGGCATTGGCCTCAATCTGCTCCTGCGAAAGCTGCGGACGGGTGGAATTCTTGCCCGAGGGGTCGCCGATCAGCGCGGTGCCGTTGCCGATGATAAGGGTAACGTTGTGGCCCAGGTCCTGGAACTGGCGCATCTTGCGCAGCGGCACGGCGTGGCCCAGGTGCAGGTCGGGGCTGGTGGGGTCGACGCCGAGCTTGATGTTGAGGGGCTCGCCCTTCTCAAGCTTCTTGCGAAGGTCGGCCTCGGGAACGATTTGGGCAGCGCCCGAGGTGATGATACGCATTTGCTCGTCAACAGACAGCATTGGGTATCCTCCTTTTGCTATAGCACCCTCACCGGATACGGCGGTGCTGGAAGTCCATAAACTCTCATATGATAACAAACTGACGCGACGCGGCACCTACGACAGGAAAATCCTCGTCCTGCCGCACGCGTCAACGGCGACCGGCAGACGCGTACCGTCACGTTCAACTAAATAGCGCGTTTGCTGACGGCGCGAGCAGTCGCGGCAACGAACCTGTCCCGTCGCATCGGTAGCGCAGACGCCCTCGGCGGTCAGCAGGCAGTGCTCGCACACCATAAGCTCGGGACGGTCGGCGTCGACAGGGCCCAGAACACCTGGTTCGGCCGTCAGTTCGGCAATACGCCCCGCATCATTGCCGAGCAACTCGGCCGGCAAGTACACCCGCCCCGCACCGAGTCCGCGCAGCCAGGCAAGCGTGGCCCGATTCGCGCAGAACACCGGCGCCGCCACGTCAAACGTCACGCCTAGCTCGCGAGCGATCACCACCTGTCCCAGGTTGCGGCAGACGACGCGCCCGGCACGCTGCATCAGTGAGCGGGTCCGGCCAGCGTCACCCGTGCGGCACACCTCGTCAAGCACCACAACGGCGTCGGACAAATCGAGTTCTCCGCGCGGGTCGGCATCCATCAGCTGCCAAGCAAAAACCATGCGAGCGGGAACCGCGCACTCCACCAACTCCGTCGACGCACCGCCATCCACCGCAACGTCCTCAAAGGGCAGCACCTCAACGGCACGCGCAACGGGCGCAATCGCATCCGCCTCGGCCCGCATGCGCTCCAACACCGCCGCCGTCTGATCCAACACGCCGGCGCTGCGAATCAGGTACACCTCGCAGCCCGCGTCCACCTTACGCTTGCAATGCACGACGACGCGCTCCCCCGCTGCGGCATCCACCGGGCAGGGCACCTGCGGCCAGCGCTTGGGCACATCGGGACGCGCGTCGGCACCCGGATAGAACCGAATCTCGAGCGTGTCACCCGCCGCCACGGCGGCATCGAGCTCGACGGTCACTTCCTCGTGGCCAACGGCCACCAGGCGTCCCACGCGCACACCTTGGTTGATCGCACGCTCAAAGCTCATAAGCTCGGCGCCCGAACGCCCCTGCAGATACGCGTCGGTAAACCCGCGGTTGAACGACCGGCCCAGCTCGCGTTCAAGCTCTTCCACGGCACCGGGGTCCCACGCGCCGTCGCACAGCATATCGAGCGCCCGGCGCCACACCCGCACCACGTTGAATACGTAATCGGGGTTCTTCATGCGCCCCTCGATCTTGAGCGACGCCACGCCGGCATCTACAAGCTCGGGCAGATGCGCAATACCCAGATAGTCGCGCGGGCACAGTAAGCGATCTCCCTCGAAGGCGACAACGCTCTGTCCCGCCTCGTCCACCAGGTCGTACACCAGACGGCACGGCTGCGTGCAGTCGCCGCGCATCGCAGAGCGCCCACGCCGCAGGGCCGAGAACTCGCACGCCCCCGAATAACCGATGCAAATCGCACCGTGGCAGAATACCTCGATGGGCACGCCCGTGGCACATAGCGCCGCAATCTCGTCGACCGCCAGCTCGCGTGCCGTCGTCACGCGCTCGACCCCCAGCTCATCGGCGGCAAGTCGCACGGCGCCTTCGCTATGAACGCCCGCCTGCGTGGACAGGTGAATCTCGACCCCGGGAATCGCCGCGCGCAGCGCGCAGGCCAACCCGGCATCGGCTACAATCAGAGCATCGGCGCCCAGCTCCAGTGCATGAACTCCCAACGCCACCGCGTCGGACAACTCATCGTCAAACACGAACACGTTGAGCGTCACGTACACGCGCACGCCATGGGCATGCGCCACGGCGCAGCCGCGCGCAAACTCGTCATCCGTAAAACCATGCGCGCTCACGCGGGCGTTAAAGCCGCCCAACCCCGCATAGATGGCATCGGCACCCGCGGCGATGGCCGCAAGCATCTGGTCGAGCCCGCCCGCCGGCGCCAGCAGCTCGGGCAGCGCCGCACCGGCAGCATCCAATCCAGTCTCGTATTGTCCGCTCGGCCCCATCGCCCGAATCGCCATCGGCAAACTCCTTACCAAGGTATGCATTCACTCTGAAAAATGCCGTCTTCCAGCATACACGAGGCCTCGCGCGCCCCGTTTGGTTTATCGTGTAATAACTTATGTCCATCCTGCCTCGACGACACATCCGCCGTCGGGCACGACATACCTGGAGGTCAATATATGGGTCCTCGCCAACGACAGGGACGCAGCCGTTCAAAGACGCATGCCCTGCCCATAATCCTGCTCTCGTTTTTGGGCTTTCTGCTGATTGCGGGCGTGGCATTTGGCATCGGCATGGTCGGCAACGTCAACCGCTGGCTGTCCGATCTGCCCGACTACACCGACGCCAACGCGTATCTGGTGAGCGAGCCCACCGAGATCGTCGACTGCAACGGCAACAAGATCGCGAGCTTCTACACGCAAAACCGCAAGTCCATCACCAAGGACGAGGTCTCCCCCTACGTGCTGCAGGGCACCGTTGACGTCGAGGACGAGCGCTTCTACGAGCACGGCGGTATCGACCTGTGGGGTATCGCGCGTGCTGCGGTGGCAACCCTCGGCGGCGGACACGAAGGCGCCTCGACTATCACCCAGCAGCTGGTGCGCAACACCATCCTGCAGGAGGAGCAGTTCGACTCGACCATCGAGCGTAAAGTGCGCGAGGCCTACATCGCCGTCAAGATGGAGGATATGTACTCCAAAGACGAGATCCTCATGATGTACCTCAACACCATCTATTACGGTCACGGCGCCTACGGTATTGAGGCCGCCGCCGAGACCTACCTGTCCAAGAGCGCCGCAGACCTCACCCTGAGCGAGGCCGCGCTGTTGATCGGCCTTCCCAACTCGCCCTCGCAGTACGACCCCACGGTCAACCCCGACCTAGCGCTGTCCCGTCGCAACAAGGTCCTCGACAACATGTTGCGCCTGGGCCACATCACGCAGGAGGAACACGATGCCGCACAGGCCGAGCCCATCACCCTCAACGTGACCGAGATTTCGGGCAGCGGCGTCGACGTATACTCGCAGCCCTACTTTGTCGCCTATGTTAAGCAGCTGCTGGAGCAGGAGTTCTCGACCGACGTGCTCTTTAAGGGCGGCCTGACCGTCAAGACCACCATCGACCCCACGATGCAGCAGGTGGCAGAGAATGCCGTTCGCGAGCAGCTCGACACGCTCTCGCTCGACGGCCTGGACATGGGCATGGTCGTCGTCGATCCCAAGACCGGCTACATCAAGTGCATGGTGGGCGGCTACGACTACAACGCCGACGAGAACCACGTAAACCATGCCACGGCCAAGCGTCCCGTCGGCTCCACCTTTAAGGCCTTTACACTGGCAACTGCCATCCAAAACGGCATGAACCCCAACGTCACCCTCAACTGCAACTCACCGCTCAAGGCCAAGGGCACCACGACCGAGGTCCAAAACTACGCCAACCATAGCTATGGCAACATCACGCTTAAGCAGGCGACGGCATACTCCTCCAACACCGGCTACATCCAGGTGGCGGAAGCCGTCGGCAACAGCAAGATCATCTCGCTCGTCAAAAAGCTCGGCATCGACCCCGCCAAGGACAACATCGAGGACGTTCCCGTCATGACGCTCGGCACCGGCTCGATCTCGCCGCTCGAGATGGCCGCCGCCTACGCGACGTTTGCCAACGGCGGCTACTATCGCCAGCCGATCGCCATCACCGAGATTGACTCTCGTACCGGTTCGGTGCTGTACCAGCACACCGACAATCCCTCACAGGTGCTTACCGAGGGCGAGGCCGCCGCGGTCACCGATGTTCTGTCCGGCGTCATGCAGGGCGGCGGTACGGGTGCTGCCGGTGCCCTGAGCGTCAACCAGCCCTATGCCGGCAAGACGGGCACCACCGACAACACCACCAACCTGTGGTTCTGCGGCTATACCCCGCAGCTGGCGTGCGCCCTGTGGACCGGCTATTCCGCGGGCGAGATCCCCATCCAAAAATACGGCACAGACCTGCTGGGCGACAGCACCAACCTGCCTGTCTTTAAGCGGTTTATGAACACCGTTCTGACCGGTACCGAGCGCGAGGAGTTTGCGACCGGAACGGCGCCCACCTACAAGAACAACAGCGTCTGGAAGTTCTACGGCACCAACAACTCCAAGAAGACGGAGAACGACGACAAGGACGAGAACGAGGACGAAGAGGAAACCACCACAACGACTACCACGACGACCACGACCACCGAGACCACGGGCGACGACACCACCGGCGGCACCGGTACGACCGGTGGCTCGACGGGCGGCTCCACTGGTGGTTCGACCGGCGGCGATGGCGGCACGCCTACGCCTACGCCTACGCCTACGCCCACTCCCGACCCCTCGCCCACGCCTGACGATACGGTCGGCTAGAAATCATCCGGCCATAAGCAACAAGGCCCCCGAGCAGCCTATTGAACTGCTCGGGGGCCTTTTTAGTTTAAAGCGACCTGATGGGCGGTCTTTATACCGGCAGACAAAAAAAGGGGGCACCGACCAACGTCGATACCCCTTACAAGCCACTATGTCAGCACGCACGGTGCCGAGCGCACGACCCGCACGCCTACTTGCGAGAATTGCTCAGCTTATTGATCAGCGCCTCAAGACGCTCGCCGTCCTCGGCCGTCTGGGCAATAACCAAAATCGTATCGTTGCCGGCAAGCGAGCCAAGCACATCGGGCAGCTCTGCCGCATCAACGGCGGCGGCGATGCCGGAAGCCGTGCCAGGCTGAGCCTTGATCATAACCAGATTATCGGTGCGCAGAACGCCCGTTACGAGCTCGGAAACCATACGCTGCAGGTGCAGGTCCTCTGCCAGAACATAGATGCCCTCAGGGAGCTTACGCAGCCCCATATCGGCAATATCGCGAGAGACAGTCGCCTGCGTGCAATCAAAGCCCATAGCGCGGAGCTCATCGACCAGCACGCGCTGCGTGCGGACGTCCTTATTGCGCACAATATCTCTAATGGCATCCTGGCGCCCATTGCGTTTTTTAGCCATACAAACCCTCTCTCCAAAAGATGGCGGAGACAATCAATCAGTGATTGAATAGTTTAACGCTATTTGAAGGCTTTTGTGTATAAGAACGCATTTCGAAACAATTCTATGCAAGTTTGTTTCGAAATGAGCCGTTTAGGCGGTTTTTGCGCCCGTCCGGTTAAGAAAAGCTGCCAGATGCGTACACATCACGCAGCGCGCGGGCTTGGCGCTGGCGATCGGCCCAAACAACAGACCGAGCCCCCGATGGTTATCCTTGAGCGCGGCGACCATCTGACGGGTTCGAGGCGCATCGAGCATATCACGCATGCGGGCGGAACGCTCGATTGACGACACCCCATGCGGGCTCAGACACAAATTCTCGATGCAGGCGACCAGACCGGCAAAGTAGAACTTTTGGCTTGCCAGCTTGAGCCGACCACCGCTATCTGCTTCCGAGAGTGAGTCCGCAAGCTCGTCGAGCGCTCGGGTGTCATCGGATACCTTGGCATACATGGTGGGATCAAAGGCATCTGTAAGCTTAGGTGCCGCCGCGTGGAAACAAGCATCGCCGCAGCCGGACACGCATCGTGTCTGCGAAAGCGCGCATGCCATAAACCCAACTGTGCGAAACACCTTGTCGCACAAAAGGCATGCCTCAAACAGCGAGCGGGTGTACATCACGCCAGAGGTCTGAACGACTAGGCCGCCTAAAATCAACTGAGGCAGCCCGGCCACCATCGAAGATTTGCTATCAATGGAAATATGAGCAGCATCCAAGACGCGCGAATGGCGCTCTCGATGTGCATCATAGCGGTCGAGCGACACCGTGGGGAGCACTATGTCTGCCGTAGTATCGCACGCGATATCGACCATCTTGGAAAGGGACTGCGGAGCAAACCACTCATCGGCGTTCATAGCGATGATTTGAGAGCCGCGCGAGGCAGCAAAACCGGCACGAAGACAAGCGCCGCGCTTCGCGTCCTCGACGTCAATCAAATCAATATGGATGTCCCTGTCGGCAGCAACTTGAAGCGAATGTCGCACACCGGGCGCAGCATCGCGGCAGACAACGACAATCTGCAAATCGTAGAGGTCTTGGTTCTGGATACTCTCGAGCGCACGCATCGCATAGCTGGGCGAACCTTCTACCACAAGGATCACCGAAAGTCGCGGATGCGAGCCACGTCGAACCAAGTTATCCGTCCTCTCGACAGCAGTGAATCAAACTGTCGTTCATGGTACACCCCGGCAATAAAAGCAATGAGACATCGGTTGTATTGCACGCCAAGAACAGATGTTGCACACGTGCAGCCCACAGATGACAGGTGTCGACGCACGACGCGTCGAGCCCTCCCCTAGTCGAGCACGACAAGCTCGGCGGGATCGTAATCCACGCCCATAAACGTAAGGCCGCAGGCAGGAGCCGTGGGGCCCGCAGCGGTACGGTCGCAAGCGTCGATGACCTCGCGCATCCACTCGGGTTCGCGGCGATGCATGCCAATCTCGACAAGCGTGCCCACGATCGTGCGGACCATCGAATGCAAAAATGCGTTGCCCTCAATGGTAAACGTCAGGATATCCTCGCCAAAGGCCACCTCATGGCCAAACTCGGCCCGCATCACGCAGCGGTGCGTAGGCTTGCCCACGGCAGAGGCAACCTTGCAAAAGCTCTTAAAGTCCTGCTCACCCAAAAGCGCGGGACAGGCCGCAGACATGGCCTCGACGTCCAAGGGATAGCGATGCCACCACACGGCACCACGGGACAGCACGGGGCGCGCATCGCGATCGGCAATACGGTACGTATACGTACGGGAACGCGCGTCAAAGCGTGCAGAAAAGCCCTTACGGGCCCTGTAGACCTCGTTTATGGCGATATCTTTAGGCAGCAGGGCATCCATAGCCCGCAGCCACCTACGGCGCGTGAGGGCGAGCTCAGCGTCCGTTACGGGCACGCTGATGTACTGAGCCACGGCATGCACGCCGGCATCGGTACGACCTGCGCACGTCAGATCGATCGGACGGCGAAGCAGCGTCTCGATGGCTCGACGCAGCTCACCCGCAACCGTCGTCTGTCCCGGCTGCTCGGCAAATCCGCTATACGACGAGCCATCATAGGCCACGCGAAATACGAGCGTGGCGTCAAGCTCGGAAATCGAATTGAAATCAAACGGCGCAGTCATGGGCGCTCCCAACAAACAAGTAACGGTATCGCGACAAAAAAAGAGGGGTACGCGAACGTACCCCTCGAATATAGCCTATGCAGACGGAATGTCTACTCAGCGGTCTCCTCAGCAGGAGCCTCCTCGACAGCCTCGACCTTCTTGGGAGCAGCGGCCTTCTTGGGGGCCGGAGCAGCCTTCTTGGCCTTAGGCGTGCAAGACTCGGTGACGAGCTCCATGATAACGATGGGAGCGTTGTCGCCCTTACGGTTACCGAGCTTCATGATGCGGGTGTAACCGCCGTTGCGGTCCTGCCACATGCCCTGGGCAGCCTTGTCGAAGATCTCGGCAACGAGCTGCTTATCGCCGAGCTTGGCGATAGCCAGACGACGAGAGTGCAGGTCGCCCTTCTTGGCCCAAGTGATGATCGGGTCGACGACCGAACGCAGCGCCTTAGCGCGGGTCTCGGTGGTCTTGATGCGGTCGTTCTCGAAGAGGGCCTTAGCAAGGCTCTTCTTCATGGCCTTGGTGTGGCTCGCATCGGTGCCGAGCTTCAGGCCCTTCTTAACGTTGTGACGCATGGTCTAGTTTCTCCTCAAATATGCGAAGCATTAAGCCTTCAGGCTCAGGCCCATGGACTCAAGCTTGTCCTTCACTTCCTCGATCGACTTAACACCGAAGTTACGGATGTTGAGCAGATCGTTCTCCGAGAACTCAACGAGCTGACGGACCGAGTGAATGCTGGCGCGCTTAAGGCAGTTGTAGGAACGGACGGAAAGGTCCAGATCCTCGATCTGCTTGTCCAGCTCGGCGTTGTCGTTGGTGACCTCGGGAGCGAAGATCGAAGCCTCCTCCTCGACCTCGGGGGTCTCGGCAAGGTTCATAAAGGCGGCCATATGCTGGTTGATGATATTGGCAGCCTGGACCACGGCGTCGCGCGGGGCGATGGAGCCATTGGTCTCGATCTCGAGGACAAGGCGGTCGTAGTCGGTGTGCTGACCGACACGGCAAGCCTCAACGAGCTTGGCGCAACGGGAAACCGGCGAGTACAGCGAGTCGACGTGGATCACACCGATGGGATCGTTGTCGCGCTTGTTGGCCTCGCCAGAAACATAGCCGCGGCCATAGCCGATGCGCATGCTCATGGTGAGATGGCCACCCTCGGTGAGCGTAGCGATGTGCTGCTCGCGGTTGACCAGCTCAAACTCGGACGGAATAAAGAAGTCCGCACCGGTGACCTCGCAGGGGCCGTCAACCGAGATGGTGGCGGTCGCCTCGTCGGTCGTGCCGAGAGCCCTGAAGACAAGACCCTTGACATTCAGGACGATGTCGGTGACATCCTCGACCATGTTAGGGATGGTCATGAACTCGTGCTGCGCACCATCGATCTGAATAGCCTCGACGGCGGCACCCTCGAGCGAGGACAGAAGAACGCGACGAAGGGAGTTACCCAGCGTATCGCCGTAACCACGCTCGAGCGGCTCGACGGAGACACGAGCAGACGTCTCGTTGATCTCTTCGACCTGAACCTGAGGCCTAATGAATTCTGACATGTATTACCTCCAGCCTCAGCAGCCCGGATGGACTACTTAGAGTAGAGCTCGACGATGAGCTGCTCGTTGATATCACCGCTGATCTGCTCACGCGTCGGCAGAGCGAGCACGTTACCAGACAGCTTCTCGATATCGACCTCGAGCCAGCCAGGGACCTCAAAGCGCTCGGAGGAAATCAGGGCCTCCTTGATGGGGAGGAGGTCACGGAACTTCTCGCCGACAGCGACGACGTCGCCGGCCTTGACGCGGTAGGACGGGATGTCCACGCGCTTGCCGTTCACGGTGAAGTGACCGTGACGGACGGACTGACGAGCCTCTTTGCGGGTGCGGGCGAAGCCAAGACGGAAGACGACGTTGTCGAGGCGAGACTCAAGGATGATCATGAGGTTCTCACCGGTTACGCCGTTCATCTTGCGGGCCTTGTTGAAGTAGCCGTGGAACTGCTTCTCCAGAACGCCATAGATGAACTTGACCTTCTGCTTCTCGCGCAGCTGCATGCCGTACTCAGATTCCTTGCGACGGCGCTTGGGCTGACGGATAGATTCCTTCTTGCTGCTGTAACCGAGCTCAGCGGGATCGATCCCGAGCTGACGGCAGCGCTTAAGAACAGGAGTCCTGTCGATTGCCATATTGATACGATCCTTTCAGTTACACGCGGCGACGCTTCTTGGGGCGGCAGCCGTTGTGCGGAATGGGGGTCTTGTCCTGGATGCTCGAGACCTCGAGGCCAGCAGCCTGGAGGGAGCGGATGGCGGTCTCACGACCGGAGCCGGGGCCCTTGACGAAGACGGAAACCTTCTTCATACCGTGCTCCATGGCCTGCTTGGCAGCAGCCTCGGCAGCCATCTGGGCAGCGAACGGCGTGGACTTACGGGAGCCCTTGAAGCCCACCTGGCCAGCCGACTTCCAGGAAATGACGTTGCCCTGGGGATCGGTGATCGAAACGATCGTGTTGTTGAACGTAGAACGAATGTGAGCCTGGCCCACGGAAATGTTCTTACGGTCCGCGCGCTTCAGACGGGCAGCGCGAACGTTCTTCTTAGCAGTAGCCATCTATCTAGCGCTCCTTATTTCTTCTTCTTAGCACCGATCTGACGCTTCGGGCCCTTGCGGGTACGAGCGTTAGTGTGGGTGCGCTGGCCGCGGACCGGGAGGCCCTTGCGGTGACGAAGGCCGCGGTTGCAGCCGATGTCCATAAGGCGCTTGACGTTCTGGTTGCGCTCACGGCGGAGGTCGCCCTCAACCATGATCTGGTTCTTATCGATATAATCGCGGATGGCGTTAACCTCATCCTCGGTGAGGTCCTTAACGCGCGTATCCACGTTAACGTTGCACTCGACGCAGATCTTCGTCGCAGTGGTGCGGCCGATGCCGTAAATGTAGGTCAGACCGATCTCAACGCGCTTCTCACGCGGGAGGTCGACACCATTAATACGGGCCAACGTAGTCTCCTCTCTTAACCCTGACGCTGCTTATGACGGGGGTTCTCGCAAATGACGAGGACCTTGCCATGGCGCCTAATGATTTTGCACTTATCGCACATCTTCTTGACCGAAGGACGTACCTTCATCGTTCTTCCTTTCGGTAGCGCTCAAACTACTTCCCTACTATCTACTCGCCCAGCCGCAGGCGTTTAAAACTATGGCTGGTCTTCACACGCAAACCGACCGTAGGTTGAGCTAAGCCTGCAGTCGGAAAAGAGCGTGTATGCGTGCCGCTATTTATAGCGATAGGTGATGCGGCCGCGGGTCAGGTCGTACGGGGAAAGCTCCACGACAACCCTGTCACCGGGGAGAATGCGGATGTAATTCATTCGGATCTTGCCAGAAATGTTGCACAGAACCGAATGACCGTTCTCGAGCTCGACCTTAAACATGGCGTTGGGCAGCGGCTCTTTTACCGTACCCTCGAGCTCAATTGCGTCTTCCTTCTTCACAAGCAATCATCTTTCTCTAGAAAACGACAGCGATTGAGTATTCTACAACACGTATGTACGCATCGTAATAACTTCGTAATGGCTCCACAACTAAGTGGAACTTGTTACATTTCTCCGCCTTGGAGCGAACACCAAGCACCTTGCGCATCCGTGGTGAGAATCACCGGGCCGTCATTGGTAATGGCGACGGTGTTCTCGTAGTGCGCGGCGGGCAGGTGGTCGTTGGTCGTGACGATCCAACCGTCGGAGCCCGTGCTCACATGGTTGGAACCCATCGTAACCATCGGCTCAATGGCAATGACCATGCCGGCCTGGAGGCGAACGCCCCTCCCCTTCTTTCCATAGTTAGGAACGTTGGGGTCCTCGTGCATCACGCGGCCAATGCCATGGCCCACATAATCACGAAGCACGCCGTAACCGTGAGACTCGGCGAGGGACTGAACGGCATAACCGACGTCCCCGATATGGTTACCGGGAACAGCCTGCTCGATGGCAGCCTTAAGGCAATCGCGCGTGACCTCGCACAAAGCCTTGGCTTCGGGCGTGGGGGTGCCGACGAAAAACGTCCAAGCGTTATCGCCGACCCAACCGTCAACGACAGCTCCCGTATCAATGGAGATGATATCGCCATCGCGTAGGATCATGTCGGGGTTGGGAATACCATGGACCACGGCATCGTTGATCGATGCGCAAATGGTCCCCGGGAACCCGCCGTAACCCTTAAAGGCCGGGGTGCCGCCATGCATGCGGATAATCTGCTCCGCGAGCTGATCGAGCTCAAAAGTCGAAACGCCGGGGCGCACCATGGCTCCAACGTGGCGGAGCGCCATCTTAGATAGCGCTCCTGCCTTCTTCATCTGCTCGATTTGCGTTGCAGACTTAATCTTGATCATAGACCGAGAGCCTCTTTGACATCCCCGTACACGGTCTCGCGAGCCTGGTCACCGTTGACCGACTTGAGCAGACCCTGGCCACGATAGTAGTCGACGAGCGGGCTCGTGGACTTCTCGTAGACGTCGAGACGGTTCTTGATGGTCTCGGGCTTGTCGTCGTCGCGCTGATACATCTCGCCGGCGCACTTGGGGCAGGTGGCATCGGCAGCGGTGCCGGTGTAACCGCAGGCGCGGCAGGTGCGACGCGAAGACAGACGATCGATGATGACCTCGGGGGCCACATCGACCAGAAGGGCGCAGTCGATCTCGCGACCCATGGCGGAGAGCTCGGAATCGAGCGTCACAGCCTGGGCGGTGTTGCGCGGGAAGCCGTCGAGGATGAAGCCCTGCTGGGCGTCATCGGCGGCAAGGCGCTCCTTGACAAGGTCGATCACGAGCTGGTCGGGGACGAGCTCGCCAGCATCCATGTACTTCTTAGCCTGAATACCAAGCTCGGTGCCACCCTTGACGGCAGCACGCAGCAGGTCGCCCGTGGAAATGTGAGCGACGCCAAACTCGGCGACGAGCTCCTGTGCGACGGTGCCCTTACCGGCACCCGGAGCTCCGAGCAATACGAGGTTCATGAGCAATCCTCCTCTAGCCTATTTAAAGAATCCATCGTAATCATACATCTTGATCTGGCCTTCGAGCTTATCGACCGTGTCGAGCACGACGCCGACCATGATGAGGATGGACGTGCCACCAAAAGCCTGGATCAGATGGTTACCCGTGAAGGAGAAGATGATCGAAGGCACGATGGCGATGAGCGCCAAAAAGACAGCGCTGGGAAGCGTGATCTTGTTGAGCGCGTTCTTGATGTAGGCCGCGGTAGCCCTACCCGGACGCACGCCCGGAATAAAGCCGCCCTGCTTCTTAAGGTTGTCGGCCGTGTCATCGGGGTTGAACACCATGGAGGTGTAGAAGTACGCGAAGAACACGATGAGGACAACGTTAAGCACCCAGTTGAGCCAACCGGTCGAAAGCGCCGAGGCAACTGCCTGAATCCAGCCGATGCCGGGGAAGAACACGGCAATCTGAGCCGGGAAGTACAGCAGCGCCGAAGCGAAGATGATCGGCACGACGCCCGCGGTGTTGACCTTGATGGGCAGGTAGGTAGTCTGGCCACCCATCATGCGACGGCCCACGACGCGCTTAGCGTAGGAGACCGGAATGCGGCGCTGGCCGCGCTCAAGGAAAACAATCAGCGGGATAACCAGCAGGATGATGGCGCAGATGATCACCATGGTGATGATGCCACCGGCATTGCCCTCGGTGCTGGAGAAGATAGCCTGCGGCAGACCGGCCATGATGTTCGCGAAGATGATCAGCGACATGCCATTGCCGATACCGCGCTGGGTGATGAGCTCACCAATCCACATGATCAGCATGGCGCCCGCGGTGAGCGTACCGACGATCATGAGGTCGAAGATGATCTCGGGAGCGCCGGCGCCATTAAAGCTGATGCCGAAGCTCTTAAAGAGGAAGAGGTAACCCACGGAGTTGAGGATTGCCAGAGCCAGGGTGAGGTAACGCGAATACTGCGTAATCTTGGTCTGACCGACCTCGCCCTCGCGGGCAAGCTCATGCAGGGAAGGCACGACGGCCTGGAGCATCTGGAGGATGATCGAGCTGGTGATGTAAGGCATGATGCCCAGCGAAAACACCGACACATAGCTCAAAGCGCCGCCAGAGAAAAGATTCAGGAGGGCCATAGCACCTGCGGCGACCGAATTGTTATCGGTCGAGAAAAGGCCCAGCATCCCCTGGAAGGGAATGCCGGGCACAGGAACGTGCGCACCAATGCGGTACACGACGAGCATAGCTATGGTAAAAAGAATCTTTTCGCGCAATTCTTTGATGCGGAAAGCATTCTTAAGACCATTTAGCACGGCAGCTCGACCTTTCCGCCGGCGGCCTCGATCTTGGCCTGCGCAGAAGCGCTGACCTTGTCGACCTTGACCGTGAACTTCTTGGTGAGCTCACCATTGCCGAGCACCTTGACGGGCTCGAACTCGCTCTTGGTGATGCGAGCGGCCTTAAGAGCGGCACCGTCGATCACAGCGCCGTCCTCGAACTTACGCTCGAGACGCTCAACGTTAACAGCGGTGTACTCGATACGACGGGGGTTACGGAAGCCCGGAAGCTTGGGCAGGCGCATAGCCAGCGGAGTCTGGCCACCCTCGAAGCCGGCACCCTTGGTGCCGCCAGAGCGGGAACCCTGGCCCTTCTGACCGCGGCCAGAAGTGGTGCCGTGACCCGAAGAATTGCCACGGCCGACGCGCTTGCGGTTCTTGGTGGAACCGGGCGCGGGAGTAAGATCGTGAAGCTGCATTTGCTACTCCTCTACAATCTCGACAAGGTGCTTGACCTTGAAGATCATGCCGCGGACGGACTCGTTGTCAGCAATCTCGCGAACCTCGCGGATCCTGTGGAGACCGAGGGCACGGACAGTACGGACCTGGTCCTGCTTGCAACCGTTGGTGCTGCGGACCTGCTTGATCTTGATGGTGTCAGCCATGCTTAGTTCTCCTTACCGACGAACATCTCGGAGACCGTCAGGCCACGGCGAGCCGCGACGTCCTCAGGGCTGGAGAGCTCCTTGAGGCCCTCGACGGCAGCCTTGATGATGTTGAGGCCGTTGTCGGTACCGAGGGACTTGGACAGGACGTTCTTGATGCCAGCAAGCTCAAAGAGGGGACGCACAGCGCCGCCGGCGATAACGCCGGTACCCTCGACAGCGGGCTTGATGATGATGCGGCCGGCACCAAAGTGGCCGAGAACCTCGTGCGGGATGGTGCCCTGCTCGGTCACCGGCACGTGGAACATGTTCTTCTTGGCATCGAGAGATGCCTTGGAGATGGCCATGGGCACCTCAGCGGACTTGCCCATGCCAACGCCGACGTTGCCCTTGCCGTCGCCAACGACGACGAGAGCGACAAGGCTCATGCGACGACCACCCTTGACGGTCTTCGACACGCGGTTGATGTAAACGACGCGCTCCTCGAACTCGGAGGCCTCGCGCTGCTGCTTCTGATTACGAGCCATGTGCTACATACCTCCTAGAACTCGAGACCGGCGGCACGAGCACCGTCGGCGAGGGCCTTGACGCGGCCATGGTAGATACGGCCACCGCGATCGAAGGCGACCTTGGTGATGCCGGCCTCGATGGCGCGCTTGCCAACGAGCTGACCGACCTTCTCCGCAGCCTCCTTGTTCGAGGTGTGGGTGCCCTTGAACTCGGCCTCGAGGGTCGAGGCAGAGACGAGCGTCAGGCTGGAGCCCTTGCTGTCGTCGATGATCTGGGCATAGATGTTGGCGTTAGTACGGGTCACGCGAAGACGCGGACGCTCGGAGGTACCCGAGACCTTGCCGCGAACACGACGCTGACGACGCTTGAGGCCTTCCAGCTTCGCCTTATGCTTGTTCATACGTAAACTCCTAAAAAGGTTGATCTTGCCAGCACCTGACGGGGTGCTGGTCTTATGCGAGTGAGTCGGTTACGACTACTTGGCGGCCTTACCCAGCTTGCGGCGGATGTGCTCGCCAACGTAGTGGATACCCTTGCCCTTGTAAGGCTCGGGAGGACGATGACCGCGGATCTCAGCGGCGATCTGACCGACCTGCTGCTTGTTGATACCCTTGACGTTCACGTGGGTGTTGTCGGGAACCTCGAAGGTGATGCCCTCGGGAGCCTCGACGATCACGGGGTGCGAGAAGCCCAGGGAGAACTCGAGGTTCTTGCCCTTCTGCTGCACGCGGTAACCGACGCCGGCGAGCTCGAGCTTCTTCTCGAAGCCCTCGGAAACGCCAACAACCATGTTGTGGATGAGGGCGCGGGTGAGGCCGTGGCGGGCACGGGTCTCACGCTCGTCGTCGGGACGGGAAACGGTGAGGACGTTGTCCTCGACGTTGATAGCGAGCTTCTCAAAGACATCGAGCTCGAGCTGGCCCTTGGGGCCCTTGACGACAACGTTGTTGCCGTTGACTGCCACTTCGACTCCGGCGGGAATCTGGACAGGCTTATTACCGATACGAGACACGGTGATCTCCTTTCCTTCTACCTACCGAGCGAATTACCAGACGTAAGCGATGATCTCGCCGCCGACGTTGTGCTTGCGAGCATCGCGGTCGGTCATGACGCCATGGCTGGTGGAAATAATGGCGGTACCAAGGCCACCGCGGACGCGGGGCATGTCGGCAACGCCGGTGTACTTACGCAGGCCCGGCTTGGAAATGCGGCGGATGCCGTTGATGACCTTAGCCTTCTTGGGACCATACTTAAGCGTGATGTGCAGAGTCTTCTGGGGAACGGTGTCCTCGACATCGTAGCCCTCGATGTAGCCCTCCTCGTGCAGAACACGAGCGATCTCGACGAGCTTCTTGCTGCTCGGCATGGAGACCGTGGCCTTGTTCACAGAGTTAGCGTTACGGATGCGCGTAAGCATATCTGCGATCGGGTCTGTAAGGTTCATACAGATTCTCCTTCGTTCTTGATGAACACGTGCTCTTGGTTCTTCGCCGCCCTTAACGGCAAAGCCTTTTTAGCGCGTTTTCCCTGTTCCAAACTGATGCTTGAAACGCTGGTAGTGACTTACCAGCTGGCCTTCTTAACGCCGGGAAGCTCGCCCTTGAGTGCAAGCTCGCGGAAGCAGACACGGCACAGGCCGAACTTGCGGTACACAGAGTGCGGACGGCCGCAGCGCTGGCAGCGCGTGTACTCACGAGTAGAGAACTTCTGCTTGCGATTGCACTTGACGATCATCGATGTCTTAGCCACTTATATCCTCCTCACATAGAGTATTGTTCGCCCCAAGCGCCGCCCCCTTGTGGGAACGGCGCTTATAGGGCAGGTGAACCTATTTCTTGAACGGGAAACCGAAGGCGTCCAGAAGGGCCTTGGCCTCCTCATCGGTATTGGCGGTGGTCACGAAAGTGATGTCCATACCGCGCTGGTGATCGACGGAGTCGAAGTCGATCTCGGGGAAGATGAGCTGCTCGGTGACGCCCATGGAGAAGTTACCACGGCCGTCGAAGCTCTTGGCGGAGATGCCGCGGAAGTCGCGGATACGGGGGATCGCGACGGAGGTCAGACGATCGAAGAACTCCCACATACGGTCGCCACGCAGGGTAACCTTGCAGCCGATCGGCATACCAGCGCGCAGGCGGAAGGTAGCGATGGACTTGCGGGCACGGGTGATCATCGGCTGCTGGCCGGTGATGGCGCGCAGGTCGCGCACGGCACCGTCGATGGCCTTGGAATCGGTAGCGGCCTCGCCGACACCCATGTTCACGACGATCTTCTCAAACTTGGGAATCATCATGACGTTCTCGTACTGGAACTTGTCCTGAAGCTGCTGCTTGACCTCGTTGTTGTACTTGGTCTTCAGACGCGGCACATACTTCTCTTCTACCATTGTTCACTCCTTCTTGGGGTTTTAAGCACGGGGCGTGGCCACGATGGGTTGTCCTCGTGCCTCCTGGCTGCATCCGCGCCGCTCATGGCATTTTGCGGTTTGGACTCGACGCAGCAGGAGCCGACAAAACAATCGGTACTATACGCGCATCGGGAGCGTATTTCCAGAAAAACCTCGTCTGCCTGCACAACTCCACAACTCCCCCGCACAAATGGATCCCAAAAAGCAGTTGCGGTGAAATAGGGACTGTTGGGCGGCCTAACAGGCTTAAACAATCCGTATTTCACCGCAACTTAATTGGTGGGGATGCGATTAGCGCTTGCGGGGGACGAGTTTGGTGCGGCGCAGGTGGATCATCTCGGCGGCGATGGAGATGGCGATCTCCTCGGGGTCCTCGGCCTCGATGGCAACGCCGATCGGAAGGTGCAGCTCGTCGATCTGGTCCTGCGTAAAGCCTTCCTGCTCCAGGCGGGCGCGCACAAAGGCCGTCTTGCGGCGCGAACCCAGACAGCCCAGGTAGGCAGGCTTGGCGTGCATGGCCTGAATCACCACGTCGATATCGGACTTGTGCCCCGCCGTGGCGACGACCACCAGATCGCGCGGGCCGATGGGGCACTGCTTGCTCAGGTTCTTGTAGTCGATCAGACGACGGTCGTAGACACCGGGCACCCAATCGGGGGTCAGCGTGCCGGGGCGGTCGTCGCACGCCACGACGGCAAAGCCCGCCGCCGTGAGCACCCGCGCCGTCGCGGCGCCCACGTGGCCGCAGCCAAAGATATAGGTCAGCCCCTCGGGGCAGAGCGTCTCGATGTACGCGGGAGGAATCTCGGAGGCGGCATTGGTGTAGGTGACCTTACTCCCCTCTTCCGTCAGCGAAAGCCCGGGGCAACCCACAATGGTGCGGCGCGACTCCTCGCCATGGTATTCGGCAGCGTCGCTTTCGAGCGCGCTTGCGATAAACGGCTCAAAGTCGATGACGAAGTCGCCGATGCGCCGATAGACCAAGACGTCGGCAATTTCCTGGAACAACGGTGCCTGGGTCGCATCCAGATGCAGATAGCACAGGCAAATGGCTCCGCCGCAGATCATGCCGGTATCGGAGTTCTCGCCGCCCATGGTGTAGCGGACCAGACGCGACTGTCCCGCGCTCAGGAGTTCGCGCGCCTCATCCAGCGCAAAGAGCTCAATCTTGCCGCCGCCGATGGTGCCCGCCTGGCTGCCGTCGGCAAAGACGGCCATCCATGCGCCCACACCGCGCGGTGACGACCCCGCCGTGCCGGCCACGACCGCCAGCTCGCACGTCTCGCCAGCACGCAGGGCGGCAAGCGCCGCATTCACAACATCGAGCTTTTCCATTGCCGCCTTCTATCCTCTAAAGATATCGGTGAGCATAGCGAGTGCCTCGAGCACGCCGCCGCCGACCGACGTCGCCTTGTCCGAAATGTAGTTGATATAGCTGGCATCGCCGCGCGGATCGACATCGGCGCATTTAAAGCCCTCAGTCACCTGCACGCCGTTCGCCAAAAGCCCGCGCAGGCAGCCATCGATCTGTGTGCACATGGGCGTATCGTCCGCGTAGCCAATCACGTCTCCGGCGCTCACGATGTCGCCGATTGCGCGGTCGGACCGAAACACGCCGGCGGCGGGGCTGTGGATAACGCGCTCCTTGCCATAGCCGGCGATCACGCCCGGCACGCCCGTGTTGGGCTGGGGCGAGCCCTGGGTAATGACACGGCCCAAAAAATGCCCGCGCATGGTCTCGACCACGGCGTCGCAATCGACCGGCGCGGTAAAGCCCGGCCCCACGGCGATGACGGTAGGCGCCATGTCGCGCGTGGTGCCCAGGTTGCGCTTGGCCAGAATCGCGTCGACCACAGCCGCGGGTTTAAGCTCATCGAGCATCTTGGCCTGAGGGTCCACCACGACGGCAACATCCCCCGCTTGGGTAATCTCGAGCGCCTCTGCCGGCGTCTGCGCCAAGCGAGCGCGAATGCCCTCGACCTGGACCTCGCCCAGGCGAATAGCCTCGCAAAAACTGATTGTGCGGCGGATGCACGTGGGAACCGCGATATCGGCCATAACGACCGACACGCCGGCGCGCACCAAGCGAGCGGCGACACCCGTGGCGATATCGCCGGCGCCGCGAACATAAACGAGCATTCCCGGGGCACCTCCCTGTGCTACGGTTTGAGCAGAGCAAAAGCGGTTCGACCGCTACTCTGATGATTATTTATTATCACAGTATTATACGGCGGTGAACAGATGGAAACGGTTAGCGGCAATCTTGCCTCGGCGCTCAGGATCGAGCCGGGCATTACCGCGATTATCGGCAGCGGCGGCAAGTCGACGTTGCTCAAAACGCTGGGTCTTGAGCTCATGCGCGCTGGCGGCCGCGTGCTCCTCTGCACCACCACGCATATGCTTCCCGTTGCCGGCGTGCCATGGGACGGGTCGAATCGTCGCCTGGACGCCGCGCCTTGGAAGCCGGGCGCCTCGCATGTCCCCGGTTGCACCTGCGAGGCATGCGCGGGCATGAGCCGCGGAAGTATCTGCCAGGCGGGTGTTTTGGACCCGGAGACAGGCAAGCTCTCCGCCCCCGCCGAGCCACTCGGCGGGCTGGCACAGCGCTTTGACTATGTGTTGGCCGAGGCAGACGGTAGCAAGCGACTCCCGCTCAAGGCGCATGCCGCCTGGGAGCCGGTAATTCCCGCCGGCACGGCAAACGTTGTCTGGGTCGTCGGCGCCTCGGGACTCAGCAAGCCCATCAACGAAGCCGTCCACCGCCCCGAGCTCTTTTGCGAGCGTTGCGGCTGCGAGCTCACCGACATCGCCACGCCCGAGCGCGTCGCCCAGGTGCTCAATGCCGAGATGCAGGCGCTGAAACTCAGCACCGCACGCGTCGTGCTCAACCAAGTCGACACGCTCAGCGACCCCACGATGACGGATCGCTTCGAGGCAGCCCTCGGCCGCCCCCTCATCGCCAGCAGCCTCAAGTAGCCGGCCCCATCTCCTCAGTTGCGGTGAAATACGGACTGTTTGGCCGCCCGACGGCCGCAAACAGTCCGTATTTCACCGCAACTGCGGAGGGGACACGGCATCTTTGCTGCTAGCGGGGGACGTAGCGGCCGGGTTGGGCTCCAGTGGGCTCGCCGTCGCGCGCAGCCAGCACGCCGTTCACAAACACAGCCTTGGCGCGGCCATGTGCCTCAAAGCCCTCGAGTGGCGTGTAGTCCACAGCCTGATGCTGCGTCGCGGCACTGATCGTCCAGCGTGTCTTGGGATCCCACACGCACACGTCGGCATCGGCACCCTCGGCAAGACAGCCCTTGCGCGGATACATGCCAAAGACGCGCGCCGGGTTCTCGCTCATCAAGCGGCAGAGATCCTCGGGGCCCAGTTGCCCTTCAAAGCTCGTGGCAATCGCGACGGGACGATGCTCCACACCGGGCCCGCCGTTGGGAATCGCACGGAAATCGTGGCGCCCACGGTCCTTTTGCCCGTGCAGGTTAAAGCTGCAGTGGTCGGTCGCAATCGTATCGATCTCGCCGGCCACAAGCGCCTCGCGCAGTGCCGCACGGTCACCCGCATGGCGCAGCGGCGGGCTCATCACATATTTGGCACCCGCAAAGCCGTCCTCACCCTGCTCCAAGTAGCAAGTATCGTCGAGCATCAGATACTGAGGGCAGGTCTCGACATATATATTCTTCTGTCCGCGCGCCTTGGCGGCACGGATGGCCTCGAGCCCCAGCTTGGTCGAAAGGTGCACCACGTTGACCGGAGCGTCGCCGGCCAGGTGCGCCAGATATAGCAGGCGGCTCACTGCCTCGGCCTCGCACACGTCCGGACGGCTGAGCGCGTGGCCCTCGGGCCCGTGTATACCCTGCTCGTACACGCGCTTCTGCAGTTCATTCACCAACGTGCCGTTCTCGCAATGCACGCACAGGATACCGCCCAGGCGCTTGAGCTCCTCGAGCACCTCGAGCGTCTCGGCATCGTCCAAGCGCAGGTGGTCATAGGCAAAGTAGGTCTTGAACGACGATACGCCCGCCTCGCGCATGGCCGAAAGGTCGGCGCGGTTGCGCTCGTTCCACTCGGCGAGTGCCATATGAAAGGCGTAGTTTGCCGTGCAGGTGCCGTCGGCGCGGCGATGCCACTCGGCCAAGGCATCGGGCATGGTCACGCCACGATCGGCCGTCGCGTAGTCCACGATGGTCGTCGTACCGCCGCAGGCAGCCGCGCGCGTGCCGGTCTCAAAGCTATCGGCCGTCCAATCCATGCCGGTCCAGCACTGCATGTGCGTGTGGCCGTCGATAAAGCCGGGAAACACCCAGCAGCCCGTGGCATCCTCGACGGTATCGCTCTCGGCCGGCTCAATCGCCGCGGCGATCCGCACGATCTTATCGCCATCCATGGCAAGATCGGCACGGCGAAGCCCCTGTGGCGTCACGAGCGCGCCGTTTTTGATGATGATCATAATTGCTCCTTATTGATTTATGCAGTTGGCCACGCGATCAAAATACGAGCAGGCGGCGATATGCTCCGCTATGCGTCGCTGCCCCTTGGCGGTATCGACGTCCCACAGCTCGTAGGCACGCGCCTCGACCAGCACCACGTCGGTACGGCCCTTGAGGATCGAACCGCCGCCGTCCTTGCCCTCAAGACACATAAGTGCATCGAACAGTTCCGCCGGAAAGAGCACCGGGCTCGAAGGCTCACCGTTGCACGCAAGACGCACCGGATGCTTGCGGCCACGCTCGTCAAATGCACGAACCATGGCCTCAAAAGAATCCGAACTCACGAGCGGCTGGTCGCCCGGCAAAAAGAGGCATCCTTTCCAGTCGCGTTCGACTCCCCACGAAAGGCCCGCACGGACACTTTCGCTGCGCAGCTCGCCATCGTGCAGCACGCACGGGCAATGCTTGTCCTCGCAAATCTGGGCGACCTCGGGCCAACGCGTCGAAACCACGACGTCAAAGCCCCGGGGAACCGAATCGATGGTCCGGGCAATCAGCGGCTCGCCATAGATATCGGCAAGCATCTTGTTAGAGCCAAACCGCTTGCCCTCGCCCGAAGCCATAATCACGCAACCGAGTTTCATCTCCGCAAACCTCCCCTGGCTGCCTTGGACACCATAGCTGCTATACCCACCATACCGAGCTCGCACTCCGTCGGAACAGGCACGCACTCGTTTTCCAGCGAACGCCCCTTGGCTCCCCATAGCACAAAGGAGGGCACCCCGCGACGCAGGGCACCCTCCTCAATGGTGCAGACATGCCTACTCAGCGTCGCCGGTAAACGTGGTACCGGTCTTGCCGGCAAGGCCATCGCGCGCCTTCTCGAGCAGCGTGATGAGCGCCGTGCGGCCCGGCTTGCTCTCGGCAAACGTCGAGGCTGCCTGGACCTTGGGCAGCATGGAGCCGCGACCAAACTCGTTGGCCTCGGACAGACGCTTTACGTCAGCCGCGGTCAGCGTGTCGAGCCACTGCTCGTGGTCGGTGCCAAAGCCAATGGCAACCTTCTCCACGGCCGTCAGGATAATCAGGGCATCGGCATCGAGCTGCTCGGCGAGCTTCTCGGCCGCAAAGTCCTTATCGATGACGGCAGCAGCGCCCTTAAGGTGGTTGCCCTGGACCTTGGTGACGGGAATACCGCCACCGCCGCAGGAAATCACCACGTGGTTGGACTCGACGAGCGACTTAATGGTGTCGAGCTCGACGATGTTCACGGGCTTGGGTGAGGCAACCACGCGACGGAAGCCCTGCTTCTCGTCGTGGATGAACTGATAGCCGCGGTCGGCTTCCAGCTCCTTGGCCTCGGCCTCGCTCATCCACGGACCAATCGGCTTGACCGGGTCGGCAAAGGCCGGATCGTCTGCCGCAACCTCGACCTGGGTGAGCACGGTGGCGACACCCTTGTCGATATTGCGGTCGAGCATTTCCTCGCGCAGGGCGTTTTGCAGGTCATAGCCAATGTAGCCCTGGCTCATGGCGCCGCAAACGGACAGCGGGCAGGGAATGTACTTCTGAGGATTAGAACGCGTGAGCTCGGCCATCGCGTTGGCGATCATGCCCACCTGGGGGCCGTTGCCATGCACGACGACGACCTCGTTGCCTTCCTCGATCAGGTCGACGATGGCCTTAGAAGTCGTCTTGACGGCCTCCATCTGCTCGGGAAGGTTGGCGCCGAGGGCGTTTCCGCCCAAGGCGACAACAATACGCTTAGCCATTTCTCAGCCCAGCTTTAGGCCTGGAACCAACGGGCGGTGTTGCGCTCGTCGAGGGCCTTGAGGGTAGCGGCGGGATCGGCAACCTTCTGCAGGAACATCATGGCAGCGATGGCGTACGGCTTGTAGCTGGCCTCCTTGTACATGCCCACGCGGTGCATGTCGAAGACGTCGGCGTTGACCTCGCCGTGCTCGCAGGAGACACCGGAAATATCGGCGGGCAGCGGATGCATAAAGATGGTGTCCTGGCCGTTGGCAGTCTTCTCCATGAGCTCGGTCGTGGAGCACCAATCCTGATGCGTAGCGTTCTGAGCGAGCAGCTCCTTCTCGAGCGCAGCGATGCCGGCGTCGTCGCCCTCGGCGTACAGGTTGGTACGCTTCTCCATGGCGGCAAACGGAGCCCAGCTCTTGGGGATCACGATGTCGGCGCCCTCGAAGGCCTCGGCCATGGTGCTGACCTGCTTAAAGGTGGTGCCGGACTCGGCGGCATAGCCCTTGGCGCGCTCGACGACCTCGGGCATGAGATCGTAGCCCTCGGGGTGAGCCAGGGTGACGTCCATGCCAAAGCGGGGCAGCAGGCTGATCAGCGACTGCGGGCAGGACAGCGGCTTGCCGTAAGAGGGCGAATAGGCCCAGGTGACGGCAACCTTCTTGCCCTTGAGGTTCTCGAGGCCGCCAAACTCGTTGATGAGGTAGAGCATGTCAGCAGAGGACTGCGTGGGATGGTCGGAATCGGACTGCAGGGAGATGAGCGTGGGACGGTGATCCAGAACGCCGTCCTCGTAAGCCTGCTGGACAGACTCGGAGACCTCGGCCATGTAGGCGTCGCCCTTGCCGATGTACATGTCATCGCGGATGCCGATGACGTCGGCCATGAAGGAGATCATGGTAGCGGTCTCGCGGACGGTCTCGCCGTGAGCGATCTGGGACTTCTTCTCGTCCAGGTCCTGCAGCTCAAGGCCGAGCAGGTTGGCGGCCTTAGAGAAGGAGAAGCGCGTACGGGTGGAGTTGTCGCGGAACAGCGAGACGGCCAGGCCCGAATCGAAGATCTTGGACGAAACGTTGTTCTCGCGCAGCTCGCGCAGAGCGTCGGCGACGATGTAGAGCGCCTTGAGCTCATCGGTGGTCTTATCCCAGGTGTGCAGGAAGTCGCTGCCGTACATACCCTTAAAATCGAGGCCGTTCAGCTGCTCGACGAGCTCGGTAAACTTGGCGTCCATGTAAATGTCCTTTCTAAAGGTGAAACGATCGCAATGAGTAGATGCGCTCCGGCATGCGCGTGTGGCTAGAACATGCAGAGCGCTATGACGAGGACCCGCCACCGTCGAGGAAGCATGGGAGATAACGACCGCGGGCCCCAAGTCAACAGGAGGCGCCGGGGACACGAGCGGCCCCCGGCTCAACAAGATCGAGGAATGGGACTAGTCGATCTTGTTGTTGGTCAGACCGGCGCGGAACACGGTGGCATCGCCATCGGCCTGGCTCGGATCGTAGAGGTTCAGGGCAGCCACGTACATGGCGGCAGCGGTGACCAGGTCGTCCTTGTAGGTGACCTCGTTGGGAGCGTGTGCCTGAGACTCGGCACCCGGGCCAAAGCCCACGCAGGGGATGCCATAGCGGCCCTGGATGGAGACGCAGTTCGTGGAGAAGGTCCACTTGTCGCACAGCGGACGACCGGTGCGCTTGTCCATGCTGGGCTCGCAGCCGATGCGCTCGTCACCGAACATGGCCTTGTGGGCGTCGACGAGGGCCTTGACGTGCGGAGCGGTCTCCTTGTTGATCCACGTGGGGAAGTAAGCCTCGGTCTCGTAGACCTCGCCGGTCCAGGACGGACGGTCGTACATGTACATGGAGACCTTCACGTCGTCGCCGTACTTCTTGGCGGCCGGCAGGTTACGGATCTCGTCCAGGCAGGACTCCCAGGTCTCACCGGCGGTCATGCGACGGTCGATGGAGATGGCGCAGGAGTCAGCGACAGCGCAGCGGCTGGGGCTGGTGTAGAAGATCTGGCTGACGGTGCAGGTGCCGCGGCCCAGGAAGCGGGCGTCCTCGAAGTGCTCGGGGTTGTACTTGGGGTCGAGCATCTTGACGAGGCCCTTGATGTCGGTCGACTCGTCGCAGCCGTTGTTGTTGAGGGCGCGGACGTCGGCGATGATGTCGGCCATCTTGTAGATGGCGTTGTCACCGCGGTCGGGAGCGGAGCCGTGGCAGGAGGTGCCGTGAACGTCGACGCGGATCTCCATGCGGCCGCGGTGACCGCGATAGATGCCACCGTCGGTGGGCTCGGTGGAAATGACGAACTCGGGCTTAATGCCGTCCTTGTTGTAGATGTACTGCCAGCACATGCCGTCGCAGTCCTCTTCCTGGACGGTACCGACGACCATAATCTTGTAGCCCTCGGGGATGAGGCCCATGTCCTTCATCATCTTGGCAGCGTAGGTAGCAGAAGCCATGCCACCCTCCTGGTCGGAGCCACCGCGGCCGTAGATGATCTCGTCGGTCTCGTAACCCTCATAGGGATCGGCATCCCAGTTATCGATGTTGCCGATGCCGACGGTGTCGATGTGAGAGTCGATGGCGATAATCTTGTCGCCCTCGCCCATAAAGCCCATAACGTTGCCCAGGCCGTCGACCTTGACCTCGTCATAGCCAAGGCTCTCCATCTCGGCCTTGATGCAAGCGACAACCTCACCCTCCTCGCAGGACTCAGAGGGATGGCTGATCATAGCGCGCAGGAAGCGAGTCATATCAGCACGATGGGACTCAGCAGCAGCCTTGATAGCGTCGAAATCGAGTTCTTTAGCCATTGTTCATAACCTTTCAAACTAAGGAATCTACCTGTGAGGTGGCGGAGCGATACCTATTTACTCCGCCCCAACGATTAGCAAGTGGGGTATTCGCCTTCCCAGACGATGCGACGGTACTGATCCGGATCGGTGTCACCTTCCGTGGAGAAGCAGAGCACGGAGCTCGTCTTATCCAGGCCGATGAGCTCTTTGAGCTCGGCGTACTCGGGATCGAGCATGAGGGTCTCGACCAGGCCAGTGGTCACCGCGCCGGACTCGCCGGAGATGACGCGCGGGTCGCCCTTCTCGGGGGCGCCCAGGGTGCGCATGCCGCGAGCGGTGACCCAGTCGGGGCAGGACACGAAGGCGGTGGCATGGTTGCGCAGGATATCCCAGCCCAGGATGTTGGGCTCGCCGCAGCACAGGCCGGCCATGATGGAGGGCATGTCGCCGTCCACGATGCGCGGGTCGCCGTCGCCGGCAGCAGCGCCCTTGTACAGGCAGGCGGCAGGCGCGCACTCGACCACGACGAAGGTGGGCGGGTTATCGGGATACAGGTTGGTAAAGTAGCCCACCACGGCGCCGGCCAGCGAGCCCACGCCAGCCTGGACAAAGACGTGCGTCGGGCGGTTGATGGCCATCTCGCGCAGCTGCTCGGCAGCCTCGGAAGCCATGGTGCCGTAGCCCTCCATGATCCAAGACGGGATCTTCTCGTAGCCCTCCCAGGCGGTGTCCTGAACGATGACGCCGCGCTCGCAGGCGTCGGCCTCGGCGGCGGCCATGCGCACGCACTCGTCGTAGTTGACCTCTTCGATGGTCACCGTGGCGCCCTCGGCGGCGATGTTATCAAAGCGGGGCTTGGTGGAACCCTTGGGCATGTGCACGACGGCCTTCTGGCCCAGCTTGTTGGCAGCCCATGCCACGCCGCGGCCATGGTTGCCGTCGGTGGCGGTAAAGAAGGTGGCCTGGCCAAAGTCCTTGGCAAGCTGATCGGAGGTCAGGTAATCGAAGGTGCACTCGGCAACGTCCTTGCCGGTCTCGTCGGCAATATAATTGGCCATGGCAAACGAACCGCCCAGGACCTTGAAGGCGTTGAGGCCAAAGCGATAGCTCTCGTCCTTAACGCACAGGTTGGACAGGCCCAGGCGCGCAGCCTGACCGTCCAGGCGGGCAAGCGGAGTGACGGTATATTGAGGGAACGACTGGTGGAAGGCGCGGGCCTTCTTCACGTGGTCGAGGCTCATGATTCCCAAGTGCTTGTCATCGCTCTTGGGCATCGTGTTGCCCGCCCACTGGATCTTATCGGCCATACGGTGAACTCCTTAAGTCCTCTCTTGCCGGCCCCCGCATACGCGTTTCAGCCCATTCCCATTCATGCGACTGAACTTTTATGTGGATGCCAAACAAAAAGTTTGTTAGTAATGTTCTATCACACTTTTTGATTGGTATACCTAACGAATTGTTTGTTGCCGCAATCGGTACTTTTTCGCCGCCGAACGGTCATGAATTGCCTTGTTGATGGATTTGTTTGCGGTCATGTGTGGTTTATGGCACAGTGAGCCCAAACTAATTTTTAGGAAGGCACCTATGACCCCCGCACAGATTGAGTTTTATAAGCGCCTTGCACACGGCCTGGCGCTCCAATTTGGCCCCAACTGCGAAATCGTCGTCCACGATCTGGAGACCGATGACGTGGACCACTCCATCGTAGTGATTGAAAACGGCCACGTCAGCGGGCGCAAACTGGGTGACGGCCCCAGCCATATCGTGTTTGAGTCCATGCACGAGGGCGCCACCGATGTACACGACCGCGAGCCGTACCTCACTAAAACCACCGACGGTAAGCTGCTCAAATCGTCGACGATCTTTATCCGCAACGACGAGGGCAAGCCCGTCGGCATTTTGGGCATCAACTTTGACATTACGCTTATGAAGGCTTTTGAGCGTTCGCTCGACGCCTTTACCGGCACCGGCGGCACGGGCTATACCGAGCCCGAGCCCATTACCAAGAACATCGGCGACCTGCTCGAGGACCTGCTGCACGAGTGCGAGCAGTTTGTGGGCAAGCCCGCGGCACTCATGACCAAAGACGAGCGCATTCGTGCCATTGGCTACCTCGACCGTCGCGGCGCCTTCCTCATTTCCAAGTCGAGCGAGCGCGCCTGCGAGTTCTTTGGCATCTCCAAGTACAGCTTCTATAGCTACCTCAATGAGGCCAAGGCTGCTGCCGGCGACAAGTAGGCACTCGCCTGGATTGCCCCTCCCCTTTTGGGCGCGAGTTCTGGAAAGCACGAATCCAAGACCGAGCCGCTTGGGAAGTTCCATATAATCGATGTCATTAGTATTTCGAAAGGATGGAACAGAATGGCGTTGAGCAAGGCATCATGCACCGGTCGCGGATTGATTCCGGCAATTGGTGGACATGTGCACCGCATGTTCGATGAGAGTGAAGACGACCTGTTTTCGCTGAGCCTTGACGACGTGATGGATGATCGCCCGTGGACCGCCGACGAACTCATGGGCGGCGGGGCTCGCCCGTCAAGTCCCAATCCCGCACTTGCGCCTAAGCCCGCATCTGCGCCGACGCCCGCGCCTACGCCCGCACCCACTTCGGCGCCCACGACCGCTCCCCGCCCCGCAAGCGACCCGTCCGAGACGGCGGCATTTCTCGCTGCGGCGACGCAGGGCAAATCGGCCGACAGCACCGTTATGTACAACGCCCAGCAGTTGCCCGTTCCTGCGGCACGCAAGCCTCCGGTCACAAGGCTCGATGAGCCCGTTGCCCATCAGGTTGCCTACGATTCCTGGGCTGCAACCGATCTGGATGAGACCTCTACCGGCATGCCGGCGCTCGACGTTCCAGTTAACCCGCTTTTTGCCGCCAACACGAGCGCCGCGGACTATGAGGGCGGTGCGGCATATTCCGATTATTCCGATGGCTATGCTGGCAACGGTCGCATCGAGACCGAGAACTATGGCACCGCATCGAGCGATTATCTCAACGATCCGTACGCCGCCACGCCTGCACCGGAATATGACCCGGAGGCCGCGTCCGCGCCGGCGTATACCAAAAGCACGGGCGAAGAGCGCTTTGCCGATTATTACGCCGAGGAAAAGGCGCTGCGTTTCTCGGAATTTCCGCAGGCAGTCAAGGTTGCCTTTATCGCCATTATCATTGCCCTGCTCGGTGTCATTGCGTTTGAGGGGTTCCAGCTGTTCCGCGGCCCCACCCAAGCGGAGTCGGAGACCCAGCAAAAAGAGGACGATAACCAGTACCTGGACATCAACACCCTCAAGGGCGACCCCAACGACGGAGACGACGAGTAGCGAGAGCTGAAGGCGGCCGCAGGATCCCGCATCCAGCAGCGGCTTCTAAGTGCTGTTTTGTCATCCAGCTACACTTTTCCGAAGTTTTAAGGTGCCTATTTCGACACTTTTCCGGATTTTATACTCTGTCCCTCCAGATGCGCTTTACGGTGCAGGCGTTGGAAGAAGGGCCATGTGCCGCTGGCGGCCCACATGTTCTGCAGATCAAGCTGCTCGGAGACGGCTCGCGCGAGCCGTCCAGCTGGAAGCTTTTTGCCGACGGTGCGTGCGTTGCGGACGGATCCGGCGCCTTTGCCCGCGAGTGCTTCTGCGAGGGCGCCGAGGTGTTCCTGGACCTGTGTCGCGACGCCGTGCACGCGGCCGAGCTGCACCAGTGGAGCCAGAGGGAGTACGAGCTGCTGAGCGCGGCGCGCGGGATTGCGGGGGTGTAGGTGGGCAGATAAGCCATCGGCAATTCCGAGATGGCAAGGGCCGGGAATTAGATTCCCGGCCTTTAACCTAGCACTGCTTTATAAGATCGAGCACCGCGGGAATGTCATCGGCATTACGAAGAGCAACATAGGTCGGTAGGCCTGGGCCAAATCCACCCTGCGTACGTTTGTCCTGGCACATGTCCTCTGGATCAATTAGGTCATCCACGCTCTTTGCCAGGCCGACGGCAATCCAGCCACCGTTGCTGGTCCTACCTTCTAACACGGCATGCAGTTTTCGCTTGCCCGACCTGAAGCCTACATAGTACTTGGCTATGTAGGACTCCCACGAAGGGTTACCACTCAGAACGGACTCGCGCACCTCATCGAAAAGCTTCTGGTTGAGCCCACCTTCGGCAAAGGTGGGGTGGTTCTCATGCAGAGTCCAGACAGGAGCCTCGTCAGGCTCCCCACGAGAAGGACGGTACTTGTCGACGACGTCTGCCGGAAGGTCGGGATACTTCCATATCTCGCACGCTTCTTTCGCCAGCTCGTCCGCGCGCTGCCCAATCTCTTCCTCACCCCATTTTTCATGCGAGACAATCGATTTGTTTAGGTAGAGCGGGCTGCATTTAAATCCGACGTCAGGCAGATTGAGCTTGTCCGAGAACGACCGGTTTGAGTACTCCTGGTTGTAGCCCGTCAGCGTAAGATTTCCCAAGTTGTTGCACAGCCTGTCGTGGACGTCTTCCCAGTTCTCACCAAGCGATTCCTTCCAGCCGTGCTCATCATCAATCGTCTGGGGCATGATGTGCTCGATCTGGTAATCGTCGGCTGAGATGGACTCCTTCGGGTGGTGCCAGTTCTCCATGCGTTCCAGGTAATAGCGCTTTTTAGAGAAGCGGTTGTAGCAGTCACGCGCCTTAAACTCCTCGACAAAATGCTCGTCTGTCGGAAAGTATGCGGTCATACCGCTGCTGTGGATAAGGAGCATCGCCGTAACGTACTCCTCGATATCGTCCTGCTGCTCGAGATTGCGATACATGCCGGCAAAGAAATTATTTAGGCCCGTGGTAAGTCTGCCGCAAACCGCTCGCCTGAACAGAAACGACTCGATAGTCTCGCAGATACGTAAAAACGCATTGCGGTCTAGTCCATTCCCCTCGTAAACCGAATAAAGCAACATTAAGAGGGGCCTTATCTGCTTCACGTCGAGGCTTACGATTCTGCCGAACACTCGGCGCAGTCCGTCGTCCTTCTCCTTACCAAGGAACAGACTGGCGTATCTATGTGCATACCCGCGCAGCTCCTTAAGCAGGCCCTCGGTGTCACCATCGTAGTCGTCGGCGAAATAGCGCTTAAACTCGTAGTAGGCCTCGTTCTCCTTCGGCATCCTATTGGGAACTTTAAGCCACAGCCAGTACCAGATAAATGCATTGAACTCGTCCTCGCCGCCTTTTCCGAACAAGCACTCGAGTGGATGCCAATAACCCTCATAAAGCTTGGTCTGTTCGTCGTTGGGAAGCGACATTAGAACGTAGTTACGGATGAGGTCAATGGGCGTGAGCGGCTTGCCCTTGGAGTTCATGGACTCAAATATGAGCTGGGCATTATCAACGCCAGCGGTGAGCTTAGTGTCGATGACCTGCACGCGGTTTAGCCCCGCCCAAAGCCTTGCCGGGTCAAATGATTTACCACGCATCTTCTCGCGGAAGAACGCATGGTTCTCGACAATCCGATCCGATTTTTCATCTGGCACGGGAGCCCCAGACACGATGGAGAACAGCGTCTCTTTATCGTCCTGCGAGAGCACCAGCTTGTAGCGTGCCAGACCGTTGTAGTCGTCATCGTTAAAGAGGTAATTTTTCCTCAGCGCCGAGATTTTGAGGTCGCCAAGGAAGCCAGCCTTGTCGGGGTTGCTCTCCAAATAGTCAGCCAAAGCTGCAATCATCAACGAAAACGTCGTCATGCGCTGCTGTCCGTCAATCAGAAGCACGCGCGAAATGCTCGTGGCAGAGCTCTCGGACTCGGGGATATAAAGCATTGACCCCACGAAGTGCGATACGCCATCACGACCCGCTCGCATGACGTCATCCCAAAGCACCTCGCACTCTTTTACACTCCACGAGTAAACTCGCTGGTACACGGGAATGACAAACTGCATCTTCGCCACGCCCATAAGGTCGAGCAGATTCGCCTCGGTTGCTTTCATTTACGCTTGTCCCCTTTCTTGTTTACGCCGCTTGCGGTCAGTCCCCCACTGAACGAAAGACGCTAAAGACCAGAGCATCGAAGCGCTGGAGCAACCGGGATGCTCGTCTCACTAGATTTTACAACGCTTGTCGCGAATACAGTTGAAAGCCAATCCGGTTCCGATGGCTCCCCCTATGAGAAGAAGGTGGATGCCAAGGGTCGCGTGACTAGCGATAAGTGCATCGCGAACGAAGTGCCGTTTGAGGAGCTGCCCGAGGGGTGGGCTTGGGCAAGGCTGGAAACCGTATATAACTTCATTGATTAGGGGGTGCGGACAGAAAGTTGGACCGCGGGGCGGTCCGGACTGGAGGTTCGCATGTACAGCAGGGAGAAGGTCGAGC
>NZ_JBCPDN010000012.1:25657-40142 GCF_040915425.1 Collinsella aerofaciens | reverse complement strand
GCCCGCATGGTCGCCGATGGCGTCATGACCCCCGAGCAGGTGGAGCAGAGCTACCAGAGCTGGCGCGGCGGCATGAAACGGCTGGACGCGCACCGCAGCGTGCGGGCCATGGACGCGCTGTACCGCAGCCTGTTCGGAAATCTCGCGCAGGGGGGGTGCTCAATGCAGGCCAACCAGAGGGACGATTCAAGCGGAAGCAAGCCCTCGCAATAGCGGAGAACCGGCAACTCAAAGCAGCGGCCTAAGCGAAGCGGCTGCGAAATAACAGAAGCATCGAAGGCGTGCTGCGGCGCGCCTTCTTCCTTTGCGCCCATCAAAGCGGCTCGGCAATCTCACGGCGCTAATACGATGGCGGCACATTCCCCGACAAGAGAGGAGTCCGCATGGACACTGAGGAAGACACGCCGCGCCCCAACGAGCTTCAAGATGGCACCATGGCCGAGGTCAACGCCCTGCGCGATCTGCTGTCGCAGATCGGCGACCCCGACGCGGCGCACGACGCGGGCGTTATCGACGATGACGAGTACGCTGAGCGGAAGGCGCGAAAGCTCGCCTACACCGCGGCGCTCGCCGCCTACGACAGCGGCGAGACGCCCGACGTGTCGGCGCTGCTCGACCAGATGCGCGAGCAGGCGTCGCAGCCGACGCAGACCGAGCAGAACACGGCAAACATCGACTACCTGCTCATGACGGTCGGAGGTGACCAGTAATGCCGACGAAGAAGACCGACGAGCACTCCAAGCACTTCGCACGCGTCAAGAAGTACTACGACCGACCTCTTTGGAGCAAGGCGCGAGTACACAAGGCCGTCGAGTGCAAGTGGATCACCGCCGACGAGTACAAGGAGATCACCGGCGAGGAGTACACGGCCGAATAGGCGGAAGGAGGGCGCCCAGGATGGAAGTGCTCAAGCTTTTTGCGCCTTACGGACCGGCTTGGCTTGGAGGCGTGCTCCTGACGCTCGTTGCGTTCTACTTCGGGAGACAGTTTCTCGAGGAGTACAAACGCCAAAACCAGCGGAAAGGCGAGCTCGACCTGAAGCGCGAGGAGCGCAAGCAGGCCGAAGTCGACGAGAGGGCGCAGCGCGACCGCGAGCGGTCCCAGATGGAGGGGCGCATCGCCGCCCAGATGGAGCGCAGCAACACCCTGATCGAAGGAATGAAAACGCTCATGGAGTCGGTCGTCGCGTCAAATGACGTCCTCCACGCGGATTTGGTCCACAGCCAGGCGAGAAGCCAGGGAATGGCGGAGAAGGTCGACCACATCTGCGACCGCGTCGACCTGATCTACAGCAAGGAATCCGACAGATAGGAGCAATCGAATGACAGAGATCCAGGCGGGCCTCACGGTATGCACGGTGCTGGTCGTGCCGTACATCGTGCAGGCCATCAAGACGAAGGCGATGACGGGCAATGTCGCCCGCTGGACGGCCATCGCCGTCTCGGCAGGATGCGGCGCCCTCACGGCCATGTCGGGCGGCGTACCGACCGAACCCTCGGCATGGGTTACGTCCATCTTCGCCGCGGTAGGCGGCGTGCAGGTGGCCTATGCGGCCTTCAAATCGGTCGGCATCACGGACAAATGGCTGGACGCCCTGCTGGCGCTCGGCGACATCAAGGAGGACTAATGGCAGACTTCGCAAACGTCCAACCGGACGAGTACAAGCTTCTGGGGCGCAACTTCTCCGCAGGCCGCCCGTTCGGCATCAAGGGCGTGACCATCCACCACATGGCCGGCGACCTCAACGCCGGCCAGTGCAACGGCATCTGGGGCGCCAACGGCTGCTCGGCGCACTACTCGGTCGACCGCAACGGCTACATCGTGCAGCACGTCAACGACACCGACCGCGCCTACGCCTGCGGCGACGGAATCGGCACCGGACGCGGCAACGACACGACCATCTCCATCGAGCACGCGAACAGCGGCAGCAACCCGTGGACGGTCCACGAGAAGGCCATCGAGAGCGGCGCGCACCTCGTGGCGGCCCTGTGCCTATACTACGGCCTTGGTCGCCCCGAGTGGTGCAAGAACGTGTTCCCGCACCGCTACTGGAGCGCCACGGCTTGCCCCGGCGAGCTTGCGGGCTCCCAGCGCGACCATTACATGCAGCGCGCCCAGGCGTGGTACGACGCGATGAAGGGCGGCAAGGCGCCAGCCCCCTCCGCCGCCGCTAAGCCTGCCGCGGCAAAGCCCGCTCAGGCGGCATCTGGCGGCTTCACAAAGGCATCTGGCAAGCGCATCCCCGTCCACTACTCCCTCCACCTCAAGGGCGGCGGCTGGCTGGACGAGGTGATCGACTTCGGCGCCGGGGACAACGGCTTCGCGGGATACCCGTGCCGACAGCACGACCTCCTTTGCGCCCGAGTTGATCGCGGTACGCTCAAGTATCAGGTTCACACAATCGAGGACGGCTGGCTCGATTACGTTTCCAAGGGCGACCGCAACGATACCGTCAACGGCTGCGCCGGAATCGCCGGCCACACCATCGACGGCGTGCGCATGTACTACGTGACCCCGGGCGGCGAGGAGTACAAGCAGGCGTGGTATCGCTCGCAGACCACCGTGCGCCCCGGATGGCTCGATACCGTGTGCGACGACGGCTCCACGTACGGCGGCGACGACTACGCCGGTTTCTACGGCGAGCCGCTCGACCGGCTCCAGGTCTGTGTCACCGACGGCAACCCGTACTAGCATGATCGCGTTGGCATTCGTGCTCGGCGCGCTCTTCGGCGGCACCGTGGCGACAATCGGGCTCTGCATCGTGAGCATCAACCGGCGCTAGCCGCGGCCCGCTCGGGTTTACCGGGCGGGCTTTTTTCTCGAGAAAAGATGACGCTACGCCGCCCGTGGTATCCTGAGCAGCACGACGGTCCCAACGGCGCAGATCTCGGTTCTAGAATCTAGGCAGACGGGGCACCATCGAACGTGAGACCGTCCGAACCTCGCATGGTCCGGGCGGTTTTTCTTATACCGACGCGACGTGATGGGACGTGGTATGGCAGCAACGGATATCGAGCGCGGACTCTCAACCGCCGAGGTCGAGGAGCGTATCGCCGCCGGTAAAATCAACCGCAACATGGAACTCAAGACCAAGTCGGTCAAAGAGCTCATCATCGAGAACCTCTGCACGCTGTTCAATTTGATCAACGTGATCTTGGCTTTCCTGGTCATTTTGACCGGTTCGTTTAAGAATCTGACGTTCCTGTTCGTGGTGTTCTTGAACACCGCTATTGGCGTCATTCAGTCCATGCGTTCCAAGAAGATGGTCGATAAGCTCACGCTGCTGACCTCCAAGAAGGCCATCGCGGTGCGCGACGGCGCCGAGGTGGAGCTCGGCCTGGACCAGATCGTGCTCGACGACATCATCCGCTTGGGGCGCGGCGACCAGATTCCCGCCGACGCCGTGGTGGTGTCGGGCGAGGCGCTCGTGAACGAGAGCCTGCTGACGGGCGAGAGCGACCTTATTAAGAAACAGCCCGGTTCCGAGCTCATGAGCGGCAGCTTTATCGACTCGGGCCTGCTGCGCGCCCGCGTGATCCATGTCGGCGCCGACAACTACGTGGCTAAGATCAATAACGAGGCCAAATACGTCAAAAAAGTCAATTCTGAGATCATGAACGAGCTTAACGCCATCGTGCGCTTTGCGAGCATCATCATGATCCCGCTCGGTTTGGCGTTGTTTGCCTCGAGTGTGAGCGAGCTGTGGGATGCCGCGGGAACCCCGGGCGATAGCGCGCTTTCGTGGTGCTTCTCCGAGCTGTTGGCCGGTCATGTGCCTTCGTCGGCGCTGCTGTCCACGGTGGGCGCCCTGCTGGGTATGATCCCGCAAGGCTTGGTGCTGCTGACTTCGTCGGTGCTCGCCATCGCCACGGTGCGCCTGGCCCGCCGCAAGGTGCTGGCACAGCAGCTCTACTGCATCGAGACACTCGCTCGCGTCGACGTGCTGTGCCTGGACAAGACGGGCACCATCACGTCGGGCCGTATGGAGGTCGAGGGCACGTATCCGCTGCCTGTTGAGGGTGTTGGCTTTGGCGTGGACTCGGACGAGGCGGCTGTTCCCGTCGATACCACAGTGCTCGATTTTGCGCTGGCTAACGTGGCACGTGCGACCTCGGCCGATGCCAACGAGACCTGCCAGGCGCTGCTCAACTATTACGCCGATCGCCCGGTCGAGGTGTCCGAGCCGCTGTCGGTCATTCCATTCTCGTCGTCTAAAAAATGGAGCGGCGCTTCTTTTGCGCAGGGCTCCTACGTAATGGGCGCCGCGCAATTTGTGCTCTCTGATCGTGCGTTTGCCCAGGTCGAGAACCGTGTCGCCGAGCTTGCCGATACCTGCCGCGTGCTCGTGGTGGCGCGCGTGGACGGCTTTACGCCCGATGGGGATATGGTGGGCGAGGCCGAGCCCGTGGGATTTGTGACCATCCGCGACGAGATTCGTACCTCGGCGGCCGAGACCATCGGCTACTTTAACGAGCAGGGCGTGACCCTCAACGTGATCAGCGGCGACGACCCGCGTACGGTGTCGTCGATCGCGCGCGTGGTGGGCGTGCCGGGGGCGGACGCTTATGTGGACGCCACGACGCTCGATACGCCGGCCAAGCTCGATGCCGCAGTGGACCGCTACCATGTCTTTGGTCGTGTGACCCCGCAGCAGAAGCGCGAGCTCGTGCAGGCGCTCAAGCGCCGCGAGCACACCGTGGCCATGACGGGCGACGGCGTCAACGACGTGCTGGCGCTCAAGGAGGCCGACTGCTCCGTCGCCATGGCGGCCGGCTCCGATGCCGCGCGCAACGTGGCCGAAATCGTACTCGTCGACAACGATTTTGCCTCGATGCCCGCCGTGGTGGCCGAGGGCCGTCGCTCCATCAACAACCTGCAGCGTTCGGCCTCACTGTTCCTGACCAAGACGCTGTTCTCGATGGGCCTGGCGGCGCTGTGTATCGCGCTGCCGCCGTACCCCTTCGAGCCCATCCAGATGACGCTTATTAACTTCTTCTGCATCGGCGCGCCGGGTTTTGTGTTGGGCCTGGAGCCCAACAATGCTCGTGTGAAGGGTGCGTTTTTGAGCAACGTACTCAAGCGTGCACTGCCGGCGTCGATTGCGGTCATTTTGGCTGCGGCGCTCGATATCTTTGTGGCGCGCGTGTTTGGCTTTAGCCAGCTCACGCTGTCTACGATGTGCCTGCTTACGTCGTGCGCGGCGAGCGTCAGCCTAATCTGGCGCATCTCGCAGCCTCTCACGCCCTTACGTGTGGTGCTCTTTGTGTTTGTAGTCGCCGGCATCCTGGTGGGCGTTATCGGATTCCCGGAGCTGCTGTCTATTGCCAACCTGTCGATGGGCCAGATGGTTATCTTGGCTGTTATCGTGGTCTTTACCTGCTCGGTGTTCTTTAAGCTCGCCACGATGATGGATTCGCTCAAGCCGCGTCGTCGTCATGCCGCAACTGGTTTTGGCCGTGGTGTGCGCGTCCACCTGGGTCGCGGTGGCGGCAAGGTGAGCTCGACGGGTTCGACGGCCGAGCGTTTTGCCAAGCGCGTCGCCGCCGACATGGCGCAGCGCCGCGAAGATCGCACCGCTCGCGAGGCCGAGGCCCGTGCACTCGAGGGCGTGGCCCAGGCCCAGCCCAAGAAAAAGAGGAGTACCGGAGCCAAGCGCTCTCGCGTGACCAAGTCCGCCCAAGGCATCAAAGTCTCGATGCCAAGCAAAAAGAAGAAGTAACTACGCGCCCTGGCGATGTTGAATTGGTGCCTTGCTCCTGTGGGGCCGTGGCGATGTTATGCTCTAACCTCGATTGTTTGAATTGCTTCGAAAAGAGGATGCCGTGATCTGCCCGCATTGCCTTAAGACTATCGAGGACGGCGCCTCGTTCTGCCCCTACTGCAACGCCTATGTGGGTCCGGGCGATGGCCCCGAGCACACCGAGTTCGTGTTCTGCGAGGGCTGCGGTGCCCGTCTTTCTCCGCACGATCGTACGTGTCCCAAATGCGGACGCCCCGCTCCGGGTATCCTCTCCGAGGACGCGGCCGCATCCGACCTGGCAGCGGGCCGCACGGCGGGCTTTCCGCGCCTAACGCAAGAGCAGATCGATACCGAGGTGCCTCATGCGCCCGCCTCGGCTGCCGCGGTTCTTTCGGACGCCGCCGATCCCAACGAGACCTGCGTGCTGCCGGCTTTCGATAAGGATTTCGGTATCCCCAAGGTCGATATTCCCACGCCCGTTTCCCTGCACGACGATGCTCAAAAACCCAAGCGCAAAGTGCATCCCGACGAGGACGCCTATCACAAGCACAAGCGTCATATCCCCAAGCCGCTCATCGTCATCGCGGTACTTGCCGTCGTTTGCGGCGGTGCCTATTGGTTCGTGACGACCGATCCCATGGGTGTCATGCCTGGCTTCTACGACCAGTTTGGCCAAGCTGCACAAACCACCTTCCCCACGCGCCAAAAGGGCGAGGCGACTGAGGACGATACCAAGCAAGACGATTCTGCCGAGGTGGTCCAGGAAGAAACCGTGCTCACCGACGATCAGCTCTATACCAGGCTCGACGGTCTGTATCAGACCATCGTGTCCTACGGTGACGAGGACCAGATCGGCGAGGTCATCGATTCTTTTAACAACGGCTATCTTCGAACGCCACTGTCCACCCGTCAGGAGCTGTCGCAGAGTGCCTACGCCCTGCGTGACCAGATAAAAAAGACGCAAGATGAGCTCAACAACCTTAAGTACCAGGACGATACGGTCTATGCGGACGACATCGCCCACTTAAAGCAGCTTGCCGAGTGGATGTACGAGCGCGTCGACGTGATCTGCCAGAGCTGGGACATCTCGCTGGCCATTCCCGATGGCGAGTCGATGAGTTCCCACCAAAGTGATATCCTGGCGCCCATCGCACAGGGCGGCAACAGCGCGCTGAACCAGTACGACGCCAACGTGGGCTCCTGGAAGCCGCAGCAGCGTTCCTAAAATTAGTTCGCCATAGTCGGCATAACCTACGTGCGCAATTGATGTAAGCGCATGCTTATTGCTACAATTCGTACAAATATGCTTTAAACGCACGAGGAAGGAACCACATGTTTGGTTTTAAGAAAGAGCTCTACACGCCCGAGTATCAGCTTGCCGGCGACGAGTGCGCCGTTATCGAGACGTCGAAGGGTACCATCAAGGTCAAGTTTGACGGCGAGGGCGCTCCCATTCATGTCGCGAACTTCTGCGAGCTTTCCACGATGGGTTTCTATGATGGCCTTAAGTTCCATCGCTATGTGCCCGGCTTCGTCATTCAGGGCGGCGACCCCAATACCCGCGATATGTCCGGCGCCGACGTCGCTGCCGGTCTTGAGGGCCCCGACGGCATGCCCGGTACCGGTGGCCCCGGCTACTGCATCAAGGGCGAGTTTGCCACCAATCCGCGCAACAGCCATGTCGATGGCGCCCTTGCCATGGCACGCTCCATGGACCCCGATTCCGCGGGTTCGCAGTTTTACTTCTGCCTGGGTGCCCAGCATAACCTCGATTCCGGTTACACCGTCTTTGGTACCACGGTCGAGGGTCTCGATGTGATTTCGCAGCTGCGTGCCGGCGACGAGATCGTTCATGTCGAGATCGTTCACGAGTAAAGGGGACTTCCTTGAATAGCCAGCTGATCCAACAGGGCCGCGCCGCTTACCGCGCGGGTGATTTTTCCGCTGCAGCCCAGATGCTTGGGGCGGCAAAGACTCCCGATGAGATTATGGGCGAGGCCGATCACCTTCGTGGCAACGCCTTGATGCACCTGGGCATGTATGCCGAGGCCGCCGAGGCTTATGCCGCCGCCCTCAACGACGGCACCTACGGCAAGCGCGGCGCGCTGCTCACCAACCGCGGCAAGGCGCTCGCCGCCGTGGGCGACTACACGACGGCCGCCCAGGCGTTCTCTGCCGCTACGCAGGATGCTTCCTATGCCACGCCGTTCAAGGCCTATCTGGGCCTGGGCAATGCGCTGTTCCAGTCGGGCGACTATGCCAACGCGGGTACTGCCTTCCGTCAGGCTGCCATCGACGGCGCCAATCCGGCTCCTGCCGCCGCGCTCGGCGAGCTCGGTCGTTGCTTCATCAAGCTCGGCCGTCCGGCGGATGCCGTGGAGACCTACCGCACGGCTATCGACTTTGCCGGCCCCCGCGACGACACGCGTGCGCTCAGCGCCGGCATGGGTCAGGCGCTTTCTGCCGCCGGCCGTCCCTCCGACGCACTCGACGCCTTTAACGCCGCTACTGCCGATGGCATCTACCAGCTCACCTCCGAGCAGGCCGATGAGCTTGCCCGCGTGCACGATTCGCTTGCCGCGCTGTCTGCCCAGACGGCTATGGCCACGGCTCCGGCGCCCGCGATGGACGCTCCTGCCGTCGATCCGCTCGATCCTACGGGCGCGACCGGTCAGTTTATGCCCGATCCCTCGGACACCGGCTTCTTTACGCTGTCCGAGTCCGAGATGGTCCAGCAGGACCGTCAGGATCGTAAGCAGGCCAAGGTCCGTCGTCGCCATCGCCACACGGGTCTCAAAGTCTTCATCGTGCTGCTTCTGCTCATTTTGATCGCCGCGGGCGGTCTGGGCTTTGCCTACACGCGCGGCTTTGGCTTCCCGTCTCAGGAATCTGTGGTTTCCGATCTGTTCCAGGCTGCCGGCGACGGTGACACCGCAAAGGCCGAGTCTTGCCTGGCCTCGAGCCTGTCCGAGGACGCCAAGTCGATGATTATCTCCTCGATTCCGCAGGGTGCCACCGTGTCCGTCGAGGGCATGGATCAGTCCATGACCGAGACGACCGCCAAGGTGAAGGCATCGCTGTCCAAGGGCGGCGAGCAGGAGTACACCGTCAAATTCGTGCGCTCCGACAACCATATCGGCTGGGCCGTTTCCTCGCTCGATATGGATTTCTCGGCTGCTGACAACCAGTAGTGACCTTATGGGATTTAGCTTTGCCCGGCGCTTCACCGCAAGTGAGGTGCCGGGCTTGCGCTAGTATGATGAGCTAGTAGTTTTCCAGCAATCATCCAACACATCAGGAGTTGCGTTGTTTTCTTTGATGGATATGTTCTTCGGTAGCTATGCGGGCGATCTTGCCATCGACCTCGGCACCGCAAATACGCTTGTCTCCGTGCGCGGCAAGGGCATCGTCATTCGCGAGCCCTCTGTTGTCGCCATCGACAAGAACGACGAGCGCATCCTGGCGGTCGGTATCGAGGCAAAGCGCATGCTCGGCCGTACGCCCGGCAACATCGTGGCCGTTCGTCCCCTGAAGGACGGCGTCATCGCCGACTTCGATGTTACCGAGGCCATGCTTCGCTACTTTATCGACAAGGCGTCCGAGAAGCGCTATCCGTGGACCCCGCGTCCGCGTGTTGTCGTCTGCGTTCCTTCCGGTGTCACGTCGGTCGAGAAGCGTGCTGTCTTTGAGGCCACGATCCAGGCCGGTGCCCGCCAGGCCTATCTGATCGAGGAGCCCATGGCTGCCGCTATCGGCGCCGACCTGCCCGTCGAGGAGCCCACCGGCTCCATGGTCATCGACATCGGTGGCGGTACCACCGAGGTTGCCGTTATCGCTATGGGCGGCATCGTCGTTTCGCAGTCCATCCGTATTGCCGGCGACGAGTTCGACCAGGCTATCCTTACGCACGTTCGCGATGCCTATAACCTGGCCATCGGCGAGCGCACGGCAGAGGATATCAAGATTAAGGTCGGCTCCGCCGTGCCGCTCAAGGACGAGCTCGACGTCGAGGTCAACGGCCGCGACGTGATCACCGGTCTGCCCAAGACCGTGCGCATCGAGAGCGAGGAGATTCGTCGCGCGCTCAACAAGCCGCTCGACGAGATGGCCAAGGCCGTCAAGGACGCCCTCGATGCCACGCCGCCCGATCTTGCCTCTGACCTTATGTACTACGGCATTTTGCTGACCGGTGGTGGCGCTCTGCTACGCGGTCTCGACGTGCGTCTGCGCGATGAGACCGGCGTTTCGGTCAACGTCAGCCCCACGGCGCTCGATAACGTCGTTAACGGCTGTGCCCGCGTGCTCGAGGCCAATGCGTTTGATGGCGGCTTCGTCCAGACCAATGCTTAATTTCCAAAAGGTGGATTCCATTTGGCACGATCTTCGGGTTTCTCCACAAATCTGAATACCAAGCGACAATCAACGGGTATGCGCCCGTTGATTGTTTTCAGCCTGATTTCGGTGTTGCTGCTCACGTTTTACATCCGCGAGGGCGAGGCAGGGCCGATTCATGCCGTGCGTTCGGGCGTAACGACGATTACCTCGCCGGTGCGCTTTGTGGGTTCGGCTGTGGCGGCTCCTTTCAATGCCATCGGCAACGTGTTCTCTAACCTTACGGCGTCGCAGGACACGCTCGACGAGCTCAAGAAGCAAAACGAGGAACTGACCTCTAAGGTTGCTGAGCTCTCCGAGGCTCAAAAGACCGCTGAGCGTCTGGAGGGGCTGGTCGGCCTGCAGTCGACCTATAACCTCAAATCGACCGCTGCTCGTATCGTTGGTGCCTCGGGCGATGCCTGGACCTCGACCGTTACCATCGACAAGGGCTCTGCCGACGGCCTTACCATCAACATGCCCGTGACGAGTTCTGCCGGTGTTATCGGCCAGATCATCGAAGTCTCGGCCAAGACGTCCACCGTGCGCCTGATTGGCGACGAGAACTCGGGTGTGTCCGCCATGGTACAGGACACGCGCGCCCAGGGCATGCTGCAGGGTCAGGCTGACGGCACGCTGCGTCTTGAGTATGTGAGCGTCGACTCCGACGTTAAAGTCGGCGACATCATCGTGACCTCCGGCATTGGCGGTGTGTTCCCTAAGGGTCTACCGCTCGGCACCGTCTCGTCGGTCGAGAAATCGGCAAACGACGTGTACTACACCATTGTGGTGCGCGCTCAGACCACGGCCGAGAACAACGAGGAAGTGCTGGTCATTACCTCGCTGACCGACGAACAGTCGGCCTCGGATGAGGACGTGAGCACCGCTAATAGCACGCCGCAGGGAACGTCGCGCGATGCTGCGACCAAGACGAAGGACGAGAGTTCGGATGACAGTTCCGACACGTCCGAGACGACCGATTCCGGCTCGAGCGAATAGGGGGCATGTCCATGGATCTACACGAGCAGGGGATGAGCTCCCGTACGTTTGTGATCGCCGCCATCGTGTGCGTGCTGCTGCAGGCAGGCCTGGCACCGCAGATCTCCATTGCGGGCGGTCGCGTCAACTTCATGATTATCCTGGTGTGCCTAAGCGTGTTCTCGGGCGACCCGACCCGTGCCGTCGTGTGCGGTTTTTGCAGCGGCTTGTTTTATGACCTGTCCGCTGCCGTGCCGGTGGGCGTTATGTCGCTCCTGCTGACCGTGGGTTCTTTTGCCCTGGTGCACAGTGCCGTCGGTCAGACGGGCGGTAGCCCGAGTGCGCGCGGCGTCACCGTGGGCGCGTTCGCGCTCGTCATTAATGTGATCTACAGCATCATCTTGCTGTTTATGGGTTTGGAGACGAGCTTTGTCGTGGCGATCTTCGGCCATGCACTGCCGTCCTCGATCCTGACGGGTCTGGTTGCCATTCCGTTTTTGATGTCCGGCGTCGTGCCGCAGTCCGGCTATGGATTCTCCGCGCGTGGCGGACGCCAGACGGGTATGCGCTTTAAGCCCAAGACCCGCAAGCTCAAATAGGGGAGGCCCATAGATGTCTTCCCAGTTGACGGTTATTATCGCCGGTATCGTGCTGGTTGTGGCCATTGTGGTCGCGCTGGTCATCATGCGTCGTGGCGATTCCCGTTTTACCTACGATACACAGCATGGAACGGCCCCGCGCGCCACCGAGGGCGAGGGCAATACCGCGGCGACCGCCTTTAAGGGCCGCTTTTCCATCCTCACCACGGGTGTGGGCGCGATGTTTGCGGCGCTTGCCGTCAAGCTGTGGGGCATGCAGATGGTCTCGTCGGACTATTACGAGAAGCAGGCTAATAGCAATCAGACTCGCACCGTTACCACTCCTGCTGTACGCGGCCGCATCCTCGACCGCAATGGCGTGGCGCTTGTCCAGAACCGTCCCTCACTTGCTGTCGTGGCCTACCGCGACCTTGCCGAGGATGAGGTTCTGGTTCGCCATCTTGCCAACGTGCTTGGAATGCCTTACGTGGCGGTCCTTCGCAATATCCAGGACAATACAGAGGGCGCCCAGAGCCTGCATACCATCGCGACGGACGTCCGTCGCTCCACAGTTGCCTATATTCAGGAGCATGCCGGCGAGTTCCCGGGCGTCAAGATTGCCGAGCGTACCGAGCGTCAGTATCCATATGGCGAGACGGCATGCCATATCTTGGGCTATACCGGCACCATTACCTCCGAGCAGCTCGAGGCCCAGAATAAGAAAACCTCTGGCGATGATGATGCTTCTGCTGGCAAGATTACGTACCAGTCGGGCGATATCGTGGGCCAGGCGGGCGTTGAGAGCTACTACGAAAACCTGCTGCAGGGTATTCGTGGCGAGCAGACCGTCAAGGTCGATGCCTCGGGCAATGTGACCGGTCAGGCCGGCGCCGTGCCCGCGAAGGCCGGCTCCGACATTAAGCTCACGCTCGACCTTAAGATTCAACAGGCCTGTGAGACGGCGCTGGCGAGCGCTATCGAGCTTGCCAAGACCACTGGCTACAGCAATGCCGGCAACGGCGCTGTAGTGTGTCTCGATCCCAACAATGGCGAGATTCTGGGCATGGCGAGCGAGCCCAAGTTCGATCCGTCCGTCTTTATCGGTGGCGTCTCAAATGACGTGTGGACCGAGCTCAATGATGACAAGGGTTCGCACCCGCTGCTCAACCGCGCCATTAGCGGACAGTACATGTCGGCCTCGACCATCAAGCCGCTCTCGGCGCTGGCCGGTCTTGAGTTTGGAACTTACACTTCAACGCAGACAACCAACTGCACGGGCTATTGGACGGGCCTGGGCAAGTCGTGGGGCAAGCGCTGCTGGCTGACGTCTGGCCACGGCACCATGACGCTGCAGTCGGGAATCGCCAACTCGTGCGACCCCGTCTTCTACGACATGGGCAAGGCGTTCTTTTATGACGAGCAACATCCCGAGGGCCTGCAGGAGGTCTTTCGTCGCTGGGGTCTAGGCAAAACCTGCGGTATCGATCTGCCGAGTGAGGGCGCGGGCCGTATTCCCGATGCCGAGTGGAAAGAGTCGTACTTCACCGACGCCTCTGCCGAGGACCGCAAGTGGAATGCCGGCGATATGACCAACATTGCCATCGGTCAGGGCGACATTCTGGTGACGCCCCTGCAGATGGCGTGTGCCTATATGGGTCTTGCCAACGGCGGCAAACAGTACGTGCCTCACGTGTTTTTGTCTGCCGTGTCGCGCGATGGCGACGGCGATGCCTATAAGTACAACGGCAAGGGCAAGAAGAAGCGCCTGGAGGCCAAGATCAACAGCGATTCGGATTTGGCTCTAGTTCGCAACGGCATGCACGACGTGATTTACACGGCATCGACGTCCCTGGCGGCGCACTTTGGCACCCTGACGCCGCAGGTATACGGCAAGTCGGGCACGGGCGAGAAAAGTGGCGAGGACGAATACGCGTGGTTCTGCGCCTATGCACCGGCCGATGATCCCAAGTATGTCATCGCTACTGTTCTGGAGCAGGGCGGCGGCGGCTCAGATACCGCGATGCATGTCGTGCGCGACGTGCTCGGCGTGATTTATGACGAGCCCGATACCTCTTCGGCCTCGGGCGATTCTTCGGTTCGATAGGAGGTTGCGATGGATTTTTCTCCGGCGGATCTGTTCCGTTCAACCAAGACCGGCTCTCGCAGCAGCCTGGACCGCGTCAACAAGCAACTTTCGGCCTCGCGCGGCACGTTTCGCCAAAAGGTGCATATCGGTGTGCTCGTGGCTACTGTGGCGCTCGTCGCCTACGGTGCCATCATTATCTGGTCGGCTTCGCAGTTTAAGGCCGATGCCTCGTTCTCACGCCATCTGCTGGGAATTGGCATCGGGGCGGTGCTGGCGGTGCTGGTCTGGCGTACCGACCTTCGCGGTATTTCCAATTTCTCGACGGCGTTGCTCGTCATCGACCTGATCGTGATCTTCTCGCCCAAGATTCCGGGTCTGTCCTATACGGGCGGTCTGGGCATGACGGGCTGGATCAAGATTCCCGGTATCGGCTTGACATTCCAGCCGGTTGAGCTTGCCAAGCTCATCACCATCTTCTTTATTGCTACGCTTGGCTCGCAGTATAACGGTCGCATCGATACCGTTCGCGACTACGTCAAGCTCTGCGGCATGCTGTCCATTCCGTTTTTGGCCGTCGTTGCCATGGGCGACCTGGGCTCGGGCCTGGTCGTGCTGGTTTCGGGCGCCATCGTCATCTGCATGAGCGGTGCACGCCGCGAATGGGTGCTGTCGACCCTGGCCCTGCTCGTGGGCCTGGTGGCCCTCGTCCTGGCGCTCGATTCGGTCTTTGAT